>JABDLS010000055.1 GCA_013002885.1 Gemmatimonadota bacterium | reverse complement strand
GAAGGCCCACCTCGTGTTCACGTGGAAGTGAGGAGATAGAGATGGCGAACGCGGCCCAGATCGTCGCGGCGTTTCGAGACGTCGCTGCGACCAAGAGCCTGAGTGACGAGGAGATGGCGGATCTCGTAAAGGACGGCATTCTCGCTGGCCTCGCGCGGATCCATGGCCCCACCGTCCAGGCCGAGATCGACATCGACGAAGACACGGGGGACTTCGATATCGTCGTGCTTCGGCGCGTCGTGGAAGAGGTGGAGGACCCGGCGACGGAGATCGCCCTGAACGAGGCGCGATGGGACGACGAGACTTTCGAGGTCGGCGATGTCATGGAAGTACCGGTCTCCTTTGCCGATTTCGGTCGAAACGCCGTCATGGCCGTGAAACAGCGTATCGTCCAGCGGGTTCGGGAGAACGAGCGGGACCGGATCCGCGACGAGTTCTCCGACCGGATCGGCGAGCTCCTCTCCGGGGAGCTCCAGCAGATCGAGCGAGGCAAGCTGCGCGTCATGCTCAACCTCTCCCGGGACGCCGAGGCCATCATCCCGTGGAAGGACCAGAACCCGCGGGAGCGCTTCCGCCAGGGTGATCCCATTCGCGCGGTCCTCAAGAAGGTCGAGGAGACGCCCAAAGGGCCTCGCCTCATCCTTTCGCGAGCCGATCCACTCTTCGTCTCTGCGCTATTCAAGCTCGAGGTGCCGGAGATCTACCAAGGGATCGTCGAGATCCGGGAGATCTCTCGGGAAGTCGGCGGACGCACGAAGATCGCCGTCTACAGCCGTGACGAGTCCATCGATCCCGTTGGCGCCTGCGTGGGCCTCAAGGGCTCGCGGGTCCAGGCTGTGGTCAACGAACTGGGCGGCGAGCGAATCGACATCGTGCCGTGGCACCCGGATCCGGAGGTGTTCGCCCGACGCGCGCTGGCTCCGGCTCGGGTGTCGAAGGTGCTGAGCGACCCCGAGCGACAGGTGGTGACGGCCATCGTCGACGAGGATCAGCTTTCCCTCGCCATCGGCCGAAACGGGCAGAACGTGCGCCTGGCGTCCCAACTCATCGGTTGGCAGATCGATCTCTACGGGTCGCGGGAGTGGCTCGAACGTGGTTCGGACCTCTCGATGTTCAACGACGCTCCAGCGGACGATCAATACGAGACTGCGGATTTCCCGCTGTCTGAGCTGGACCTGCGTCCCGCCGTACTAGCGGCCCTTTCGGAGGCCGGTTACGATACTTTTCTGCAGATTATTGACTTGGAGCGGGGAGACTTCCTCCGGATCGAGAGTATCGGAGAGGAGGATGCCGACCGGCTCCTTCAGCTCATCGACGAGCTGACGGTGGTGGAAGGTGAGCTTCCCGCGGCCGAGGAGGGCGACGCGGCTGAGGCCGAAGAGTCGGGGTCGGAGGACGACCCGGACGAGGCCCCTGGCGTGTCGGACGACGCTGAGGAAGCGGACGAATCCGATGACGAGTCGGAGGAGTCGGATGACGATGGCGACGACGGAGCCTCGGGCGAATAGCGCCTTGCGGCTTCTGGGGCTCGCCCGCCGGGCCGGCGCCGTCGCACCGGGAACGAATGCGGTGCGCCGGGCGGTCCGTGAGGGTGATGCCAAGCTGATTGTAGTTGCGAAGGACGCGTCGAGCGTCCAACTGGAAAAAATTCGGACGACGTTGCACGACCGATCGATCCCCCGGGCCGTCCTGGGGGATCGAAACACTTTGGGTGCGGCTGTCGGGTTCGCACGGCTTTCCGCCGTTGCGGTGACCGATGGCGCGCTCGCGGATCGACTCGTAGCCGAGCTGGAAATGGTGAGGCGCGAGGGCGGAAGCGACGCAGTGGAGGCTTAAAGAAGACATGCAGGTATTCGAACTAGCGGACGACCTGAAGGTCGATGCCGACTCCTTGATCGCGCTCCTACGGCACATGGGCATTCCCGTGTCGGACGAGGATGCGACGATCTCGGATGGGCAGATGGCCAAGGTGCTCGCGAAGGTAGAGCGCGAGCGACGGGCGGGTCACAAGGACCCGGCTGAAGCCATCCGTGCGGCCATGGAGGAGGCGGCGCCCTCGGCACCACGCCGTCGCCGTCGTCGCCGCCGGGCCGAACCCGAGCCGGAAGCCGTTGAGGAAGAGGCCGAGGACGACGAGGCCCCCGAAGCCGAAGCTGAAGACGTGGAGTCCACGTCCGAGGATTCAGACGAGGAGGAGTCCGACGAGGGCGACGACACCGACGAGGTCACCGCCGAGGACGACTCCGACGAGTCGGACGATGTGGACGACGAGGAGGATGAGGTCGAAGCCGAGGCCGACGATGCCGACGAGGGCGTCGAGGCCGAAGCGGAGGAAGAGGCGGAGGCTGAGGCCGATAGCAACGAGCCCGAGGCGGAGGCAGACGACGAAGCCTCGGAAGCGTTGCAGGAAGCCCAAGAGGAAGCCTCGGAGGATGGACTCGCGCCGGCCCGCGCCGGCCAGCCTGACGGGCCTGTCCGTACCATCAGGCGTCCGACGCCGGCACCGGCGGCCAGCGCTGGGCCCGGCGGCCAGGTACGCATTCAGGCCGAGGGTTACACTGCCGACGGGCGCCGACAGCGGAAAGACCGGAAGAAGGGTCAGCGCCGTGGCGGCGTCGATCAGACCGCGGTGCAGGAGAACATCCAGCGCGTCATGGCCGAGATCAAAGGCGGTGGCGGCAAGAAGAAGCGCAAGAAGGGCCGTCGCCTCTCGGCTGAAGAGCAGGAGGCTCAGGAGCAGGAGGCTCAGGAGCAGGAGGAGCGGGAACGTCGCACCGTGCGGGTCAACGAGTTCCTGACCGTCGCCGAGCTCGGCGAATTGGTGGACGTCACGTCTACCGAGATCATCGGGTCGGCCTTCAAGAACCTGGGGCTGATGGTCACCATCAATCAGCGCCTGGACTTCGACCAGATCGAACTTCTCCTCGAGGAGTTCAACTATACGGTCGAACGTGAGGAGGAGTACGTCTCCGAAGCCGAAGTGGAAGAGGAGGAAGTGGATGCGCCTGAGGATCTCAAACCTCGGTCGCCGGTGGTCACGGTCATGGGACACGTCGACCACGGAAAGACCCTTCTCCTGGACCGGATTCGGGAGACCAACGTCGTTGCCGGGGAGGCTGGAGGTATCACCCAGCATATCGGTGCCTACCACGTCGAGTTGGAGAGCAGGAAAAGCCTCACCTTCCTGGATACCCCCGGGCACGCCGCCTTCACCGCGATGCGCGCCCGCGGCGCCGACGTCACGGACATCGTCATCCTCATCGTCGCCGCCGACGACTCGGTAATGCCTCAGACCATCGAGGCCATCAGCCACGCCAAGAATGCCGGTGTGCCGATGATCGTCGCCGTGAACAAGATCGACCTCCCGGCGGCCGATCCCATGCGGGTCAAACAGGAGCTCCTCCAGCACTCGGTCAACGTCGAGGACTTCGGTGGGGACGTGCTGGTTGCCGAGATCTCGGCGAAGACGGGACAGGGCATCGAGGACCTCCTCGAGAAGGTCCTCCTGCAGGCGGAGTTGCTCGAGTTGACCGCGAACCCCGACCGCGACGCGGTGGGGACGGTTATCGAGGCTCAGCTCGATCAGGGCAAGGGCGCCGTGGCGACGGTACTCGTACAGAAGGGGACTCTGCGCGTCGGCGATTCCTTCATCTGCGGCTTGTACGACGGCCGTGTGAAGGCACTGCTCGATGAGCGCGGACACTCGGTGAAAGAGGCGGGCCCGGCCGTTCCGGTTCAGGTGCTCGGCGCCGGTGGGGTTCCGCAAGCAGGTGACACGTTCCAGGCGATGGCGGCCGTTCAGGCTGCGGAGATCGCCGGTAATCGTCAGCGCCTAGACCGCGAGAAGCAGCTCCGGATCCGGGAGCGCGGGATCAAGCTCGGGGACTTCGGTGCACTGGTCGAAGCCGGGCAGGTCTCGAACCTACCCCTCGTCATCAAGGGCGACGTGGACGGATCGGTTCAGGCTCTCTCCGACGCTCTCGAACAGCTGGGTACGAGCGAGGTGCAGGTGGAAGTCATCCACCGTGGCGTCGGCGCCATCAACGAGTCCGACGTGTTGCTGGCCCAGACGTCGGGCGCTGTCATCATCGGCTTCCGTGTGCGTCCCCAGACCGCCGCGAGGCAGCAGGCGGAGCGGGAGGATGTGGACATTCATGTCTACGACGTCATCTACGAGGCCGTCGACGAGGTTACCGCAGCGCTCGAGGGCATGTTGGCCCCCGAGAAGCGAGAGACCATCGAGGGGACCGCCGAGGTCCGCGAGGTCTTCAAGGTGTCGAAGGTGGGGACCATTGCCGGTTGCTACGTCTCCGAGGGTCGCATCGACCGGAAGGGCCATGCACGGCTGATCCGCGACGGCATCGTGGTGTACGACGGGGAGATCGGATCTCTCAAGCGTTTCAAGGACGATGTGAAGGAAGTCCGGGAAGGCTTCGAGTGTGGGATCGGGATCCAGAACTTCAACGACATCAAGGTCGGCGATCTCATCGAGTGCTACACCGTCGAAGAGGTCGCGCGGACATTGGCGAGCTCGACCTGACGAGAGGCGATCCGAGAGATGGGGCCGCGGCGCTGGGGCGTCCGTGATCGTCGCGTCGCAGACGTGGGAGTTCTCCATTCCCGGCTGCTCTTCCTTGAAGGAGAAGCGGGCCGTCGTCCGTTCCATGCGGGATCGTCTGAGGTCCAGGTACAACGTCTCCGTGGCCGAGACCGGTCTTCACGACGTCCACTCCCGAGCCGAGCTGTCCATCGCCATCGTGACCACGGACCGTCGTCAGGCCATGTCCATCCTCGACAAGACCGACCAGTTCGTGGAGTCGTTGGGCACTGCCGTCATCGTGCGCGTCGACCGGGACTTCCCGTGATCGTGGTGCCTGCCGGTCCTTCGGGTGTGCGGCTGCAGCCTCTCTCGAACACGCAGAGGCGGGCCTGGCGGGCCGCGACGGAGCCCGGGCCATGAGCAAGCGATTGGCGCGTCTCAATGAACAGCTCAAGAGGGAGCTGTCGGGACTCATCCGAACCGAGGTGCGGGATCCGCGGGTGGGTATCGTGACGATCACGGGCGTCGACACCGCCCGTGACCTGGGCTCGGCACGGATCTTCGTGCGGGCTGTCGACGATGACGCCCTTCCCGAGATGCTCGAAGGCCTCGAAGCCGCAGCACCCTTCCTCCGCTCCCAACTCGGTCAACTCCTCCACATCCGCAAGGTCCCCGAGCTTCGTTTCCAACCCGATCGGTCCTTGGAAGGAGCTCGGCGCATCGAGGAGGTTCTGGCGGAGGTTCTCCCCGAGGACGAGGAGGCGGAGGAGCCTCCGAAAACGGACGCTCCCGGCGAAAGCCGGTGAGGACGGCCGACGGCGACTACGTTCTGCCAGTCGACAAGCCCGAGGGGCCCACCTCTCACGACGTGGTTGCGATGGCGCGTCGTGGTCTCGGCACCCGACGGGTAGGCCATACCGGGACACTCGACCCCTTCGCGTCGGGACTACTCGTACTCTGCGTGGGACGTGCGACACGCCTCGCCGAGTACCTCAGCGGTCTGGACAAGAGGTACGCGGCCGAGGCGCGCCTGGGAGTCTCGACGGACACCCTCGATCGGGAGGGGGAGCTCATCGAAGAGGACGACGGATGGAAGACGGTGAAGATAGAGGCCGTTGAGGCGGCCCTCCGTACCCTCGAGGGCCGGATCCAGCAGGTGCCGCCCCAGTACTCGGCGAAGAAGGTCGGAGGCGAAGCCATGCACCGCAAAGCTCGTCGCGGCGAGTCCGTCGATCTCGCGCCCGTCGCCGTCGACGTCTACGAGCTGCAACTCCTCCGGTTCGAGCCGCCAACCGTCACCTTCGGTGTCCACTGCTCGACCGGTACGTACGTGCGAGCATTGGCCCGGGACCTGGGGAAAGCCCTCGGCGTGGGTGCCCATCTCACGGCCTTGCGGCGCACGAGCGTCGGCCCCTTCGATCTCGAGGATGCGGTGGAGGCCAATGACCTGGGGCAGGCCGATGCGGTGGAAGCATCCCGAGTTTCGCCGCTGGCGGCCCTCTCGCACATGCCGACACTCCAGGTAGCCGACGATGTGGCGGCGAGGGTGCGCCACGGCCAGCGCGTGCGCATGGGAGCCGCAGGGGTGGGAGCCGATGCCCTCCCGGTGGACGCGGTAGCCGGGTCTGCCGCTCGACTCGTGGCCGTAGCCCATGCCGACGACCTCGTCGCCGTGGGCCGATTGGAGGACGGGGTGCTCAAGCCCGCGAAGGTCTTCCCGGCATGACGGCGTTCGTGCGCTGGGCCCATCCTCCCGGTATCCCATCGGATCGTGGCACGGTGGTCACCGTGGGCACGTTCGACGGCGTCCATCTGGGTCATTGGACCGTCCTCCAGGAGATCCGGCGCAGAGCGGAGGCCACGGGACGGCGAAGCGTCCTCGTGACCTTCGATCCCCACCCCTTGAAGATCGTTCGACCCGAGCACGCTCCCCTGTCTCTCACCACTCCGGTAGAGAAGAAGGAGATCCTCGCGGAGAGTGGCCTCGACTACGCCGTCTTCATCAGCTTCACACACGCGCTCTCTCGTTATGAGCCCCGACGCTTCGTTGAGGAGATTCTCATCGGCAGACTCGGGGTCAAGGAACTCGTCATCGGTTACGATCACGGGTTCGGACGCGATCGGGAGGGTGATCCCGGATCCCTGGAGGCCATGGGGAGGGAGTTGGGCTTTGCCGTCGATGTCGTCGCTCCAGTTTCCGCCGACGGAGGTGCCATCTCCTCGTCCCGCATTCGCACGCTCCTCGAGGAGGGAGCCATGTCCGATGCCCGGGCTTGCCTGGGTCGGCCGTACTCGATTCGGGGCGTCGTGGTCCGGGGAGAGGGGCGAGGGAAGGGGTTGGGCTTTCCCACGGCGAACATCCGGGTGGCGGAGGGCGACAAGCTGATCCCACCCCAGGGTATCTACGCCGTTCGGGGCGTCCTCCGCGGCGGCACCTACGCCGGTGCCTTGCATCTGGGGCCGCGCCCGACCTTCAAGGGTTCACCTCCCACCATCGAACTCCACCTCATGGACTTCGACCACGACATCTACGGTGAGGAGGTCCGTGTGGACTTCATCGAGCACCTCCGTGGCATCGAGCCGTTCACCACCGTCGACGCCCTCGTGGAGCAGATCCGCCAGGACGTTGATCGGGCCCGGCGGGTGCTTTCCGACGGCGAGTGAAGACCTCCCCCGGTAGACGCAAGTTCACGGTTTGCCTAGGTTTCTAGGCTGATAACCGAAGGCGCTCAGCGCGCCCGGCCTTTTTCGCTTCCCTTGTAGCGAGTGACTCTCGAGGAGGCACGACCGTGACGGTCGCCAAAGAAGAACTGATCAAGAAGTACCAGCTCCACGAGACGGATCGTGGCAGCGCCCCGGTCCAGATCGCGATCCTGACGGCTCGCATCAATGATCTTCGGGACCACTTCGACGCCCACAAGCACGATCACCACTCCCGCCAGGGCCTTCTGAAGATGGTCGGGCGGCGGCGACGGCTTTTGGAGTACGTCAAGCGCAAGGACATCGAACAGTACCGCGAGCTCATCAAGGATCTCGGGCTACGGCACTGATCGCGGCGCCGACCCTCGGGCGAGCCGCACCCTCTTCATGCACGGTGAAAGCCGGGCACGACCCGCGCG
>JABDLS010000030.1 GCA_013002885.1 Gemmatimonadota bacterium | reverse complement strand
CCACCGCAGTACCCGGTTGTTCTGCCAGTGCAGATCACCGGTAGTTCAGCCGAAGCGCGTGTGCGCCTCGGGTGGGAGACGGCCTACAACACGTGCTGCAGGATCGGGCCACCGGCAGCTGCGCTCTGCGTAGCCACCAGCGTGCCTCGAGCGGCGGTCGCTCTCTCCTCCGGACCACACACCACTTCGGCATTCAATTCAATCGCCGGGGACGTTCCCCGGTCGCAACGAAGTGAGTGACAACGAAATGATTCAGAGGTTGGAGCGTCAATTCGCCGGGCGCACGCTATCCCTCGAGATGGGCCGTATGGCTCGTCTCGCCCAGGGTTCGTGCCTCGTCCAGTACGGTGACACCGCCGTGCTCTGCGCCGTGACGGTGCAGGACAACCCCACACATCTTCCCTTCTTCCCGCTGACCATCGAGTACCGCGAGAAGTCCTACGCCGCGGGTAAGATCCCCGGCGGCTTCTTCAAGCGCGAAGGTCGCCCTGGTGAGAAGGAGATTCTCTCTGCCCGGATGATCGACCGTCCGATCCGGCCCCTCTTCCCCGACGGATTCATGCACGAGACTCAGGTCGCGTGCTTCATCCTGTCGGCCGATCAGGAGAACGACGCCGATGTCATCGCCATGTTGGGCGCCTCCGTGGCGCTGAACGTGTCCAAGGTGCCGTTCAACAAGGTGGTCTCCTCGGTCCGCGTCGGGCGTATCCAGGGCAACTGGGTGGTGAACCCCACCTTCCAGCAACTCGAGTATTCCGACCTCGACATCGTCGTCTCTGGGACCGATGATGCCATCACCATGGTGGAGGGCGGCGCCCTGGAAGTGCCAGAGTCCGAAATCCTCGAAGGGCTGCAGGTAGCTCACGAGGCCATCAAGGAGCTCTGCGCCTTTCAGGAGGAGTTCATCGCGGACCACAACATCCCCGACATGGACTGGACTCCGATCGAGCCCGACGCACAGCTCAAGAAGAAGGTCGAGGACATGGCCGCCGACCGGGTGGCCGAGGCGCTACAGCTCAGTGACAAGCAGGAGCGCAGCCAGGCCATGGCCGCCGTGACGGAGGACGTCATCTCACAGCTCGTCAGTGAGGATCACGGGTGGGAAGAGCACCAGAAGGACATCAAGGAGACGCTGCGGGGCATCGAGAAGCAGACGATGCGTCGCCAGATCCTCGAGAAGGGCGAGCGTGCCGACGGGCGGGGCCTCGACGACATCCGGGCCATCACGTGCGAGGTCGGGGTTCTGCCCCGCACGCACGGATCGTCCCTCTTCACTCGCGGCCAGACGCAAGCTCTCGCGGTCACGACACTGGGCACTGCGCGGGACGAGCAGCGCATCGACTCTATCGACTCCCGCGAGGAGATCTCGAAGTCGTTCATGCTCCACTACAACTTCCCGCCCTTCTCGGTCGGCGAGGCGCGGCCGTACCGCGGCACCTCCCGCCGTGAGGTAGGGCACGGGAATCTGGCCGAGCGTGCTATCCAGCCGCTGCTCCCGGCCTACGACGACTTCCCCTATACCATCCGGATCGTCTCTGACATTCTCGAGTCCAATGGATCGTCGTCCATGGCCACGGTCTGCGGAACATCGCTGGCCCTCATGGATGCCGGTGTGCCCATCAAGGCGCCCTGCGCCGGTATCGCCATGGGTCTGATCAAGGAAGGCGACGACGTCGCCGTTCTCACCGACATTCTCGGCCTCGAGGACGCCCTCGGGGACATGGACTTCAAGATCGCCGGGACTCGCGACGGTGTGACCTCGATTCAGATGGACATCAAGATCGAGGGCATCAACGTCGCCATCCTCACCGAGGCGCTGGAGCGGGCCAACAAGGGCCGCATGCACATCCTCGGACTCATGGATCAGGCCATCGACGGCGCCCGGGACGAGCTCTCCGAGTTCGCTCCGCGGATCGTGTCGATCCAGATCAACCCCGAGAAGATCGGCGAGGTCATCGGGCCGAAGGGCAAGACGATCCGCGCCATTCAGGAAGAGTCCGGCGCGACCATCGACATCGACGATTCGGGCATCGTGAAGATCGCCGCCGTGTCGGGCGAAGCCGGTGCCCGGGCCCGGGAGATGGTGGAGGCCATCGTCAAGGATCCTGAGGTGGGCCGCATCTACGAAGGGCCGGTCAAGAATACGACCTCCTTCGGCGCGTTCATCGAGATCATGCCCGGTACCGAAGGGCTCTGCCACATCTCCGAGCTCGAGGAAGGCCGGGTCGAGAAGACCGAGGATGTCCTCAAGAAGGGCGACATCACACGGGTCAAGCTGCTATCCATCGACGAGAAGGGTCGCCTGCGGCTCTCCCGCAAGGCGGCTCTGGCCGAGGAGGCCGCGAATCAGGAAGCCGAGACGGCAACCGCCGGGAGCGGAGCCGAGGGCTGACGCCCCGGCACCCGAGCTCGCTCCGACCGAGGAGTCCGACTCGATGAAGCGCCACACGAGAGGGCACGGGCGTCTGTCCGTGCCCTCCAGTGTATCCGACGGCCACCCCTCATCTGTGAGGGCACCGAGTGAGGCCGGGAGCGTCGAGGCCATCGAGTCGACGACCCTGGACAACGGGATTCGGGTTCTCAGCGAGCAGATTCCCGGGGTACGCTCCATCTCGGCGGGGGTCTGGGTGCGGCAGGGTGCCGCGCACGAGACCCGGGAACTGACGGGCATCAGTCACATCCTCGAGCACATGGTGTTCAAGGGGACGGCGAAGCGGTCGGCCCTGGAGATCGCGGACACCCTGGAGGCGCTCGGTGGCTCCCTCGATGCGTACACCAGCCGGGAGCATACGGCGTACCAGGCTCGAGTTCTCGACGAGCACATCCCGGACGCCCTGGACGTCCTCGCCGACCTTGTGCTCGTCCCGAGGCTCGAGGCCGACGACCTGGAGCTGGAGCGGCAGGTCGTTCTCGAAGAGATCGCCCAGGTCGAGGACACACCGGACGACATGGTCTTCGAGCTCCACGCCGAGCGGCTATGGCGCGGACACCCCTACGGTCGCCCCATCCTGGGTACCAAGGAGACGGTATCGGCGATGAGCGTCGAGTCTCTCAGAGCGCTCCATGCCGACCGGTACGTGGGGAGCAACCTGGTGGTAGCGGCGGCGGGAAACGTCGAGCACGCACCCTTCGTCGAAGCCATCGCGGCCCTCTTCGACTCTGCCCCGCACGGGCAGCGGATCGAGGCCGTGTCTGTGCCGGCCACTACGGATCGTGGAGCGATCCATGTGGAGCGGTCGTCGGCTCAGACGCATATCGTGTTCGGGAGCGATGCACCGGCACATGCCAGCGAAGATCGTTTTCCTCTCATTCTCGTGTCATCGGCCTTGGGTGGTGGGATGAGTTCCCGGCTCTTCCAGCGCGTGCGAGAGGAGTTGGGCCTCTGCTATTCGGTCTTCACGTTCCAGAGCTTCTACCGCACGGCCGGTTTGTTCGGCGTCTACGTCGGCACCCGTCCGGCCACCGCCGAGGCCGCCGCGGTGGCCGTCCGCGAGGAACTCTCCCGTGTGGCGGACGACGGGTTGGGCGACGGCGGACTCGACCGCATCAAGCGCCAGGTGAAGGGGCAGGTCATGTTGTCGCTGGAGTCGACGGGATCGCGGCTGCACCGACTCGCCGCCTTCGCCTTGCACGAGGAGCCGTTCCTCGGCCTCGACGACCTGTTGGCCAAGGTCGATGCCGTCTCCGAATCCGATATACGGCGTGTCGCGGCGCGATACGTCGATCCCGAGAGTCACCTCGAGCTGCGGCTCGGACCTCAATAGCGTGTTCAACCTCCACCCATACGAGAGATCGAGATGCTGATTGGCGTACCGAAGGAGATCAAGCCCGAAGAGTACCGCGTGGCCCTCACGCCCGCCGGTGCGGAGATGCTCACCCAGTCCGGGCACGAGCTCGTCGTCGAGAAGGGGGCCGGGCTCGGAAGTGGCTTCACGGACGACTTCTACGAGAACGCCGGCGCCACGATTCTCGACACGGCCGACGAGGTGTGGGCGCGGGCCGAGATGATCATGAAGGTCAAGGAGCCCATCGCCCCGGAATGGCCCCGCATGCGCGAGGGCCAGGTTCTCTTCACCTACTTCCACTTTGCCGCGTCCGAGGAGCTCACCAACGCGTGTGTGGACTCGGGAGCCATCGCCATCGCCTACGAGACGGTGGAGCTGGAAACGGGTGAGCTGCCCCTCCTGACCCCGATGAGCGAGGTCGCGGGCCGGATGGCCGTCCAAGAGGGCGCCAAGTACCTCGAGAAGCCCCAGGGCGGCCTGGGTGTGCTGCTCGGTGGCGTTCCCGGCGTGAACCCCGGAAAGGTCGTCATCCTCGGTGGTGGAGTCGTCGGCACCAACGCGGCCAAGATGGCCGCCGGCCTCGGTGCCCGGGTCGCCCTCATGGACATCGACCTGGAACGTCTGCGCTACTTGGACGACGTCATGCCCGCCAACGTGACGACGCTTTTCTCCACGCGTTACGCCATCCGCAAGCAGGTCGAGGACGCCGACCTCATCGTGGGCGCTGTGCTGATTCCCGGAGCGAAGGCCCCGAGCCTCATCACCCGCGAGGACTTGAGCCTCATGCGGCCCGGCACCGTCATCGTCGACGTCGCCATCGACCAGGGTGGATGCGTGGAGACGATGAAGCCCACGACCCACGACGACCCCGTCTACACGGTGGACGGCGTGATCCACTATGCGGTGGCGAACATGCCCGGGGGTGTGCCGCGCTCGAGCACACTGGCCCTCACCAACGCGACCCTGCCGTATGCGGTATCGCTGGCGAACAAGGGATGGAAGAAGGCGTGTGCCGACGACCAAGCCCTCAAGCTCGGCGTCAACGTCGTGGATGGTCACGTCGTCTACCAGGGTGTCGCCGACGCCTTCGACATGGAGTGCCGCAACGTCGACGACTTCATCTCGGGGTGAGGAGAGGTAGGAGGGGGTGCGTTCGATGACCGACAGGGTTCGCTTCCGGCGGCTCCCGTCGAACCCGGATCTGCCGCTGCCGGCGCGTGCCACTGAACACGCGGCGGGCTACGACATCCGATCGACGGAAGAGGACGTGACGTTGGAGCCCGGAGAGATCCGGCTCGTGTCCACCGGCCTCGTCATGGAGCTGCCCGAGGGCATGGAGTGCCAGGTCCGGCCACGGTCGGGCCTGGCGCTCAAACACGGCATCACCCTTCCCAACAGCCCGGGTACCATCGATCCGGACTACCGTGGCGAGTTGCGGGTCATCATGCAGAACACCGGACCGGACGCCGTGACGCTGACTCGCGGCGAGCGGATCGCCCAGCTCGTCTTCGCCCGCTTCGAAGCCCCGGAGATCGGGGAAGTCGAGGAGGTCACGGCCACGGAGCGCGGCGCCGGTGGCTTCGGTAGCACCGGCACGGCATGATCCGTGCTCACGCGGTCCTGGGAGGCGTGTACCATCTACCCGGGACACGAGGCAGAGCAGCGCGTTCCGGGGGACAAGAAGCTGGCACCCCGACACCCGTAAACGTATGTTCATCAGGTCGTTGACCGCCTGGCCCGGAATCCTCGAACGCCCCCAGCTGCCTGGACAGCCACGACGTTGCTAGACGAACTGACCACCTGGCTTAATTCCGGTCGAATCATTCCCGTCAACGACATCGCAGTCGACCTCGGGACGGCCAATACCCTCGTGTATGTGAAGGGGGAGGGTATCGTCTTGAACGAGCCCTCCGTCGTCGCGGTGGAGAAGGGTAGCCGCCGAATCCTGGGCATCGGCCTCGAGGCCAAGAGGATGCTCGGGAGGACGCCGGAGGGCATCGAGGCGATTCGACCGTTGAAGGACGGGGTCATCGCGGACGTGGACGTGACGGAGATGATGCTTCGCCACTTCCTCAAACAGGTGACCTCCAAACGGATCTTCCGTATCAAGCCCCGGGTCATCGTCGGCGTCCCGTCGGGCATCACCGAACTCGAGAGGCGCGCCGTCCGATCCTCGGCCATGTCGGCTGGAGCCAAGGCCGTCTACATGGTGGACGAGCCCATGGCGGCGGCGATCGGTGTCGGACTGCCGGTTGAAACGCCCACCGGCAACATGGTCATCGATATCGGCGGCGGTACGACGGAGATCGCCGTCATCGCGCTGTCGGGCATCGTATCGGATACGTCCATCCGGGTCGGCGGCGACGAGCTGGACAGCGCCATCGTCACCTTCCTGCGAAAGAACTACAACCTCCTCATCGGAGAGCCTACCGCAGAGGCCATCAAGGTGCAGATCGGTTCGGCCTTCGATTACGGTGAAGAGCGAGAGATGGAGGTGAAGGGGCGCGATCTCGTCTCGGGGATTCCCAAGACGGTAACGGTCCACTCCCAGGAGGTGCGGGAGTGCATTCAGGAGCCTATCCAGGCCATCGTCGATGCGGTGCGCAGGGCCCTGGAGATCACTCCGCCCGAGCTCTCTTCGGACATCGTCGATCGGGGTATCATGATGACGGGTGGAGGTGCGCTGATCCGCGGGTTGGACCGGTTGCTCAAGCACGAGACGAACCTCCCCATCCATGTCGACGAAGAGCCTCTCACATGCGTGGTCCGCGGGGCGGGTCGGATTCTCGACGACCTGACGAAGTACCGCTCGGTCCTGGTGCAGTAGAGCCCGGTGAGGAAGGTCGAACGGCCGCGTTTGCGGCGTATCACCCGTCGAAGGAAGGCTTGAAATGGCTCCCTACGACAACGAGAGCGACTCCAATGGGCGCGGCCGCGATCTGCTGGTCGCGGGAATCGTCCTCGTCATGGCGCTTTCGACCTCTTTCCTGGCCGAGCCAAGGCAGCAGCGTATCTCGGCGGCCCTGCAGGTAAGTGTGCTCCGGCCCTTCATCGCCACCCAGGAACGGTTGGAACAGTCCCGCATCGGAGCCGCCGAGGCCGACTCTCTCATGGCCCTGGTCGACTCGCTGTCGTCCCGGCTCTCGACCCAGTCTGCGCTCCGGGACGAGAACCGTAACCTGCGTGCACTCCTCCAGATCGCCGAGCGGGCCGGCCCGGAGTACCTCCCGGCTACGCTGCTTCGGCCAGGCACACCGGGCTCGGAGAGCATGTTCCTCGTCGATCGGGGCGCCCGTGACGGTCTGGTGGAAGGCTCGCCTGTGGTGAGTGCGCACGGACTGGTCGGCGTCGTGCGTGAGGTCCGCGAGCGGAACTCGGTGGGCATCGACTGGAGCCATCCCGAATTCAGGGCCAGCGCCATGCTCGCCGACGGGCTGGTCTACGGCCTCGTCGAGAACCGCAGAGGGGCGTTCAGGGAGGAGGATCGACTTCTCCTCAACGGCATCCCCTTCAACGAGCCGGTCGCGCCGGCATCACTGGTCGTCACCAGCGGTCTCGGCGGCATCTATCCTCGGGGCATTCCCATCGGGCGCCTCGACGCCCTGGCCGACCAGGAGGGAACGTGGCGGAAGAGCTTCTGGCTCGTGCCCATGGTACATCCAGGAGCCGCAACCCACGTACTGGTCCTCCGAGGAGGGGGCGCCGGCGACGTCACGGAGGTGTGGATCGCCGATTCACCGAGCGGGGATTCGATAGCGACGGAGGGGGACGGTCGGTGAGCTCCATTGGGCGCCCCCGGGCTTGGGTCCTGGCGCTCCTCCTTTTCACTCTACACTTCCTCCTCCACATCGGCTTCTCGTTCGGTCGTGGGGCTCCTGATCTTCTCACGCTGGCCCTCCTGCTTCTGGCGCGGGAGATCTCCATCGGACGAGCCGGTCTCACGGGTTTCGTCTTCGGACTATGCGAAGACGCGCTTTCCGTCCTCGCCTTCGGTGCGAACAGCATCGCGATGACGCTCATCGGCATCGCTGGGGCGGCGACTCGCGACCTTTTCGTAGGCGATTCCCGGGCTTTCCTGATATCGTATGTGTTCATCGGAAAGCTCACCCGCGATCTCATCCACTGGATCGCGGTGGGCGAGGGACTGAGGCAGCCGTTCGTGGAGCAGGTCGTGATCGAGGGAGGCATCGCCGCGTTGTATCTGGCCGTCATCGGTGTGGTGGTTGCCGAGGTCTGGGGCGTGGGTAGGGATCTCGCATGAACCTCGACGTCCATCATCCACAGGAACTCCGAAGGCGAGCTTTCGGCGCGTATATCGCCATCGCCCTGCTCATGGGTGTCCTCGTCTTCTCCTTCTTCCGCCTTCAGGTTCTGGGTTCGTCGACGTGGGAGCTCCAGGCTGCCACGAACCGCTTGCGGACGCTTCCCATTCCGGCTCCTCGGGGAACGATCTACGACCGCAACGGGCGCATTGTGGCGGACAACGCCCCGGGCTATTCCATAACCATTCTTCCGGGGCCCCGGGACTCGGTCCGGGCGACCTTGGAGCGGATGGCCGAGTACGTAGAGCTCTCCGACGAGCGCATGGACGAGCTCATGGCTACCCTGCGTGCCTATGGCCGCGAGGTGGTGGTCGACGCCGACGCCGACTTCGCTGCCGTGGCGGCTCTCGAAGAGCGCCGTGGGGACTTCCCCGGCGTGTACGTGGATATGAGGCCACGCCGGCGATATCAGATGGACGAGGCGGGGGGGCACGTTACAGGCTACGTGGGCGAGATCACCGCTGAGGAGCTGGCGAGCGATGCGTTCATGGCCGAACGCTACGAGCCCGGGATGGTGGTGGGGAAGATCGGGATCGAGAGGTTCTACGAGGACCGCCTTCAGGGAAGCCCGGGTGTTCGATACGTGGAGTTCGACGCTCGGGGGCGCATCGTCGGGGACTTCGAGGGGGTGGAGGCGCGTCCGGCCGAGGCTGGCGAAGACCTCTACCTCAACATCGACATGGAGTTGCAGGAGTGGATCCACCGGATCTTCCCCGACACCCTGTCAGGCGCCGTCGTGGCGCTCGATCCCGCCGACGGCGGCGTACTGGCCCTTTATTCGGCCCCCGGTTACGACCCCAACGCGTTCGTCGGTGGCATCGCCGACTCCACCTGGATCCGGCTGAACACAGATGAGGGGAAGCCTCTCTTCGATCGCTCGGTCCTCGGCCTCTACGCCCCGGCTTCTACGTGGAAACTGGCATCGGCGGGTATCGCCCTCGATCTGGGCGTCGTAACCCCCGATGAGACCATGCCCGACCCGTGCACGGGCTCCTGGTACTGGGGCAACCGATCGTGGGGCTGTTGGGACCCCGCCGGTCACGGGTACAACAACCTTGCCGAGGCCATCGGAAACTCGTGTGACGTCTACTTCTATCAGTTGGGTCTACGGATCGGACTCGAACGACTCCTGGACCGCTCTACGGAGATCGGCTTCAGCCAACAGTGCGGTGTGGACCTTCCTCAGGAGAGTCAGGGGGTCTTCCCCGAAGATCCGTCCTACTGGGTGGAGACCTACGGATACCGGCCCACTCAGGGCGAGGCGCTGAACCTGTCCATCGGCCAGGGTCCCAACTCGCAGACGCCCCTGAAGATGGCCCAGTTCTACGTCGCGCTCGCCCGGGACGGGTCGGCTCCGCCGCCGCGCATCGCCAAGGGCGGCCCCCTGGGCGACGGCTGGGAGCTGAACCTGGCGCCTGACCACATTGCGTCCCTCCGGGAAGGGCTTCGCATGGTCACGGCCCCTGGCGGGACGGCCCACTTCGGTACTGCTCTGGAGTATTGGGACGTCCTCGGGAAGACGGGCACAGGGCAGAATCCGCTGAGTGTCCGGGGACTGGCCGAGGACCATGCCTGGTTCGCCGGCCTGGCTGGGCCGCCAGGGGAGCCACCGGAGATCGTCGTCGTGGCCATCGTGGAGTATGGACGGAGCGGTGGGCAGGTCGCCGCTCCCCTCGTGGCGAAGACGGCCGACTTCTATCTGCGCCGCAAGCACGGCCTTCCCACCGATACCATCCAGACGTATCTGGAGCACATTCTCACCGGGCCCGTGCCCGAGTGGTACCGGGAGCGCTTCCCACCGCAGTCTCGAGTCCGGACCCGCCGGGGCCCCAGCCTGCCCATCGCCGCTCCTACGGAGCCTGCTTGGCTCCGGCCACCGGGTCGCCGCGACACCATCGGTGGGCCTGGTCTCGCGGACGCGGGAGCACGACGCCGATGATCCGCCTCTTCGACCGATGGACCCTGGACGCACCCCTGGTGGTCTCGATCATGGGCTTGTCGCTCTTCGGCATCGCCATGATCTATTCGGCGGGTCAGGTCCATGTGCCGAATCCTGTCACGGCCGAGGCCTGGGTACGCCAGAGCGTTTGGTTCGTCATCGCCCTGGTGGCGTTCACCGTCATGTCCCGGATCCCCCTCCGCTGGATCGAGTGGGCTGCGGTCCCGTCCTATGTGGTGAGCGTTGTCCTCCTCGCGTTGACCCTGGTCATCGGAGAGGGGCGGGGGACGGCGGCGGGGGTCAAGAGCTGGATCAACCTCGGCTTCATCTCCTTCCAGCCGGCGGAGATCGCCAAGTTGGCCACCGTCCTGGCGTTGGCCCAACTCCTCTCGCAGCGGAGCTCGGCCCTCACATCGCTGAGAGACCTCGTGGCTCCGTCGGCTCTGGTGGCGCTTCCCCTGGTCCTGGTGTTGCGCCAGCCCGACCTGGGCACGGCCATGGCGTTCGGAGGGATTCTCTTCGCCATGCTCTACTGGGCCGCGACGCCCGTGTGGCTGCTGCTACTGGTGGCGAGCCCCGTCTTCGGCCTCTTTCTCTCTGCCTATCCTCTCGTCTGGTCCGTGTACATCGTGGGGGTGGTGGGCTTCCTCGTCCTCATGAGGTACCGGCTCTTTCTCTTCGAATCGGTGATGGTCGTCCTGGCCAACTTCGGCACGGCCACCATCGCTCGTCCCCTCTGGAACTCACTCGCCGAGTACCAGCGCAATCGCATCCTCGTCTTCCTCGACCCCGAGGTGGACCCCCGGGGTGCAGGATACCAGGTCATTCAATCGAAGGTGGCCGTGGGTAGTGGGGGCTTCGAGGGGCAGGGCTTCACCTTGGGAAGCCAGAAGCGCCTGGACTTCCTCCCCGAACAGCACACCGACTTCATCTTCAGCGTCGTGGGCGAGGAGTTGGGTTTTATCGGTACTGCAGTGGCCATCCTGACCTTCTCTTACGTGCTGGTGCGGCTGGTTCGCATGGCCGAGGATGCGGGCTCCGAACAGCCCTTTGCCGGTCTGGTACTGCTCGGTATCTTCGGGGCCTGGCTCGTCCACATCTTCGTCAACATCGGCATGACCATCGGCGTCGTGCCGATCACCGGGATCCCGCTTCCCTTCGTGAGCTATGGCGGGACATTCCTGTTCATGTCCTGGGTCGCCGTCGCCGTTGCCGTGAGAGTGGCCAACGAACGACCCTGACCTTCGCGTGAGCCCCCCAAAAGGAAGGCCATGGCCTGGTTCAAGAAGGACAAGAAGCCTCTCAAGGCGCAGGACCGCCGGGATGTCCCCACGGATGTCTTCGACAAGTGCAAAGGCTGTGGGGAGATTCTCTACCGGGAACGGCTTGCCCAGAACCTGAATGTCTGCCCGGACTGCGGTTACCACCTGAGGGTTTCTGCCCAGGGGTATGTCAGCTTCCTCATCGACAGCGGGACCTTCGTGGAGATGGACGAAGACCTCCGTGCGGCCGACCCGTTGACGTTCACGGACATGAAACCGTATCCGAACCGGATTGCGGCAGCCGAGGCCAAGGGTAAGAAGGAGGCGGTCATCTGCGGGACCGGCGAGCTCGACGGAATCGACGTGGTCCTCTCGGTCATGGACTTCGAGTTCATCGGTGGCTCGATGGGATCCGTGGTGGGCGAGAAGATCGCTCGTGCCGGAAAGGTGGCCCTCGAGAAGGAGCGGCCCTTTCTCATCGTCAGTGCGTCGGGCGGCGCGCGGATGCAGGAAGGCATCTACTCCCTGATGCAGATGGCCAAGACGTCCACCGTGCTCGCGCGGATCCACGATGCCGGAATCCCTTTCGTGTCGATCCTGACCCACCCGACCACGGGCGGCGTCACGGCCTCGTTTGCCATGCTCGGAGACGTGAACCTCGCGGAGCCCGGAGCTCTCGTGGGGTTCGCCGGGCCGCGCGTCATCGAGGAGACCATAAAGCAGGAGCTCCCTCAGGGATTCCAGCGTTCCGAGTTCCTCCTGGAGCACGGAATGGTGGACCGGGTGGTCGATCGTCGGAAGCTCAAGGAGTCGGTGGTGACCATCTTGCGCCATCAGTATGCCGGCTGGAGCGACTGAGACCGCGTTGAAGCTGCGCAACGCCGCGGCGGCGACCCTGGCGCCGGAGCGTCTGGACCGCCCGTTCTCCGACCCGCTGGTTTCTGAGCTCTTCCCCCCTCTCGCCACGGGGGTCCACTGGGGGCTGGAACGCACCGAGGGCGCCCTGAAGGCACTCGGCGACCCTCATCGGGCGTACGCCTCGCTTCATGTCGGAGGCACCAACGGAAAGGGCTCGGTGGCGTCCAGTCTGGCGTCGGTTCTCACGCGTGCCGGCCACCGGACCGGCTGCTACACGTCGCCCCACCTGTGTACTTTCCGCGAACGGATCCTGGTGGACGGGCGGCCGCTGGCGGAGTCGGAAATTCGCCGGTATGCCGCCGAGATCCGTGACGTCGTGGTGGAGCACGATCTCACCTTCTTCGAGGCGGTGACGGTGCTGTGTATGTATGCCTTTCGGGCGGAGGAAGTGGAGATCGCCGTAATGGAGGTCGGGCTCGGGGGCAGGCTCGACTCCACCAACGTCGTTTCCCCGGAGGTAGCGGCCGTCACCAACGTAGCCATGGACCACGCCGACTACCTCGGCGACACACTCGAGAAGATCGCGCGTGAGAAGGCGGGCATCATCAAGGCGGGTGTGCCCTTCGTCACGGCTGAGGCCGACCCGGACATCCGCGCCATCATGCGGGCTCTCGCGGATGAAGCCGGGGCTCCTTTCGTCGCGGTGGACACCCCGCCGGACGAAGCCGTCGAGATCGATGACACCCACACCGCGCTGACCGTAGAGACGGATCGGTGGGGTTTTCTGGACATCCGTACGCCTTTGGTGGGATACCATCAGGCAGCCAACGCCGCCCTCGCCGTGAAGGTGCTGGAGCAATTGACGGAGCCATGGCTGCCCGACGCCCACGCGGTGGTGGAAGGGTTCGCCTCGGTGGTCTACCACGGACGCGACGAGGTCGCCCGAATCGAGGGCCGCACCTGGCTTTTCGATGTCGCCCACAATACGGCGGGTATCCACTCTCTCGTGGATACCATCGACCGATTGGAACTGCCGCGCCCCATCGTCGCGCTGATCGGCGTGCTCGGCGACAAGGAGTGGCACAAGATGCTGCCGCCTCTTCTGTCGCGGGTCGATGCGGCGTTCCTCACCCAGCCGCCGTCGGCGCCCGTGGAACGGCGGTGGGATCCCGTCGAGGTCGCGGACGAGGTGGACGCCCTCACCGTGGTCCGTGTCGTGGAGGAC
Source organism: Gemmatimonadota bacterium (assembly GCA_013002885.1). Classification (GTDB taxonomy): domain Bacteria; phylum Gemmatimonadota; class Gemmatimonadetes; order Longimicrobiales; family Gaopeijiaceae; genus UBA2589. The sequence goes on along the minus strand of JABDLS010000030.1, from coordinate 18,376 downwards.
TTCGTCGAGGCGATGCGCCAGGCGGCCGAGCGGGCTGGTACGGGCACGGTGGTCGTGACGGGCTCGGTGCACACCGTCGGGTCGGCCATGGGGTTGCTGGGACTCGACCCTCTGGGGGAATGAGCGCTCGAAGGACCGTCGCAGCGATCGGTTGAAGTCTCTAGGGACGTGGCTAGATTCCGCGCCCAAGCAGCCGCCCCGACGCCCACGACCCCGTTAGATGGCCACCTCGGAATTCGCGAGGCTTCCCGGATTCCGGGATTTCCCGCCTGAAGACCTCGCTCTTCGCTCCCACATCCAGGAAGCATGGCGGCGTGTTGCGCGGCGCTATGGCTTCTCGGAGTACGATGGGCCGCCGCTGGAGTCTCTCGACCTGTACGTCGAGAAGAGTGGGGAGGAGATCGTCGGGCAGCTCTACGACTTCGTGGACAAAGGGGACCGTCCGGTGGCGCTCCGGCCGGAGATGACGCCCTCCCTGGCCCGGATCCTGGCCGACCGTAGCCGGGGCATGAGCAAGCCTATCCGTTGGTTCTCCATGCCCCAGCTCTTCCGCTATGAGCGGCAGCAGCGGGGTCGGCTCCGTGAGCATTTCCAGTGGAACGTCGACATCGTCGGCGAGGCGGGGGTGGGCGCCGACGCCGAGGTCGTCGCCGTGGCCATCGACGGTCTCCGGGAGCTGGGGCTGACCTCGGAGGACTTCGCAGCTCGGGTGTCGGATCGCCGGCTTCTCAACGCCGTGCTCGGCGTGGTGGGCGTAGCCTCCGACCGTCGGAGCGCCGCCTTCGGCGTCATCGACAAGATCGAGCGGATGCCCGCGGAGAAGGCCGACGAGCTGCTTCGAGACGAGGTGGGCTTGAATGGCGCGGCCGTCGAGCGGCTTCGCGCCATCCTGGCGGCCTCGAGCATCGATGAGCTCGCCGATCTTCTTGGAGACGAGGGGGGGGCGGACGAGGAGATGGCGAACCTCCGGGACTACATCGGAATCCTCATGTCCATGGGACTCGCCGACTTCGTCGAACTCGACCTCCGCATCGTGCGTGGGTTGGCGTACTACACCGGCATCGTCTTCGAGCTCTTCGATCGCAAGGGAGAGCTTCGAGCCATCTGCGGAGGGGGACGCTACGACCGCCTCCTGGAGCTGGTAGGTGGCGAGGCGTTGCCGGCCGTCGGCTTCGGTATGGGTGACGTGGTTCTGGGCGAGCTGCTGGCTGAGCGCGACCTCGTGCCCGAGTACCGGCCCCGCGTCGACTACTTCCTTGTACCCATTACCGAGGACCAGCGGGCTGAACTCCTGCGCATCGCACACGTCCTGCGGGAGAGGGGCCACTCGGTGGCCTACGAGCTCCGCGAGCGGGGCGTTGGCAAGCAGATGAAGGCCGCGACCCGCGAGGGTGCCGATACCGTCCTGCTGTTGGGGCCTGACGAGATGGAGCGGGGATGCGTCGTCGCACGTGACATGCAGACGGGCGAGGAGTCGGACGTGCCGCTATCGGAGCTGGCGTGAGCAGGGCCGAGAAGCGTCGGAACGCGAGAGGTGACATCCAAGAGGGTGATGCCCGGCAGGGCGGACCCTCCCACGCCCAGTCGGAAACGGAGCGTCAGGCGGCAGAGATGGCGCGGATCGTGGCTCGAAGGGCCATCCGACGTCTCGACGTGCTCGAGTGGGTGATCTTCCTGGGTGGCGCCGTTCTGGCGACGGTGGCAGGCGGGTTGGTGGCGTGGCTCATGGTGGGTATCGCCGGCTGGGACTTCCGCGCTACCTGGATGGGGGCCTCGGTGCTCCTCTTCGTGGTTCCGGGTCTGGCCGCGATCATCAAGATCAAGAGGGATGAGCGAAGCGACGCCCTCCGAGCGGAAGCCCGGCGAGAGGGGCGGGAAGGGTGAGCGGGACGAGACGCGTGGGTACGACGTGCCGAGGCGCGGTTACACATGACGAGAGCTGATCAGAATGGCTGATGAGAAGAAGTTGACCTCGCGTTCGGAGGACTTCTCCGCGTGGTACAACGAGTTGGTCCAGCGCGCCGAGCTGGCGGACTACTCCCCCACCCGTGGGAGTATGGTCATCCGCCCGTGGGGCTACGGCATTTGGGAGCTCATGCAGCGGGCCTTGGACGACATGTTCAAGGAGACCGGCCACGAGAACGCGTACTTCCCGCTCCTCATCCCCATGTCCTTCATCGAGCGAGAGAAGGACCATATCGAGGGATTCGCGCCCGAGCTCGCGGTCGTCACCCAGGGCGGAGGCAAGGAGCTCGAGGAGCCGTACGCTATCCGGCCCACGTCGGAGACCATCATCTACTCGATGTACGCCAAGTGGGTGCAGAGCTACCGGGACCTTCCGGTGCTCATGAACCAATGGGCGAACGTCATGCGGTGGGAGATGCGTACGCGTCTCTTCCTCAGGACCGCGGAGTTCCTCTGGCAGGAGGGCCACACCGCCCACGCCACGGCGGACGAGGCCAAGGAGGAGACGCTCCTCATCCTCGGCATCTACCGGACGTTCATGGAGGAGTGGATGGGGATGCCGCCGCTCACCGGCCTCAAGACCGAGTCCGAGAAGTTCGCCGGGGCGGTTTCGACGTATACCCTCGAAGCCCTCATGCAGGACAACAAGGCGCTTCAGGCGGGGACCTCGCACTTCCTCGGCCAGAACTTCGCGCGGCAGTTCGATCTCAAGTTCCAGTCGGAGGAAGGTCAGGAGGAGTACGCCTGGAACACCTCGTGGGGTGTCTCGACCCGACTGGTGGGCGGGCTGGTCATGACCCACGGAGACGACGACGGACTGGTGCTGCCGCCGAGGCTGGCGCCGGCCCAGGTGGTCATCGTCCCGATTCTGCGAGGGGACGACGGTCCGGTGCTGGAGAAGGTCGATGAGGTTGCCGCACGACTCAAAGAGGCGGGCGTCCGCGTCCGCATCGACGCCCGCGAGAATCTCTCGCCGGGGGCCAAGTACTACGAATGGGAGCGGAAGGGCGTGCCCTACCGCGTAGAGATCGGGCCTCGGGACCTGGAGAAGGGCAGCGTGGCCCTTGCACGTCGCCTGACGCCCGAGGGGGCGAAGCGAAAGGAGTTCGTGCCCGAGGATCAGGCTATCGCCGAGATGCCGGGTCGCCTCGAGGCGTTCCAGCGTGAGCTCGGGACCGCCGCCCTGGCTCGCCGGGATGCCGCGACGGTCAGGGGTGTCGAAAGCCTCGAGGAACTCGAAGAGGCCCTCGACGGAGGGGCTGGCTTCGTCTTCACCGGGTGGAACGGTGATCCCGCGGTGGAGACGATGGTACAGGAGCGAACGAAGGCCACACCCCGCTTGATTCCCGGTGACGAGTTCCGGTCTTCGGAGGCGCCGACGAAGTGCGTGTCCGGAGAAGGAAGCTCGGTTGCGGAGGTGGCTTGGGCCAGAGCGTACTGACCGGCCCGTTTCCCCGGATCGCCGGGGAGCTCCGTTGTGGCGACCTGCGGGCCGAGGAGCTGGCCGACCGCTTCGGGACGCCCCTGTACGTCTATGACCTGTCGTGGATTCGCAGTCGGGTGGCTCTGTTCCACGAAGCCTTCTCCGACGTGGACCACCTCCTCGCCTATTCGGTGAAGGCCAACGGCAACCTCTCCATCCTTCGTGCTCTAGGCGAGATGGGGTGCGGGGCCGATATCACCAGCGGCGGGGAGTTGTTTCGGGCTCTCAAGGCCGGGATCCCCGCGGATCGGATGGTTTTCGCCGGCGTAGGGAAGACGGCAAACGAGATCGGGTATGCGCTTGACGAGGGTATCTTCGCTTTCAATGTGGAGAGCCGCCCGGAGTTGGAGCGCATCGACCGGGTCGCTGCCGAACGTGGGGTGAGGGCACGCTTCGGCGTCAGGGTGAACCCGGACGTCTTCGCCGACACACCCCACGAGTACACCCGGACGGGTCACGCCGAGACGAAGTTCGGTGTGCCCTGGGGCACTGCCACGGACTTGTACCGTTGGGCTCGGGATCGGGAGCACCTGGCGCCCATTGGTATCGATGTCCACATCGGATCGCAGATCGTTGAGCCCGAGCCGTACGTGAAAGCCATCGACCGGGTGCTCGAACTCGTCGGTGAGCTGGCCGCGGAGGGTGTGGAGCTGGGCTATCTCGACATCGGCGGTGGCTACGGCATCAGCTATGACGACAAGCCCGGCATGGATGTGGCGGCCCTGGCCCGGGACATCGTACCCAAGGTGAAGGCCGCCGGTTTGCGCCTCCTTCTCGAACCCGGTCGCTCCCTCGTCGGTGAGGCGGGGGTCCTGCTGACCCGCGTCCAGTATGTGAAGGAGACCGAAGGGAAGATCTTCGTCATCGTCGACGGAGGCATGAGCGAGCTCATCCGACCGAGCCACTACGGTGGATACCACGGCATCGAGCCTGCAGGTAAACAGGGTCAGGAGTCCGCCACCGTCGACGTCGTGGGGCCGATATGCGAGACCGGCGACTTCCTCGCCCTCGGGCGGGACCTGCCGCTTCCGTCGGAGGGCGACATCCTCGCCGTTCGGACGGTAGGGGCGTACGGCTTTGCCATGGCCTCGAACTACAACGGACGTCTGCGGCCAGCCGAGGTGCTCGTCGACGGCGCCGATGTGAAGGTCATCCGCCGTCGCGAGCGCTTCGAAGACCTCATCCGCGGGGAAGAAGGGGAAGCATGAGCCACGAGCACGATCGCGTCTTGATCCTGGACTTCGGATCCCAGTTCACACAGCTCATCGCTCGTAGGATCCGCGAGGAGAGCGTCTACTGCGAGATCCACCCTCCCACGCGGAGCCTCCAGTGGATCCGGGATTGGGGGCCCAAGGCCATCATCCTCTCTGGCGGGCCCAACTCGGTGTACGACGACGGCGTCCCCACCACCGACGCGGACCTCCTCCGGGAGGGTATCCCACTCCTCGGTATCTGCTACGGCATGCAGCTCATCGCCCACTTCGAGGGGGCCGAGGTCAAGCACGGTCACCGGGAATACGGTCGCGCCGAACTCACCGTCGAGGCTGGTGATGGACTATTCGCCGGCTTCGACCCCGGCAGTGGGACCACCGTCTGGTGCTCCCACGGCGACCACGTGGACGTGCCGCCCGAGGGCTACGAGACCATCGGCTCCACCGAGTCGCTGCCCACCGCTGCCTTCCGGGCCAAGGATCGGCCCATCTACGGTGTCCAGTTCCACCCGGAGGTCGCCCATAGTCAGCGAGGCGACGAGATCCTGTCGAACTTCCTCTTCGAGGTGGCGGGGTGCCGGCCCACCTGGACGGCGGGTGCGTTCGTGGAGGACACGGTGGAGAAGATCCGCCAGCAGATCGGCGATGCGACCGCTGTGTGCGGGCTCTCCGGCGGCGTGGATTCATCTGTGGCGGCCCTCCTCGTCCACCGGGCCATCGGCGACCGGCTGACCTGCATCTTCGTCGACCACGGGCTGCTCAGGAAGGACGAGCGCCAGCAGGTCGAGACCATGTTCAGGTCCCACTACGACATGAAGCTCGTCGTGGAGGACGCTTCCGAGCTCTTCCTGGCGGACCTCGAGGGCGTCGTCGATCCCGAAGAGAAGCGGAAGGCCATAGGCAAGCGCTTCATCGACGTTTTCGACGCCACCGCCCGACGCGAGGGAACCGGGGCGACGTACCTCGTCCAGGGCACGCTCTACCCCGACGTCATCGAGTCCGTCTCCGCGGGCGGTCCCTCGGTGACCATCAAGTCCCATCACAACGTGGGCGGCCTGCCCGAGGACGTGCCGTTCGACCTCGTGGAGCCGTTGCGTGAGCTCTTCAAAGACGAGGTCCGGGCCGTCGGCCGGGAGCTCGGACTTCCGCAGCACTTCGTGGGACGGCACCCGTTCCCGGGACCCGGCCTGGCCATCCGCATCATTGGCGAGATCACGGAGGAACGCCTCAGGATCCTCCGGGAGGCCGACGCCATCTACCTCGACGAGATTCGAGCTGCGGGGCTCTATAATGCTATTTGGCAGGCGTTTGCGGTCTTACTGCCTGTGCGTTCTGTCGGGGTCATGGGCGATGCCCGCACCTATGAGAACGTCCTTGCGCTGCGCGCGGTGACGTCCCGAGACGGGATGACCGCCGACTGGTTCCCGTTCCCGCACGATGTCCTCAGTCGCATGTCGACGCGGATCATCAACGAGGTGAAGGGTGTGAATCGGGTTACATACGATGTGAGCTCGAAGCCGCCTGCTACGATTGAATGGGAGTAGGGCTCGCGCTGTGGGCTCTTTGGGCTGCGGGGGTGGCGTCACCCCTCCGCAGGAGGGCTTCGCGCGGGCTGTGAAGGCGGCTGCCGGGTGTGGTGTTGTTGCCGTTTGTTGCGGTGCGGCGGCGTCGGCGCCTGGATGGCCCGATCCTCCTGCGGAGGGGTGACGCCACCCGCCAGATCTGGAGGCGCAGGGGCTCGCGTGGGCCGAGGGGGGGCGGCGACATATCAGATCGGCTAGCGACACTCTGGGCGGGGAGCGGCCATCTGTTGGCCGCCAATGACCCAGGGGTAGAAGGCGACGTACTGTTCGTCGAGGGGGCCCGTGGTGCGCGCGAGGATGCCGTCCGTGTAGACCGCGAGGAGTCGGATGGGCTCGGGGGTGGTCAGCTCGGTGAGGATCTGGCCGGTCTGGGATACCACGTACCAACGGGTGCTCGCCCCGCGGGGGGGTTGATACTCCTGTAGCCATAGATGACCCCAGGGATCGGTGGTCATGGCGCTGAAGAAGGGGAGGTGCGTCGTACGGGGCGCGCCCTCGATGAGCTGGCGGGTGATGGGGGCCGTTTCGGCCGGCGCCCTCGCCAGCGCCCGATCGCGGAAGTCGTCCACGTGTTCCTGCGTGACGGGGCGAGGCGAAACCGGGAGTTCAAGGGTGGGAAGAGCGCGTCGGTCTCCTGCGTGCACTTCCACCTCCGCACTCTCTCCAGCCGACGAGAAGGCGCACTCACCCCAAGCGGCCACGCTCGGCCAAGGCGTGAAGTGCGGGGATCCCATGTATCCACGTCCCTCGACTTCCACCCTCACGTTGAGGGGTCCGGGAAGGGACGTGAACTCATGAAACGTCGTGAGGCGCTGGTCCAGGCGACCTACGAGCACGGTATCCCGAGCGACCTGGAGCGGCTCGCCCCAGCGGCCATTGTCGAGACCCAGCCCGATCCAGGATCCGTCGGAACGCCGGTAGATTGCCCGAAACCGCTGGGAGTTCGTGATGATGGCAGGGTCGACGGACAGAGTGGAGACACGCCGAGCGTGCGGATCGACGAGGGTGAGGCGCTGATGCATCGCATCGAAGACGAAGACCGAGTCTTCCGCACCCACCTCGACGCTCGTGATCCAGTCGTACTCGCCCGGACCGTCGCCCGTACCGCCGAGAACGGCCGACACCTGCCCGTCGGTGCCGAAAAGCGTGAGCCGACTTGCGCCCATACCTCCATCGGCCACCACGATGTGTCCATCCGAGAGCCTGGCCGCCGCCGTCACATCGTTGAGGGCTCCGCCTTCCTCTGGTGAGTCGCCGACCAGGATCGAGGGCTTCACGGCAACTTCCCAAGGGGCCGCCCCACCCGACCAGTCCAGCGACCTTTCGTCACCTCCGCAACCCAGGAACAGGAGGACCAGGATCGAGGACGACCCTGACATCCAGGGTCCATGGCCGATTCTCACGTTCGGACCTCCTGCGCCTAAGCTCTCATTCTACTCGGCACAGACTAGGTCGCGTGCCGGCCCGGCGCCAACCGAGGCCGCGCTCCTCCTACGGCCGCGCGCCCGCCCGACCTCTACGCCCGTGCACGCTCAGAGCGGGCGGGTCGTGGGGTCCCTCCGCCGGAGGATCGGGCCATCCACTTGCTGCAGGCACCTGTACCAAACAGACAGCAGGCTCGCACTATGCGGCTTCCGCCTTCACCGCCCGCAGCGAAGCGCCTCCTGCGGAGGGACCCCACGATCCGCCCACCGACCCGAAAGCACGAGCGAAGAGGTCAAAGCGATACCACCGCGTCGGCTTCGACCTCGATGAGCATGTCGGGATGGATGAGCCGCCGCACCTCCACCATGGTGGTAGTGGGCGGATGCTCGCCGAAAACCTCCTGGTGGGCTTGACCGTACTCGTTCCACCGTTCGATGTCCGTGACGAACATCCGCGTCCGGGTCACGTGCTCCGGGCCTGCGCCGAGGTTGTCGAGGGCCTCGAGCATGATCTCGAAGCAGCGACGAGCCTGGGCGTATCCGTCCCCAGGCTCGTGGACGGTTCCGTCAGGGTTCACCGGCGCGGTGCCGGTCACGAAGATCTGGTCGCCGGTGCGCAGAGCACGGCAGTAGCCGACATGCTCTTCCCACTTGGCACCGCTGAAGACTCGCTGAAACGCCACTGAACTCTCCCGGATCCAAAGTTGATCCGGGACGTTATCACCGCCTACCCCTCGTCGGCGACCTCGGGCGAGCGGTCCATGCGAAGCTCCACCTCGTTCCAGACATCGCGCATGTACTCCAGATTCGTGGAGTGAACCCGGACGAACTCGAGAAGGTCGTCTTCGGTGACGCCCCTCTCGGCGAGGATGGCCTGGCGGTCGGCGTCTGCGATGCGAGAGCTGTCCGTGTCCAGGGCTGCGATGCGTAGCTCCACGTACGTCTCTACGAACGTCTCTTCCTCAATCAGGCCCTCGGGAGTCGATGGACCACATCCAGCCACAGCCAGGACGGCGGTCGCGAAGAGAAGGGTCCAGGGCTTCGATGACGTCCAGTTCATGGAGGCTGGGGAGGGAACGGGTCGGCCCTCAGAGGGTGGAATCGCAGAACGTGCTATGGTATCCCCTTCGGCTCCGAGGGGTCCGCGTTGCGATGCCAGGAACGCGATTTGCAACTGAGAGTCCATGACCGAGCCGCACACTGCAGGTAGAAACCGAGGATCCTTTCGATGAAGATGCGCCAGATCGTCGCTTTCCTTCTTCTCGCCATCACCGTTGGTTGCGCCGTCAATCCGGCGACCGGCAGACGCGAGTTCATGCTGGTGAGCGAGTCCCAGGAAATCCAGATGGGTCGCGAGTCCGATCCCCAGGTGGTGGCCGCGTACGGCCTGGTGGACGACCCGGAGCTTCAGGAGTACGTCTCTGATATCGGCCAGCGGATGGCCAGGATCTCGGAGCGCCCAGATCTGCCCTGGTCCTTCAAGGTCGTCGATGAGCCGGTAGTGAACGCCTTCGCGCTCCCCGGCGGCTTCATCTACGTCACACGGGGCATCCTGGCTCATTTCAACAACGAGGCGGAGCTGGCTGGCGTTCTGGGTCACGAGATCGGGCACGTCACGGCGCGCCACTCGGCGAGCCAGATGAGCCGCCAACAGCTCCAGCAGGTGGCGTTGGTCGGTGGGATGATCGCCTCGGAGACGTTCAGGGAGTACGGGGGCGTCGCAGCGGCGGGCCTTCAGCTCATGAACCTTTCGTACTCGAGAGATGACGAGCTCCAGTCGGACCGTCTGGGCGTCCGCTACATGAGCCAGACCGGGTATGACGTGGACGAACTCATCGGGGTCTTCGAGATGCTAGCTGCGGTGAGCGGCAGTTCCGAGGGCGGGCGTGTGCCCGAGTGGCAGTTGACGCACCCCTATCCGGAGAACCGGGAGGACCAGATCCGAGATGAGATCGTAGCGACCGGAGTCTCGCGCGAGGGAACCGTTGCTCAGGACCGGTACCTCGACATGATCGACGGCATGGTGTACGGGCCCAATCCCCGGAACGGCTACTTCCAGGGGTCCCGCTTCCTGCATCCGGACCTGGCCTTCGAGTTGACCTTCCCTGCGGGGTGGCAGACCGTCAATCAGACTCAGATGGTCGCGGGGATCTCGCCCCAGGAGAACGCCGTCATCATGCTCGAGTTGGCTCCCGACGCGGCGTCGGCGGACGCTGCCCTGAACACGTTCTTGAGCGGTGACGGAATACAAGGCGGCGGGACCTCGCGCGGGACCACGTCGTCGGGGATCCCCCTCGTGACCGCCAATTTCGAGGTGACCACCGAGGGTGGACAGCTTCGCGGAGAGGTCGCCTTCCTCGAGTACGGGGGCAACGTGTATCGGATCCTCGGCTACGCCTCGGCCTCCGACTGGTCTCAGTGGGCGAGTTCCGTCCGTGGGACGATCACGAGCTTCGCACAGGTCACCGATCAACAGGTCCTGGGCGTGCAGCCCCAGCGCCTCGACATCGTGACCATCAATCAGCCGATGTCCCTCAACAGCTACGTCCAGAGCAACCCGCAAGCCGTGGAGGTGGATGTGCTGGCGCGGCTGAATCGAACGCAGCCGGGCGCTGTGCTCAGCGCTGGTACCCAGCTGAAGGTGGTGGTGGGGGAGCGGCCGGGGGGCTAGCTCGCGTGCCACCGGGGGTCGGGCGGGGGAGGCCGCCTGGGAGGGCCCTGGCGCTCATTCGCCCCCAGGAGCGGGGATCCCTGCCTCCGATCCGAGTTGCGTGTCTGCAACTGACACCCCCACAGTGTGCGGGTTGTCTGCTCCTGACCACCTCCGGAGAGCTGAATGCGCCGTCCTGGTCGACTGGTGGAGACCCTAGCTCTTGTTGGCCTGCTCTCGGTGTCCGCTCTGGCGCCGGATCTCTCGGCTCAGGCTGCGGACGCCGCCTTGACCGGAGTGGTCCGGCAGGGCGCTCTCGAATCGGTAGCAAACGCCCGGATCAACGCGACCTCGGAAGCGACGGGACTCGCGTATCGAACCCTGTCGAACGCTGACGGTCTCTTCTGGCTCGAGGGCCTTCCACCCGGCACGTACCGGATCACGATCACTTCCATCGGTCATGCGCCCTCGGACCCCGAGCCAGTAGACCTCGGAATCGGACAGACGAGGCACCTCATGGTCCGCCTCGAGGGCGATGCGGTCGCCCTCCCCGGCATCACCGTCGAGACTGACGCCATCGAATCCACGGTGCCGGATGTGGATTTTCGGATCGACGCAGTGCGGGCGCGGACGCTCCCCGAGGAATCGCGCTCATTCGTAGAACTGGCGAAACTCGCGCCAGGCGTGACCACAGCGATCGAGTCGCCCGAGCCGGTAGCGAGCGTGGCCATCGGTGGGTTGAGCCAATACGCGACGGGGATCTACCTGGACGGGGTGAGCCTGTCCGGGCCCCTCTTCAACGACTTCGTGGGTGGGGTGCCGCTCCTTGCTCTCCGCGAGTTCGAGGTCAAGCTCGGGAGCTACTCGACCGCCTACGGTCCCGCGGCAGGCCTGATCAACGCCACCTCGCGACGGGGATCGAACGAGGTTCAGGCCGAGGGGTTCGCCCTCTTCCGGGACAAGGCGCTCAACGCCACGGGTGCGTTCGAAGCCGAGAAGCCCAAGTTCAGGCGCCTTCACGTAGGCGCGGCAGTCGGTGGTCCCATCGAACGGGACCGGACCCACTACTTCCTCGCCTACGAGCGGAAGTCGGCGGATTTCTTTCGCACGGTCCTGACAAACGGCGCGTTCCCGGGCCTCGAAGGTACGTTCGAGGCCCCCCTCACCGACGACCTGTTCTTCGCGCGTGTAGATCATCGGCTGAATGACCGTAACGACTTTTCGCTGAGGTGGGCGGGGCGCGAGACGCGGTCGATTACAGGGCTCGGCCCGGATCAGGTGTGCGGTTTCTTGAGCCCCTCCGGAATGGGCACACGCGAGTTCGTCAGCGACACCCCGAGGGGCATGCAAAGCGTTCTCGCTTCGCACATCTGGACTCCCCGCACGAGTCTTCAGAACTCCCTCCGGGTCCACTGGCTGCGAAATACTGGAGCCCGTCGTCCACGATCGGAAACCGAAGCGCAGGCGTTCCCGAGCGCGTGTCGAGGGTCCGACTTCTTCGCGGCGGAGTCCGTGACAGGTCGCACCTCGGTTCGGAATGATCTGGCCTGGGGTGTGGGCCGACATCGTCTACAATTCGGGGTTTCGGTGGCACGCGCGCAGGTGGACACGCGGAGTAGCTTCCACCGAAATGGGACCTTCGTCTACGGCATGGACGACGCCGCTCTCCCCGACTTCGCGGTGGTCTCGGTTCAGGGCCTGTCGTCGCAGGAAGCGTCCACGCAGTGGGGGCTCTACGTCGAAGACCGCTGGAGCGTCTCGGACCGCCTCACCCTCACGTTCGGCCTTCGATACGATGCCGAGACGAATGGATCGAATCAGCACAACGTGTCGGAACTCGCCGGCGTCTTGCCCTTCGTCCCCACGGAACCGCGCGAAGCCGACCTGAACAACCTCGCGCCGAGGATCGGTCTGTCCTGGAGACCCACCCGATCCCGGGCCGTCATGGTGCGTGGGGGCCTCGGGGTATACTACGGCACCTCGAGCCTCTGGTACGGAGGCCTGGAGTCAAAGGGTCAGCTCGTGGCTTTTTACCCCGGGCCCGGCGTCTCCAACGTCGAAGACCTGCCCGTCGACCCCGCCACCATCGCCGAGGAGAGCCGGAGCGTGCTTGGCCAGGATTGGGATGCGGTCAGGACGGTGCAGGGATCCCTCGGCCTGGATTGGGGGCCCGCTGCAGATTGGGTCGTGACACTCGAGGGGGTGGCCTCGAAGTCGGCGAACCTCCCGATCCAGCGTCAGGTCAACGGCACCGGCTTCGACCGAAACTACCCCGGATTCGGGGACTTCTGGCAGGTTCTGAGCGCGGGCCTAGCGACGAGTCAGATGGCGACCCTCGGGGTGAGGTGGCAGACTGCGCTGCACTTCCTGGACATCCATTACACGCTCTCTCGCTCCGAGTCGACCAACGACTTGTGGTTCTTCTCGATTCCCGAGATCGACCTCGCGGTCACCGACTTCGAGGGTGAGCTCGGCCGCTCGGCATGGGACGAACGCCACCGACTGGTCGGCGTGCTCGGTGTAGATGGCCCCCTCCGCACGCGCCTGGGCATGAAGTTGGTTTACTCCTCCTCACGCCCCTTCGACCCGCTGATCGCGGGAGACCCGAACGGGGACAACACCCCCAACGACCGCCCCGTCAGCCTCGAGCGAAACTCGGGGGAGGGGCGCGACTTCGCGTCACTCGACCTGTCACTGAGCCGAATTTTCCGACTAGGGGCCGGCGAGCTGGAGGCCCGGGTCAACGTCTTCAACGCCACCAATCGGACGAACTTCACCACCATCGACCGCGTGGTCGGCAGCCCGACGTTCGGCGAGCCCCTCGGCGCTCATCCGCGTCGGCAGGTCGAAATCGGCTTCCTCGCTCGCTACTGACGCGAGGCCGATTCGGGGAAGGCCAGGGAGTCGAGCAGGGCCTCGTAGCGGGGCTCGCCCTCGAGACGACGGAAGACGGGGTACTCTCTCAGGTGGGCCAGGTCTGATTCTCGCTCGCGATAGGCGGTCCACAGCCAGTCGAGCGCTTCTTGCGTCTCCCCCAGGGGCACTAGTGCCCTGGCTATGCTCGGGGCCGGGACGTGTAGTCCTGACCGACGCACCGCTGTCAGGCTGTCCGCAATGTGTCGCGATACCTCGGGCCTCCCCGCCAAAGCGTAGCTCTCTCCGACCAGGGCGCGCGGCAGGAGGAGCCCTTCGTCGGTCAGTCGAGCGACCTCTTCGTGCCGACCGAGGTTGATGAGGGCCAGCCGACGCATCGCCCGGCCCATGCCGGACAGGCGGATGGCCTCGGGGACGGAGTCGAGGTGGGCGAGTGCGGCCTCCTCCCGTCCCGACGCGGCCAACGGCCAGGCGATGCTGGCTGACCAGAATGGGAAGAGGGGGTCGAGGGCGTCCGCGGCGCGCATCTGCGCCAGCGCCTCGTCGTACCGTCCTACCGCCACCAGAAAGGCACCGTAGGTCTGTACGATGCTGGCGTCGGATGGATCGCTTGCTAGCGCCTGCCGGAAGAGGGAGTCGGCGCGGGCCCAGTCATAGTCGTAATCGTAGGCCACATGGGCTTGTATTGAGATCGCCCGAGCGCTTTCGGAGTCGTGCGCGACCGCGGAATCGGCCGCGGCCAGGGCCAGCGGGATGGTCTCGGGTGGTGGGGCCATTCCGTAGTGGGACGAGAGGATGTGCATGGCTCCCAGGACCGACCAGGCGTCCGAGAAGTCGGGCTGGAAAGCGATCGCGGCTTCGAGGTCTGCGATGTTGTCACGGATGACGTCTGGTGAGACCGGATCCGTCGAGACGGCGCGCGCGTACCGCTCGTACGCCTCCCGGGAGACGTGTGGGAACGAGGCGATGCGGTCACGCTCTTCCTCGGAAACCTCGACCCCGGCGCTGTCCGCGACCGCCTGCGCGAAGCGGGCTTTCCAAGCCATGATGTCGTCCATCGTCCCGGGCAGCTCGACCGGTTTGATGATGTTCCCGGTGGCTCCGTCGACGATCTGAGCCTGAAAGGTGACCGTGTCGCCAAAGCGAAAGACCGACGCCGTGACAACGAGGCGCGCATCCAGGGTGCGCGCGAACTCGACGACGTCCGGAGAGTTCGCCGCCGCGGCGAGCGTGCTGGGGCGGTTCTTCACGGCGAGGGCACGGATCCCCTGCAATTCGGTGATCACGTCGACGTGCAATGCGTCGACGACGTTCTGCATGCCGGCGTCCCCCATGAGGTTCTCGATGGGATACACGGCTAAAGGGATCGCGTCGGCGTCTCCCGCGAATCCGGCAAGGGTACCTTCGACGACTGGCGCGGCTTCAGGCTCATCAGATGCCTGCCGGTTGATGTCGAATCGAGGGATCACGTACGTCGCCGCCGCCACCACCCCGAGGGCTGCCACCACGCTGGCCACTCGGGGCCAGAAGGGCCGCCCGCTCCCGTGGGGCGAGGCACCCTTGAGGGCCGTGATGAATGCCTCGACCGATGCCTGGCGGTCCACAGGGTGTCGGCTCATCGCCTGCGTCAACGCCACGTCTACCGCCTCCGGTACGGTCTCCCGTCTCACCCGCGCTGAAGGGGGAGTCTCCGTCAACCGGCGAGCGAAGATGCTTTGCGCTGTCCGGCCCGTCAGAGGTGGCTCCCCCGTGAGCATCTCGAAGGTCACGCAAGCAAGCGAGTACAGGTCCGATCTGGGATCGATCGAAGAGCTCTCGATCTGCTCCGGACTCATGTATTCGGGTGTCCCGATGGAGACGCCAGTTGCCGTCAGCCGTTCTCCCCCTGCCTCCGACAACGCGGTGGCGATGCCGAAGTCCGCGAGCACGGCTCGGCCGCTGGAAAGGAGTACGTTGGCGGGCTTGATGTCACGGTGCACGACACCCTGCTGGTGGGCGTAGCTAAGCGCCGCTCCAATCTGTTCCGACAGTGACAGGACCTCGTCGATGGCGAGCGGGCCCTCAGCCTCGATTCGTTCCTTCAGCGACGGGCCATCGACGAGTGGCGTCACGTAGTACACGACCCCGCCGGACGCACCCGAGTCGAACAGGGGGAGGACGTGAGGGTGCTGGAGGCTCGCGATCGTTTCGATCTCCCGGAGGAAACGATCGACGCCGAGGGACGCGGCCACGTCGGCCTTGAGGACCTTGATGGCCACCGTGCGGTTGTGGCGCGTGTCTGTGGCCCGCCAGACCGTGGCAGTTCCGCCCTCCCCGATTCTCTCGTGAACCGTGTAGGCGGTCCCCAACGCAGCCTCGAGTCGATCAGTAGGCAAAGGTCAACCTTGCCGAGAGGCCGATACTTCCCAGCGGAACGGTCGCACCCGGCGAGAACGCGCGGTACGCGATCGTCCAATCGACGACCTTCCGACTACGAATCGATTCCAAGTTCATGATCAGCGACATGATGGCCCGGAACTTGTCTCTTATACAAGTACGAACATGAAAGGCCTGCCTTAGTGGCAGCCCTTCCCGGCGATCCACCGAACCAACACGCCAGAATATGCTCAGTGCCGACAAACTCACCGTCAAAGCGGCGGAAGCCCTCCAGAAAGCGGCCTCCGACGCTCGGAATCGTGGAAACCCGGAGATCCACGGGGTCCACCTTCTTCACGCCCTCCTGAACCAGGAGGAGGGCATTGTCGTGCCCATACTCCAGAAGCTGGAGGTGCCGGTCGACCTGGTCCGCTCGCGTGTCCTCGAGGCCCTCGACCGGATGGCCAACGTGGAGGGTGGGGCAGACGCGAACCTGTCCCGGGATCTCCGAAAAGCCCTGGACGGGGCTCAGGACGTGGCCAAGGAGCTCGGAGACGACTTCGTCTCGACGGAGCACCTCCTCATGGGGCTCACCGGCGAGAAGAACGACGCGGGGCGGATTCTGCGCGATGCCGGCGCGACACTCTCCGAGGTCCGGGTCGCCACGGAGGCGCTGCGTGGTTCGCACCGTGTGACGGATCAGACGCCGGAGGACAGCTACCGGGCCCTGGAACGCTACTCACGCGACCTCACCGACCTGGCCCGTCAGGGCAAACTGGATCCGGTCATCGGTCGAGACGAGGAGATCCGGCGCGTCATCAAGGTCCTGGCACGGCGAACGAAGAACAATCCGGTGCTGATCGGTGAGCCAGGTGTGGGAAAGACGGCCATCGTCGAGGGGCTGGCCCAGCGGATGGTGGAAGGTGACATCCCTACGTCACTGGCCGACAAGAAGCTGCTCCAACTCGACATCAGCGCCATGCTGGCGGGTGCCAAGTATCGCGGTGAGTTCGAGGAGCGTATGAAGGCCGTCCTGAAGGAGATCACCGAGGCCGACGGTCGCTACGTGATCTTCATCGACGAGATGCACACGATCGTCGGCGCCGGGGCGGCCGAGGGCGCGGTGGACGCGGGCAACATGCTCAAGCCGGCGCTGGCCCGCGGTGAGCTTCGCACGGTGGGCGCCACCACCCTCGACGAGTACCGGAAGCATGTAGAGAAGGACCCGGCGCTGGAGCGCCGCTTCCAGCCGGTCTACGTGGCTCCTCCTTCGGTGGAAGACGCGGTGGCCATCCTGCGTGGCCTGAAGGAGCGCTACGAGGTTCACCACGGCGTCCGGATCACCGACGACGCCGTGATCGCCGCCGCCAAGCTCTCCGACCGGTACATCGGCGGCCGCTTTCTGCCCGACAAAGCCATCGACCTGATCGACGAGGCCGGTAGCCGTCTCCGCATCGAGATCGACTCGCTGCCGCAGGAGATCGACGAGGTGGAGCGTCGCATCGTGCAGCTCGAGATCGAGCGGCAGGCACTGGCGAAGGAGTCGGACCGGGCCGCTTCAGATCGACGCGAAGTCATCGAGGCGGAACTGGCCGAGCTCCGCGAAGAGAGCCAGGGGATGAAGGCTCGTTGGCAGGCAGAGAAGGACGTCATCGAGCAGATCCAGGCGCTTCGTACCAAGGTCGAGGAACTGAGGTTGGAGGCGGACCGTGCGACGCGCACGGGTGAACTGAGCCGCGCCGCCGAGATCAACTACGGCGAGGTCCCAAAGGCCGAAGAAGAGATCGGCGTCCTGGCCGACCGTCTGGACGAACTTCAGAAGGACAAGAAGTTCCTCAAGGAAGAGGTGGAAGCCGACGACATCGCGGCGGTGGTAGGCGAGTGGACGGGCATCCCGGTGAGCCGGCTTCTGGAGTCGGAGCGCCAGCGGCTGACCCACCTCGAGGATCACCTGGGGCAGCGGGTCATCGGTCAGGACGAGGCCATCACCGCTGTGTCCAACGCCGTTCGTCGCTCCCGAGCCGGGCTGCAGGACCCGAACCGGCCCGTCGGTTCCTTCATCTTCCTCGGGCCTACGGGTGTCGGGAAGACGGAGACGGCGAAGGCCCTTGCCGAGTTCATCTTCGACGACGAGCGGGCCTTGGTCCGCATCGATATGTCGGAGTACATGGAGAAGCACGCCGTGGCGCGGCTCATCGGCGCCCCTCCAGGCTACGTCGGGTACGACGAGGGCGGCCAGTTGACGGAGGCTGTACGCCGTCGACCCCACGCCGTGGTTCTCTTCGACGAGATCGAAAAGGCGCACCCGGAGGTCTTCAACGTCCTGCTCCAGATCCTCGACGACGGTCGGCTCACCGATGCACAGGGTCGTACGGTGGACTTCCGCAACGTCGTCATCCTCATGACGTCGAACATCGGCAGCCAGGAAATCCTGGAGGCCGGCTCCGAGGGGCGTTGGGGAGAGGTTGAGGAGCGGGTCCGTGGACAGCTCCACCACCACTTCCGACCCGAGTTCCTGAACCGGGTGGACGATCTGGTGGTCTTCCGGTCCCTCGACCAGGAGCAGCTTCGAGAGATCGTCGACATCCAGCTCGGCCGTGTGCAGGCCCTGGCGGTCGAGGCGGGCGTTACGCTGGACGTGAGCGACGGGGCCAAGGGCTTCCTGGCTGAGGCGGGCTTCGATCCGGTCTACGGTGCGCGACCCCTGAAGCGTGCCATCCAGCGCCATCTCCAGGACCCGCTGGCCATGCTACTCCTCGATGAGGAAGTGCCGGAAGGCACCACGGTGGGCGTAGGGGTCGACACGGAGGGGTCGGATCTCGACTTCGAGA
>JABDLS010000012.1 GCA_013002885.1 Gemmatimonadota bacterium | reverse complement strand
ACGCTTCCTCCGGGGACGTACACCGTGTCCTGGCGCGGGATGGGCCAAGACGGGCACGTCGTGCGGGATTCCTTCCAGTTTTCCGTGGCGGCACGCTAGGCGCAGTCCCGTCTCAGCTCGACTGACTTCGGCGGGTCCGTGATTCAGACTGTGGACCTGTTTACCGGCTGGACCCTGTTCGGGGGTCTCGTGCTCGGCCTCGGCGCGATCACGGCGAGATGGTTCATTCTCCCGCGCGCCCGTCGCGATGCTCCGGAGATCCAGGACGGGACCTGGGCTCTCGGCTACGCCCGTCGGCGCCGGGCGGCGAAGGTCGGTGCCGTCGGGGCAGCGCTGACGGCGGTGGGTATGCTCTCGTTCTTCGGCCGTCAGCTGCGTGACTTCCGCGATCCGTTCGTCCCTTGGGCCGAAGACGCGGGACTTCTCCTTTCCACTTCGTGGGGCACGACCTGGAAGGTAGGTCTCGCCGGTACCGTCGTCCTACTGATCGCCATGGTCCTCGCCCGCCGGGGCTCCCTGATCGGGTGGTCCATCGCCTCGGTTGCCGCGTTGGCACTGGCTGCCTTCCCCGCCTTCACGGGCCACGCCTCCGGTGTGGAGGACGGTCGCACGATCGCCTTGATCGCCGACTGGCTTCACGTCGTGGCCGCCGGGGCCTGGATCGGAGGCCTCGCGACGGTGCTGTACATGAGCCGACTGGGAGGCGCTGACGAGGGAGGCCTCGCCGATCTCGTGCCGCCCTTCTCGTCCGTCGCCATCGCCGCCGTCGCGGTTCTCGTCGTATCAGGAGGGTACGCCAGCTGGCTCCACGTCGGCGGGCTCCAGGGGCTCGTGTCTACGGGCTACGGCCGGCTGCTACTCGGCAAGCTGGCCCTTGTCGGAGTCGTCCTGGCCATCGGAGCCCGCAACAACCGGGTCCTCACCTCCAGGTTGGATACCGAAGCGGGCTCGGTCGCCATGCGACGGTCGGCCACGGTGGAGTTGGTCGTCGCTCAGCTGGTCCTACTGGTCACGGCCGTACTGGTTCGCACTTCTCCCATGTGATCGGTGCGCGGTGGGGGAGGCGGCCACGTCCGACCCACCCGGACCTACGGTCGCACGCGCGCCAATCTGAGTGAGTTACCGGTCACGGCCAGCGACGCACCCATGTCACCAACGATCACGGCGACGATGAGACTCACCCACCCCAAGGGCACTCCGATGGCCAAGCCGCCCTTGAGGACGATGGCCGCGGTGATGTTCTGACGGATGACGCCGCGTCCTCGCCGAGAGAGGGTGTAGAGGTACGCGAGCTTCGCCAGGTCGTCGCCGAGAAGGGCGATGTCCGCCGTCTCCAGGGCCGTGTCGCTTCCAGCTGCCCCCATGGCGATGCCAACCGAGGCCGCCGCGAGGGCCGGGCCATCGTTGACACCGTCCCCGACCATGGCCACCGGGCCGTAGCGCCTCTCGAGCTCCTCGACGGCGCGGACCTTCTCTTCTGGCATGAGGCCCGCCCGGATCTCGTCGATTCCGACGCCACGCCCGACGCTCGCGGCGGTCCGGGCATCGTCTCCCGTGAGCATCACGACGTGCTCGACGCCGGCCTTCCGGAGTCGCGCGACCGCATCCGCTGCGCCTGGCCGTGGTTGGTCGGAGAGTGCAAGCAAACCCACCGGGCTTCGCTTCGGCCCGACGAGGACGACGGTTCGGCCGTCCTCTCGCAGCCGGTCGATGTCTGTGTCCAATCCTCCGGTATCGGCAAACAGCTCCGGACGACCGATCTGCCAGACCTCGCCGCCGATCCGGCCGCGAACGCCCATGCCGCGGAGGGACTCGAAGTCATTGGCGTCGCTGGCGTCTGCAGCGGCCGCCACGGTCGTGGCGGAGGCCTCCCGGTCTTCTGAGCCCGGGACGATCTCCCCACCCGAGCCCATCTCTTCCCCGTTCGCTCGGACGATGGCGCGGGCGAGGGGATGCTCTGAACGGGCCTCCAGCCTGGCGGCCCACCCCAGAATCGCCGCGCGATCGGCATCCGAGTCCGGCGCCGGCACAACCTCGACCACCTCCGGGTGACCCCGGGTCAGCGTGCCCGTCTTGTCGAACGCCACGACACGGATATCACCCATGGATTCCAGGTGGAGCCCCCCTTTTATGAGGACGCCGTTCCGTGCCGCGGCCGTGATCCCGCTGACGACGGCCACCGGAGTGGAAATCACGAGAGCGCACGGACACGCGATGACCAGAAGCGTGAGGCCTCGAACGAACCATTCGCCGAAGTCGCTTCCGAACATGAGCGGAGGGCCGAAGGCGACGAACACGGCAGCGACCGTGACGACCGGTGTGTACCACCGTGCGAACCGTTCCACGAACCGCTCGCTTTTCGTCCGCCGGCCCTCGGCCTCTTCGACGAGGTGGATCATCCGGGCCAGGGTCGTGTCCGTCGCGCCTCGCGTCACCCGAACGCGGAGGTGGCCCTCCCCATTCACGGTGCCGGCGAACACCTCGTCGCCGACCACCTTGTCCACGGGCATGGACTCGCCGGTGACCGGGGCCTGGTTCACACCCGAGCCTCCCCGCTCCACGACCCCGTCCACGGGAATCCGCTCGC
The DNA here is from genome assembly GCA_013002885.1 of Gemmatimonadota bacterium. Taxonomy (GTDB): domain Bacteria; phylum Gemmatimonadota; class Gemmatimonadetes; order Longimicrobiales; family Gaopeijiaceae; genus UBA2589. The sequence goes on along the minus strand of JABDLS010000012.1, from coordinate 4,523 downwards.
CGGGGCGCACCACCACCTCGTCGCCGGGCACCACATCGTCAACGTATCGGCGCACTTCCTCGCTACCCACGAGGACGGTGGCCATTTCCGGCGACAGATCGACAAGGGTCTCGATGGAGCGCCGGACCCGGTCCACGGAGAATCGCTCCAGCAGTTCGGCGAGAGAGAAGAGGAAGGCGATGGCGCCGGCCTCCAGGTACTCCCCGATGCCGACGGCCCCTAATATCGCGATGGTCATGAGGAAGTTCATGTCCAGCGAAAGGGCACGGGCCGACCGGATTCCCTTGGGGAAGAAGTTCCACCCACCTACGGCCGCCGCCGCGATGAACAGAAGGCCGGCGAGGCGAAGATCTTCGACGGGGAGCTCGATCAAGACCGCACTGTCCCCGACCGCACGCGCGATGAGAGCCGTCGCCATGAACGCTCCAGACACCCACGTGCGGACGGCGGCTGGTCCTCTCCAGATGGAGGGAGCCCCCAGTTCTTCTCCACCAAGCTGGTCCTCCCGGGCGGCATACCCCAGCCGACCGACCTCCTCGCGGATCCGATCAACCGTCACCACGCCGGGGTCGTACTGGACCTTGAGGCGCCGGCTGACCGGCTGACCAGCGGCGTCGGCCACGCCCTCCACCGTTCGAAGGCGATCCTGGATCCGCTGAGCGCAGCCCGCACAGTCCATCTCGGGGACTGTCAGTACCACGTCCCTGGCTTCCCGTGGCTCGGTAGCCGCGGAAGTGGTGGCGCTACTCACGGACATGCTCCAGTCCCGTGTCGAAGAGATGTTCGATATGGGCGTCGTCGAGACGGTAGTAGGCCATCCGACCGTCCTTACGAAATGCGACGATCCGCATCTGCCTCATCTGTCGGAGGTGATGGCTGACGGCCGACTCACTCACCCCGGTAACCGCCGCGAGATCACAGACACACAACTCACGACCCACGAGCGCTTCCACGATTCGGAGGCGAGTCGGGCTCGCAAGAATCTGAAAGAGATCGCCTACGTACGTAATCTCCTCGTCGGTGGCCCGCGCATCCATGACGGATCGTACCGTCACCGAGTCGACAGCCGTCACGTCACATGTGAAGCTCAATAATTGCTCCTGAGTCAGATATCTGAACAGTTGATCAGATATGCGACGATAGTGACATGACGTCAAGTCGAGAAGACTTGAGTGCATTCTACTGATCTTCAGCTACTCGGCTCGATTGACAGCAGGAGCCGAAGCCGCGGCCATGCTGACGGCTGCGAACGCCCTGGTCGCCGATCATCTGCCGCCGGAAGCGCGCTCGTGGGGCGGACTCGGGCGAGTCGCGGGTCCGGTCGTGGGTTCCCTTCTCTACACCGTCTCCCCTCGGCTGCCGTTCCGGCTGCTCGGGCTCGCGGCGATCGTCATCAGAGGGACCGTCGTAGCGAGGACGAAGGCCCCACCAGCAAGCCCCCGGAGCGGAGAACGGCTGAGGTGAAGCACACTTCATCAATCCTTCACCTTGCCTTCAGAGCACCCCCCTTCTAATGGTGGGCACCCGCGCCCGGCGGCGCGCCCTCCCGCGGCCGCCAGGCGCCCCGTTCCCGAAGCCAGGAGGTGGTTGATGGCGCAGGTCCAGGATCCCGTCTGCGGGATGGAGATCGACTCGGAAGACGCGGTGGCCTCGGCGGAACACGAAGGGGTCACCTACTACTTCTGCAGCCAGGACTGCAAGGAGGCCTTCGACGAAGACCCCGAGGACTACGTCGAGGAGGACTGACCCGGTGGCAGCGCTCGGTGCCGCGCTGGCGGTCTTCCTCGGCGCGCTGGGTGCGGTGGGCGTCGCCCGGTGGCTCGAAGGTAACCTCCGCTACGACCGGGGAACGGCTCCGCGGCGGGTTCCGTTCCTGGGAGGCCACGCTCCCTCGACGCACGCGTGGAGCCGTTACCACGTGCGCTATTACACGATGGCACTTCTCTTCCTCGCCTTCGACATGGAGATGGTTTTCATGTATCCCTGGGCCGTCGTGTTCGTCGAGGAAGGGGCCGTCGCACTCGCCGAGATGGTGATGTTCATCGCCATCCTGCTCCTTGGCATCCTCTATGCGTGGCGAGAGCGGGCGCTAGAATGGGCCTGAGGGAGACGTTGGCCCGCCTGGCCCTTGATGGGCCGGTCCCGGTCTTCGTCGTTGCGGGCGGTGGCCTCGATCATGAGCTCGTGCGCCTGAAGCTCGACCCCCGGATTCGACTCGTGTCGACGCCCCGCTCCGCGAATGTCATGCTCGCTATGGGAGCGCCGACGAGCAGACTGCTGCGTCCCGCCGCCAGGGTCCACGATCAGATGTCCCATCCCCGCGCGACCGTCTGGGCCCCAGGATCGGCAAGCATCGACCGCATCACGCGCCTCTTCCCCGAGATCGGAATCGTCCGCGCTCCCGACGACCCCGTGGATCACGTGCTGGCGACGCACGAACGGCTGATCCACGGAGAGCGTCCATCGGAGCCCGACGTGCTCCCGAACGAAGAGCCGAATCCCTGGCGGGGCGTGGGCCCTTACGGCCAGGGCGGTAAGGGGATGACCGGGGGCGTGCCCTATGGGCGCCCACTGCCCCAGCGCTCGGGCGACCGGGACGGGCTGGAGCTGGACGTGCTCGACCTTCGCGTCGGCCCCTTCTTCCCCCATCTCCCTGCGGGATTCGAGATGACGGTGAAGCTCCAGGGCGACATCGTCCAGGAGGTGCGGATTCACCGGCCGCCGCGCGCCGGAATCCGTTCAGACCTCCACGACCCTGTGCTCCAGCGAGTGGCCGCCGAATCCGTGTGCATCGCCGAACTGGAGCTGGCGCGAGCGCGCCACCACGTCCTCGGATTCGCCGGCGCGCTCCACTTTCACGGCCTCCAGGCCCTCGGACGGCGCGTTGCGCGCATGGCGACGACCCTTTCGCCGGACTCCGCCCCGACGATTCTCCGTCTCCGGCGACTCGTCCCGACCACCGGTGTGCTGAGCTGGTCGACGAAGGGCGTGGGCGTGGTTTCACGCGCCCTGGCCGAAGAGTTGAGGGGCCCCAACGCGAGGGCGAGTGGGGTGCTCCGAGACCTGCGAGCTCACGACCCCACCTACCAAGCCCTCGGCTTCGAGCCCATCGGGCGCGAAGAGGGTGATGCGGCCGCCCGCTGGAAGCAGCGAATCGACGAGGCGATCCAGTCCGTCGAGCTGGCGCGTCGGGCGGAGGGCGCCCGGACCACACCGGGGCTCGGCGTGGAGGGGCCACGTGGTCCGATTGGCTCCCCCACTCTCACGTCCCGCGACGACCTCTCCATAGTGACCGGTCTGATCGAAGGTATGGAGTGGGGCGACGCCCTCACGACCATCGTCAGCCTCGACCTCGGGCCGATGGTTCAGTTGTGAACCCCTGGACGCACGCCGCCATCAGCCTCGCCGCCGTGGCGGGCGTGCTGCTGGTGGGGGGCTACGTCGTCGCGGTCTTGGACCGCGCGGTGAGCGACGCCGTGAGCGGGGTGGCCGTACGGTGGCGCGCTGCATTTGGCGATCCGGTTCGGGAGGCCGCGCTGACCCTGCTCTCGCAGCGAACGACGACCGAGCGGCCCGACGCCGAGGGGTGGGCTCTGGCGCCGGCCCTGCTCACGGCCCTGGCGGCCTCGGCCCTCGTCGTGATTCCCGCGGGCCCCGGCCTGGACGTGGCGGATATCCCCGCCGGCCTGGTCCTCTTCGGAGCGGCAACGGCGCTGGTGACCATCGCGGTGTTCCTCCACGGATGGTCGGCGAACTCACCGTTCCCGTTGGTCGGAGCGTACCGGTTCATCGCCGTCGCCCTCTCCGTCGAGATCCCGTTCTTCCTCGTTTTGATCGGCACGGCTCTCCCCGCGGAGTCGCTCGCGGTGGGCGACGTCGTCCGGTCGCAGACGGGCATGTGGAACGTGCTGAGGCAACCACTGGGACTACCCATCTATCTGGTAGGGGCGCTGGGCGTCGCTTTCTGGGGACCTCTGAACCTCTCCGACGCCGAGGACCTCGCGCTGGGAACCCTCGCCGAGGTTTCCGGCCTGCCACGTCTGCTGTGGCAATCGGGGCAGGCGTCCCTGCTCGTCGCTCTGGCCGCCATGGGAGCGGCGGCATTCCTGGGCGGCTGGCTGGGCCCGTGGCTTCCCGGCTGGATATGGATGACGGGGAAGACCGGCGTGCTTCTCGCCGTGCTCGTCGCCGGCCGTCACCTTCTCGCCCGAGTTCGCCTCGAACGGTTCGTGGTGTTCGGATGGACGGTCCTGATCCCCCTGGCCCTCGTCGACGTGTTCGTCGCCGGGATCTCCCTTCTGTGAGCGGTCCCTGGCTTCCGGACGTCCTCTTCTGGGCCTTCGGCTCGGGGAGCGTCGTTGCGGCGATCCAGGTGTTTCGCACCGACTCGATGGTTCGGGCGGCCTTCTGGCTGCTCGCTTCCTTCGGTGGAGTGGCAGCCATCCTGATTTTGCTGGGGCTGCAGTTTCTCGGATTCATCCTCCTTCTGATGATGGCCGGTGAGATGGCGATCATGGCGGTGT
>JABDLS010000133.1 GCA_013002885.1 Gemmatimonadota bacterium | reverse complement strand
GTGCAGGCCGCCGCGCTTCCGAAGTACTGCGACGTGGAGATCGAGTGTGTCGCCAGGGTCGAGGGCTGAAAACCCCACGAAGATCCCCGTGGGACAAGGACAGAGGGCCCGTTGTGCCCTTCCGGGATCAACTGTACTTTGCAGGACCGGATGGTAGCGGAGCGCAATGACAGCCGCTCCATCCACGTCGCGAGACGCAGGCCGTATGCGCCTGCCCCCCTCGTCTCGCGGCAGGTGCATTCTCATGCACCCTTTCGGGGCGTTGCCCCGCGCAGCACATAAAGGGTGGTTCGCTAAAGTCCAACCCCAAGCTGGGAGGACGGACATGACGTCTTTTACGTCAGAACGTCTCACATCCGGTATGCTACGCGGAGGGCTTGTCATGGCTCTCGCGCTCATGCTCGGATGGTCACCGGCCCCCATCGTTGCCCAAACTACGGGCACGTTGGTCGGTACGGTGAGGGATGCTGCTTCGCAGCGTCCGCTGGAGGCGGTCCAGGTGTACATCGGCGGTACCGGTATCGGTGCCCTGACAAACGCCGCAGGCCGCTTTCTCCTACTCAACGTTCCGGCAGGCGAGCATACGCTCGTCGCCGAGATCGTCGGGTATCGCTCAGGTTCACAGACGGTCACGGTCGCAGCAGGTCAGTCCGTGGTCGCCGATTTCGCTCTCCAACAGACCGCCATCACCCTCGACGAAGTCGTCGTGACCGGTGCGGGTGTCGCCACGGAGAAGCGGAAGCTGGGCAACACCATCGCGACGCTCGACGCTTCCACGGTCGAGAACGCACCGGTGAACAACTTCTCCGAGATGATCGCCGCCCGTGAGGCGGGCGTTCAGATGCTGCCGTCGTCCGGGTACACCGGCGAGGGTGCCCGCATCCGGATCCGTGGTTCTTCGAGCCTTTCGCAGCTCAACGAGCCCATCATCTACGTCGACGGCATCCGGGTGAACCGGCAGGCTATCGACGCAAACAACGGCCAGGGTAACCCGAGCCGTCTCGACGACATCGACCCAGCGGCGATCGAGCGCGTCGAGATCCTGAAGGGCGCCGCGGCTGCCACTCTGTACGGCACCGAGGCCTCCAACGGCGTGATCCAGATCTTCACCAAGCGTGGTCGCGCAGGCGCGCCGCGCTTCTCGGCCCAGGCCGACTGGTCCGCCATCTCGGTTCCCACGAACCGCATGCTCCCCGTCGCCGACTACATCGGCCGGGACTGTGAGGCCGTAGACTGCACAGACGCCACGGACGCGGCGACCATCGCCGAGATCCAGGGCCGCATGCAGCAGCGTTTCGGTATCTCGCCGGGGCCGTTCGAGCCCTTCGAGCAGGAGCTGATCCCCGAGATGCTGTCTACCGGCTTCGGTCAGACGTACTCGGCTTCCGTGAACGGTGGCTCCGACGCGTTCCAGTACTTCGTGTCGGCTCGCCTCGCGGACGAGGACGGTCCGTACAACCCGCAGCAGAACTTCCCGCTGGTGGAGGGCCTCGACGTAGAGACGGACACGAACCGTCGTGCCACGTTCACGTCGAACTTCACCGTAGTGCCGAGCGACAAGGTGCGCATCGGCGTCAGCACGCTGTACTCGGACATGGAGCACCACACGCCTGACAACGGAAACAACATCTACGGCGTGTTCAGCTCCATCCTGATGACGCAGCTGCGTCGTGCCACTCCGCAGTCGGAGACGGGCGAGGGTTCCAACTACTACGGCAACCCGGCGTTCGCCACGACGCGCGAGAACATGTACCAGCAGAACTTCGTCAACTCCCAGCACTTCGCCGGGAGCGCGAACATCGGCTTCACCCCCACGCAGACATTCCGTCTCGACGGAACGTTCGGGATCGACTTCACGTCGGACGACGCGGTTGCGTTCCGTCCGTACGCGTGGAACATCGACGGCTTCTCCGGCTCCACGCCGGACGGTAGCCGTTCGGTCGAAGAGTACCGGAGCCGCGAGATCACGGCCGACGTCAAGGGCTCGCTGATCACCATGTTCGGTGAGAACATCGAGAACACCCTCCTGTTCGGTGGTCAGGGCTTCCTGCGCCAGAACCAGGAAGCGGGTGGTTCGGGTTCGGTGTTCCCGGGCCCGGGCCTCGAAACCCTGTCGGCACTCGCCAACGAGGGATCCTTCGAGACCTGGACGCGTGTAACGCAGCTCGGTGGATACCTGCAGGACCAGGTGGGCATCAACGACTGGGTCTTCCTGACCGTCGGTGGTCGCTGGGACGCCAACTCTGCGTTCGGTGAGGACTTCTCGACGGCCTTCTATCCGAAGGCTTCGGCGTCCATCGTCCCGAGTCAGGGGCTTGGCTGGGAGAACGAGACTTTCTCGACCTTCCGTGTCCGTGCCGCCATCGGTCAGTCCGGCCTCCAGCCGGATGCGTTCGCCAAGTTCACCACGTATGCCCCCGCACCGTCCGAGGCAGGTCCTGGCGTCGAGCCGGCGAACCTCGGAAACGACGCCCTGCAGCCTGAGGTGTCGACGGAGTGGGAGCTGGGAGCCGAGGTCGGTCTGTTCAACGACCGCTGGTCCGTAGACGTGACGTATTGGGACCGGACGGTCTCCGATGCGCTCGTGTCGCGCCAGTTCTCGGTCACCGGTGGCTTCGTGGCCGAGCAGCTCGTCAACATCGGGGAGCTGGTCGGACAGGGCTTCGAAGTGAGCCTCCGTGGTACGGCGATCCAGCAGGAAGGCTTCTCTATGAATGTCTTCGCCAACACTGCGTGGCTCAGTGAAGAGATCACCAGCCTGGGTGGCGCTCCGCCGCTCAAGACCGGTGGCTCGTACCCGCGTTACCGCAATTTCCTCGTGGAAGGCTACACGCCCGGAGCGTTCTTTGGCTCCACCACGGCCGACGTTGCGATTCCGCTCAACCTCGACGGCACCTGCACCGTGCCGACGGAAGCCGACGCGCTGGCGTATTTCGCCACGCCGCGTAGCCCCAGCGACTTCAAGCCGCTGGCTCCGGCCAACTCCGACTTCGGTACGCCCATCGAGGGGCAGTACTCTTCGAACAACTGTGGTGAAGGCCTGCTGCTCAGCTACCTGGGCAAGCCGACCCCGGATTTCGCGGGTTCCTTCGGCTTCAACATGTCCTTCGCGACGAACTTCGAGTTCAACACGCTGTTCGAGTACAAGCAGGGCGTCCAGAACCAGGACCTCTCCGGCATGTTCCGCCGGGCGAACGCGGTCATCGGCCGTAACACGCCTCGGGCTGCCGAGCTAGGCTCCATCATGGGCGATCCGAGCTCGACGGCGCAGCAGCGTCTCGATGCCGCGGTCGACTGGGCCAACGAGATTGAAGGTCTGTCACCCATGAGCGGCATGAACGGAGTCTACGACTCCAGCCTCATCCGCTTCCGAGAGGCGTCGCTCACGTACCGTATTCCCTCCGACATCGTCGAGGGATGGGGACTGTCGACGGCCACGCTCAACCTGGGCGCGCGCAACCTCCACATGTGGGTGTTCGGTGACTACACGGGAATGGATCCCGAGACGAACGTCATCGGCCGATGCAACGGTGGTCTGAACTGCAACTTCCTGAACAACACGGAAGGGTGGTCGATCCCGATCCCACGTCGGTTTACGCTCTCGACTCGAATCACGTTCTGAGGAGATTTGATAATGATGAATCGAATCAAAGCTCCGATGGCGGCATTCGCTGCCATGGTCGTCCTGTCGGGCTGCAACTTGCTCGACGTGGACAACCCGAACAGCCTTGTTGAGGCATCCATTCGCCAGGAGGCGGCCGCCAACGGCGTCGCCAACGGCTCGCTCCAGTTGGTGAGCGAGGCGGTCGCCGATCTCTGGGAAGGTCCGGAGGTCGCCAGCGACAACCTGCAGTGGATCGGGTCCCGAGACGCATGGGGCTCCCTCGACGAGGGTGCCGTGGCCGACCCGAACAACGAGTTCTTGGACTCGGCGTTCCCGACACTCGGTCGGGGAGTCTGGATGGCGCAAAATGCCGTCGAGATCCTCGAGGGTCACGTTGCGGAGAACCCCGGTGTGGACGCTTTCGTCCTGGATCGGGCACGGGCATACATGTTCCGTGGCTTGATCCTCATGGTCGTCGCCGAGTCGCAGCAGGACATGACGTTCTCGTACAAGATGACCGACGGTCCTGCCGTGAGCACAGGCAACGCCACCATCGGTTCAGAAGAATTCGGTGCAACTCCGGTTGCGTCGATGGACGCTGTCATGGATCTCGCCATCACATCGCTCGCGAGAGCGAAGACCGATTTTGAAGCCCTCGCTGAAGATGACCTCGCGCTCGACGCGACGGCTCTTCTCGCACGGGCCGAGATGTCGGAAGAGATCATGTCGGCTCGTAACTCCGCGGGCGGCGCTCTCGCGTTCGCCGACGCCCTCCCGTACGCCAACGAAGTCCTGACGGCGGCGGGTGCGGCAGCGGACTACAAGTTCAACCTGAACTACTCGTCGGCATCGTCGGGTTGCGATCTTTGCGGAAACATCAGTGACCGCAAGGAGAATCAGTTCGACCTTTCGCTGGTCACGGTCGATGCCTCGGAGAACGTCGATGGCATCGCGCTGATGGATCCGATCACGGGAACGGACGACCTCGCCCTGATCGACGCATTGGCACAGTTCCGCGGTGGTAGTCACCTCGACGCGGGTACGTCCTTCGTACCCCTCACTGTGGCGTCAGCGCGTCTGATGAACCTCATCGTCGCAGAGCACGAGCTTGCCACCAACGGTGGCGGAGCAGGCAGCGGCTTCGAGGCCGCCATCAACGCACTGCGGGACATCGATGACTCCGATGCAGGCTACGATTTCGCATCGGACGGTGTCGCGGCAAACGACGTCGCCATCCTGCAGCACCACCGCAGGGTCAACACGCTCCTCCAGGGGCTCCGGCTCCAGGACATGTACCGTTGGGGTCTGACTCCGACGGACGCAGGATCAGGGCCGGCCAATCGTTGGCAGCCGGGATCGACAGCCGTGACCGCACCGGGCACGATGCTGCCGATCACGATAATCGAGTGCCGTGCGAACAACTTCCTCGATGGAAACACCTGCGCGAACACAGGAGGCTGATGCCTGAGGTGTAGCGCAGACTGCGATTCGTCGCAGGACTGAAAGGAAAGGCAGGCGCATCCGTACTAAGTGCGGATGCGCCTCGCCTTTTTCAGGGGTGTTGTTAGCTTTTCAATCATGAACAGAACCAAGCTCTTTTCGGCGGTCCTTGCGGCCGCCTTCGCGTCGACGGGGTGCTCGATCTTCGAAGATCCCACCCCTGAGACCATCTCGGTCCAACTCACCGGATCGGCTGGTACCACCGTCCTCGCCATCTATTCGCAGGTCTTTGTCGCCGGAGTGAACAGGGAGACCGACATTACCGAAGTCCGGCTGTCCGGGGCCGATTCGGTCATGCAGACGCTGCCCATCGACACGATCGTCGACATCGCGGCTTCGCGGCAGTTCTTCCTCCAGATCGAGACGATGCCGGGGGACACCGCGGACGTCAGGGTCCAGATCGATGTGGACAGCCGCAATGTGGTCAATAGCTCCGGGCTGATCTTTCCGGGGCTTCCGTGGCGCTACGTCTACCAATTCAACCGCCCCCTGACCGACGTCGTGGAGGTGGTGTTTTGATCGGGATGCGCCGTACGTTGCGCAGGCCTGCCTGGGCCGTTTTCATCCTCGCTCTTTCCGGCTGGATGACCGCATGCCACACCTATACGCCGGTCGCCGATCCCATGCCGGGGTCCATCGTGCGGGTCCACATTCCCGTGCGCACCGCGCTGGACAACCCCAACGCGCCCACGAGGACTCAGTCCATCGAGGGCCAGCTCATCGAGGCCGGCGACACCTTGGTTCTCGCCACTCAAAGCCGTCGCGAGTTCGGGGCGTTCCGCGAGATCATCCAGTTCGACACCCTCCGCCTGGCTCCGGAACAACGGGCTGGAGTGGAGCTTCGGGAGTTCTCCACCGGAAAGTCGGTGGCTCTCGGTGTCGGCCTCACGGGCATCGTCGTCTTCGCGGCCATGGCCGCCTTCGGCCTCGGAGGAGGTCAGCAGGGCGACGGCTTGCCCCCGGACAACCCGACGCCTGCCATCGTCAGTTCGTCGATGATCTCGACGATCGTCGGATTCGTCCTCGGGCGCTGAATCCAGGCCGCCACGACCTACAGCGATGGCCTGCCCGCTTTCGCTTCTCCGCGACCCCCGTACCTTGTTGCACGGGCGTTACGTACCCCCTCCCCGGCGTCCGTCCGTTCTAGCTCGCCGCTTTCACGACCGAACCCCATGAACGTCATGCTCAACGCCGCTCGGCACACCATCGTCTCGCTCCTCGCGCTCTCATTCGTCTGGCTGGGTGTTCCTGGTCAGACGGACGGGCAGCAATACGACGAGTCCTACTACGACATGTTGGACTGGTCCAACGCGGGCATCGCCCGCGGCGGACGATCTACGGGAGTAGCGGGCAGTGACAGCCGACCGCTCGAGTACTACTTCGGCGCTACGGGTGGCGGCCTCTGGAAGACCACCGACGGCGGGAACAGCTGGAGTCCCGTCACCGACGGGCAGATCGGGAGCGCGTCCGTGGGCGCGGTCGCAGTTTGCGAGGCCGACCCGGATATCGTCTACATCGGGACCGGTGAGACGCAGCTCCGCGGCAACATCATGCAGGGCGACGGCGTCTACAAGTCGACGGACGCGGGCGAGACATGGGAGCACCTTGGCCTCGCCGAATCCCAGAACATCGCCCGGGTCCGAGTTCACCCCGAGGATTGCGAGACGGTGTGGGTGGCGGCCTTCGGGCAGCACTCCGCCGACAACCCCGAGCGGGGCGTCTACAAGACCACCGACGGGGGCGCGAGTTGGGAACTCACCCTCTTCAAGAGCGACAAGGCCGGCGCCACCGACCTGGTGGTCGACCCGAACGACCCCGACGTTCTCTACGCCACCATCTGGGAGGCGTGGCGGAAGAGTTGGGGCATGAGCTCGGGAGGTCCGGATTCGGGGCTCTGGAAGTCCACCGACGGGGGCGACACCTGGAGCGACATCACGGCGACTCTGGACCTCGACCCGGCCTCGCCCATCGGAAAGATGGGAGTCGCGGTTTCCGGTGCGAACTCGAGTCGCGTCTGGATCATCGTCGAGCACGAGCCCGAGGGTGGGGTCTACCGCTCCGACGATGGCGGTGACACGTGGGAGTACGTCAACGACGAGCGTAAGCTCAGGCAGAGGGCGTTCTATTACACTCGAATCTACGCCGACCCCCAGGACGAAGACGTCGTCTATGTCCTGAACACCGGCTTCTATCGGTCGGAGGATGGCGGCGAGACCTTTCCCCAGACGATCTCCGTTCCCCACGGAGACAACCACGATCTATGGATCGCTCCGTCGGATCCGGAACGAATGATCAACTCCAACGACGGCGGCGGAAACGTCTCCTTCAACGGGGGGCAGACCTGGACCGATCAGGAGTACGCGACGGCTCAGTTCTACAGGGTCACCACCACGGAGCACGAGCCGTATCACATCTGCGGCGCTCAGCAGGACAATTCCACGGCGTGCGTGCCTTCGGGTGGGTGGGGCCACCTCTCTGCGGCGTCGCCGTACTTCTATTCCGTGGGCGGGTGTGAAAGCGGCTATATCGCCTCGAATCCGGACGATCCGAACACCTTCTATGCCGGCTGCTACGGCGGTTCGCTGTCGTGGTACGATCACGACACGGGTCTGAGCCGGCCCATCCAGGTCTGGCCCGAGAATCCCATGGGCCAGTCGGCGGAGGATCTCCGGGAGCGCGTCCAATGGACGTTCCCCATCGTCTTCGACAAGCACGACACGAGTGTCCTCTACACGGGAACCCAGAAGGTGTGGAAGACGCTGAACGAGGGTCAGAGCTGGATCCAGATCAGCCCGGACCTCACACGCAACGATCCCTCCACCGTGGGAGCATCGGGCGGGCCCATCACCCGCGACCAGACCGGCGTCGAGACCTACGCGACGGTCTTCGCCATCGCCCCGTCACCTCACGATCCTCAGGTGATCTGGGCAGGCTCCGACGACGGGTATGTTCACCTCACGCGGAACGCGCGCGCCGCATCGCCGACGTGGGAGAACGTCACGCCTCCTGACGCGCCCGACTTCGTCCGGATCAACACCATCGAGGCGTCGCCGAACACCCCTGGGAAAGCCTACGTGTCGGGCATCCGCTACCTCGTCGACAACGATCGGAGTCCGTACATCTGGAAGACCGAGGACTACGGTGAGACGTGGACCAAGATCGTCGGCGGCATTCCAGAAGACGACTTCGTGCGCGCGGTCCGTGAGGATCCCACGCGTCCTGGGCTGCTGTACGCGGCTTCCGAGCACCGTGTGTATGTCTCGTGGGACGACGGGGGCTCGTGGCAGACCCTCCAGCGGAATCTGCCGATCACCCAGGTCTCGGACCTGGTGGTCGAGGACGACGACCTGGTCATCGGAACCCATGGCAGGTCCTTCTGGGTCATGAGGGACATCGGGCCTCTGCGTCAACTCACGCCCGAGGTGACGACGGCGGACTTCTGGCTCTTCGATCCAACGGATCCCGTACGGGACTTCGACAACGCCGTGAATGTCCAGTACTACCTTGCCGACGATGCCGAGTCGGTGCGCTTCGATTTCCTCGACAGGACCGGCACCGTTCTCCGCACCTTCGAGGCCGAGGCCAGCGAGGAAGAAGAAGAGGAAGAAGAGCAGGGCGGGGGATTTGGCTTCTTCGGGGGCTCGCCGACGCCTTCACTCACGGCCGGCGCCCACACCATCCGCTGGAATCAGCGGCTGGAGGGTTGGACTGACTTCGAGGGTCGCATCTTCTGGGCGGCGGGTCCGGTGGGGCCGGAAGTGTTGCCTGGGCGGTATCAGGTTCGCATGACCGTGGACGGCCAATCCCAGACGCGGGACTTCGACATCCAGATGAACCCGCGGGCAGCCGAGCTCGGGGTGACGATGGCCGATCTACAAGCTCGGTTCGAGCTCGCTCGCGAGATTCGTGACCGCGTGACCGAGGCCAATGAAGCCGTGCTTCGCATTCGGTCCATCGAAGATCAGATGAGCGACCGTCTCGAGGAGACCGACGATGCCCGGGTCGAGGCTCTGGCGGGCACGGTGGGAACGCGTCTCGACGAGGTCGAGGGCGAGATCTACCAGGTCCAGAACCAGTCGAACCAGGATCCGCTGAACTATCCCATCAAGCTCAACAACAAGATCGCCGCGCTCCTCAACCTGGTGGAGGGAGCCGAGAATCGGCCGACGGACCAGTCGTACGAGGCATTCGAGTACCTCTCGGGGCAGCTGCAGGAGGAGCTCGATCAGATGCAGCTCATCATCGCGCAGGATGTGGCTCGCCTCAACGAGCTCTTGCGTGAGCTCGGGCTGGACCCGATCGATACGGAGCCGCCCATCACCTGATACGGGAGACTCCATGCTGCCCGCCGTCATCACCAAGATCGTCGGTTGGGCCGTGGCCATCTTCTACGACGTCGAACGGACCGGACCCGAGCTCGTTTCGGGTCCGGTCCTCGTGACGGCGAATCATCCCAACGCCCTCATCGACCCCCTCGTCATCTTCCACACGGGGGGACGCACCACCCGGCCGCTGGCCAAGGCGCCGCTCTTCGAGCAGCTCTTCGTCGGGACGGTGCTCAAGGGTCTGGGGGGTCTACCGGTCTACCGCCGGCAGGACGATCCGGAGCTCATGCACCTCAACGAGCGCACTTTCGACGCGGCCATCGGTGCCCTGCATGCCGGCGAGGCGGTCCAGATCTACCCCGAGGGCCAGAGCCACTCCGAGCCGGCCATGACACGGATCCGCACAGGCGCCGCTCGCATCGCGCTCATGGCCGAGGAGCGGGCCGAGTGGGCTCTCGGCCTCCGCATCCAACCGGTGGGACTCACGTACGCCCGAAAGCACCTCTTCCGGGGCAGAGCAATGGCCGCGTTCGGGCCCCCTCTCGATGTGGTGCCGTTTCGGGAGTTGTATGAACGGGACCCCCGGGAGGCCGCACGGGCGTTGACCGACGAAATCCGACGGCGGCTCGAAGAGCTGACCCTCAACTTCGAACACCCGCGGGACCAGGAACTCGTCGATGTGGCAGAGCGCCTCTGGGCCCGTGACCAGGGCCTGGCCAAGGCCAGGGAGCGCGAGGCCATGGCCACGCGCCTGCCCCGTCTGCAGCGATTTGCCGAGGGGCTTCGATGGCTTCGGCAGGTGGATTCCGACCGGTTGGAGCGGCTCCGAAAGGACGTGGATCGCTATCTGGGACTCATCAAGCTCCTGGGCGTCCGTGATGGTGACCTGCCGTCGCGGTTCCGGACTTCATCGGTCATCCAGTACGCGGTGATCCAGCTCACCATGCTTGTCCTCGTCTTCCCCGTGGCTGTCGTCGGTGCCGTGTTCTGGGCCATTCCGTACTACCTCACCCGTACTCTAGTGCCGCGATTTCGTCCCAAACACGACCAGGTGGCCACGTACAAGCTGTCACTGGCGTTCCTCCTGTTCCCCCTCTGGCTCGGTCTCATCGGGGTCACCGTGGGCATGGTGATGTCGTGGAAGACTGCGGCTGCGGCCAGCCTCCTCCTGCCCCTGGCGGGCCTCGCGGCGATCTCGTGGAGGGATCGCGGGAGTCGGGTCCTGGAAGATGCCCGGATCTTCCTGAGGGCCCGGCGACGCTCCGATGCCCTCGACCGGGTCCAGGAACTACGCCGAAGCCTGGTTGCCGACCTGAACGACGTCGCTCGATCGTGGCAGGAGGAGCGGCGCAGCAGAAGGGAGGCCGGCTAGCCGTCGGGAACACGCCGCGTCCGGCCAGGGGTTTGGACCGCGGAGGACCATCCATCACGGAGGACCGGGCATGAAGGGTCGGACGATTCGAGAGCACGGACGCTTGGGACGGATCGCGTTGGGCAGCGCGATGATCGCACTGCTGGCGGCATGTCAGGACACGCCACCCACCGGGGTCGGGGGTGCGCCTCTTTGCGACCTGGACAGCGATCTCCTCATCTCGAGTCTGGCCCCCAATGCGATTCCGGCGCTGAACGAGCCGCCCATGGTGGCGCCGGACGATCCCACCGTGGATTACCTACGTGAAAGCGACCGTGTACTCGGTGTCGTCGTGGAGGGAGAGGCGCGGGCGTACCCGCACAACATCTTCTGGTGGCACGAGATCGTGAACGACCGCATCGGCGACACGTGGATCTCCCTGACGTTCTGCCCGCTCACCGGGTCGGGCCTGGGCTTCGATCCCGAGCTGGAGGGCTTCGGGCGTCTGGATCTCGGCGTCTCCGGGCTCCTCTTCGCCAACAACCTCGTCATGTACGACCGTGACTCGGAGGCGGTGTATGGGCCCCAGCTCAGCGTCGAGGGGTCCTGCGAAACGTTCCAGGACCGGTCCCTGGAGCTCAGGGCGGTGCAGGAGATGAGCTGGGCGCGCTGGAAGGCCCTCCATCCGGACACACGGGTGGTTTCCGGCGATCTCCAACGGGGTCGGAACTACCAGCTGTATCCCTATGGGAGTTACGATGACCTCACGAGCAATGAGCTCCTCTTTCCCATGTCCGTGGACCGGACCCGGCACATCAAGGAGCGGGTGCTCGCCATCCGTGTCGGCAAGAACGGTAAAGGGTACCCCTTTCTCGAGCTCGCCGAACTGGGTTCGGTGGTGGCTCTCAACGAGACCGTCGGCGGGGTTCCGACGGCCGTCTTCTTCGAGGAAGGCGATGGCATGGCCGCTCTGGCGTTCGACGCGCGCGTCGATGGTCAGACTCTTACCTTCGCAGCGGATCCGGACGCAGGCGTTTGGATCGACGACGAGACGGGCTCCACCTGGACATTTGGAGGCGACGCCATCGACGGACCTCTCGCAGGATCGCGCCTCACACCAAGAGCGGATGCCTACACGCTCTTCTGGTTCGCCTGGAGGCACTTCCAGCCCTCCGCCGGCGTTTTCGAGGCCGGATGACGCTCTTCAACCGACGATTTGTCGCGGTTTGCCTGTTGGCGGTCGCAGTCGTCGCCATGGCCTCGTCCCCCCTCCACGGCCAGTGGCCGGTCGGGCAGGGCAACTACTGGGTCAAAGCGTCGTTCTTCAATCATCAAACGGCCCAGCAGTTTCGGTCCAACGGCGACAAGCGCGACTTCCTCGCGGTGGACGCCGAAAGTCGCTCCAACGCCCTGTTTCTAGATGCGCTCATCGGGGTGACCGACCGCCTCGACCTCTGGGTGCAGGCGCCGTACTTCGATCTGTCCTTCGACGACGCCGCGGGAGACCGCAACAGCAAGGGGGTCGGCGACATCCGTCTGTCGGCCCGGTACACCCTATTCCAGCTTCGGGGTGGCAGCATCCCGGTGTCTGCGCGTTTCACGGCCAAGGTTCCCGTGGCCGACCTCACCATCGATGCCGAGGTGATTCCGGTGGGTGAGGGTCAGTGGGACTATGAGACGTGGCTGGAGTCCGGGATCTCCCTTTGGCCGCTGCCGCTGTACTCTGTCGTGTGGCTCGGCTATCGGTGGCGTACGCTGAACGAGGAGACGACACGGGAGCCTGGCGACGAAGTCACCTTCCTCGCCGAGTTCGGAGGCACGGGTTGGGTGGGAGGGCTGGGTGGAAAGGTCGTCCTCGACGGCATCTTCGGACGTGCGGGCGTCATCCAGGGGATCCAACTCGGCCCCGATGACCGTCGGGAGATCCTCTATGTAGCCCCAACGGCCATCTACGGATTCACACCCGAGACGATGCTCGAGGTGGGCGTGCGTATCCCTTTGCGTGGTAGGAACTTTCCGGCCGGCGCGCCGCTCCAGATCGGGCTGTTCCACCAAGGGTCACTCTTCGACTGATCCGGCGGAACGGCACCCGCCAGGGCGCGATTGCGCAACCCGCCATGGTGCCAAGCGGGTGGCCGCCGACGAAGCGATTCGAAGGCTACGTCTTGGCTGTGGGGACAGGCTCTTCTATCGTCCGGCCCGCGGTAGCCTCGCAGGGGGCGGAGGGGGACTGGTGTCTCCGGCGGTCTTCAAAACCGTGCAGCCCGGCTAAAACCCGGGTGGGTGGGTTCGATTCCCACACGCTCCCGCCACCGCCAGAATGGGCTCAGCGAGGGAGGGGGAGGCGGAGCGCCAACTCCACGGTAGGGCCAGTGGGCCCCACACCCGTTCCGATGTCCAGCGGCTCGGGGAATCGGGCGAGATGCGCCGAGACGTACGCGTCCGCGGCCCCGATGAAGAGGAAGAAGATCCCCAGGGCCACCATGTCTTCCTGCTGCTCCTTTCGCGCGTCCAGCAGGTTGCGGAGGTCGGAGAGGGGGGCGTCCCCATTGAGCCTGCCCTGTATCGTGTTGAAATCCGTCACCCCTTCCGCGGCCAGCCTGTCGAGGAGGATCGCCTCCCGGAAGCGCACCCGATCCTGCGCCTCCCCGAGACGGATGCGTGTTCGGAGGAGCGTGTAGATCGTCGCCGTCTGCGCGGCGAAGTAGAAGCCTCCGCGCCCGTGGGAGTCGATGGCGGCGTGTCCCCAACCGGGGAAGACGAGGGCCCTCCAGAAGGCGCCACCCGGCGAGATGTCGAGGGGCTGTGGAGGCTCGGGCGCGATCCTCATCACGGCCGGCGGTTCGTCCTGGCCCGATACGGAGGGGGGCACCAGCGCGCTCACGACGGTCAGGGCGGCAACGGCCCACACGACCAAGGGCACGTTCATGGGCGATCCCGCCAGTCCAGGAGGCGCGGCGCTTCACCCTCCTCCAGGACAACGTAGCTCTGATGAGACACCCAATCCCCCGAATTGACGTACCATTTGCCTGATCCCACCTCACGCAGCATCGGCAGGTGGGTGTGACCCAGGAGCACGAGGTCGAGTTCCGGTTCGTTCTCCAGGAGGTTCACGGCGAAGGCCTCCAGGGCGGCGCTCCGGGCTTTCTGGCCGTCGCCCCAGTGGTCCCATCGGTCCTCGGTGCTCGAGACCTGTCCGGCAATTCGGTCACCGAGCGCGATCGGTAGGAGCTCGAAGGCGAACTGGGTGAGGGGCGAGCGGAGGATCTGGGACATGATGCGGTACGAGTGGTCTCCGGCGCCGAGCCCGTCCCCGTGGGCGAGGAAGGTCCGATGCCCCGCGATGGTTCGCCGAACCGGGCGCTTCAAGAACTCTACGCCGACCGCGTCTCTGAGGTACCGTCCACCCCACCAGTCGTGGTTCCCACCGACGAGGGTCACAGGCACGCCCGATCGTACGATGTCGCCGAGGATGGAGAGCACCTCGTCGTGCCCACGGGTGATGCCCCACCGATACTCGAACCAGAAGTCGAACAGATCGCCGTTCAGGACGATCGCGCTGCCGGAGTCGGCTGCATGGACCAGCCAACGGAGAAACGCTCGGCGGTGGCCCGGCGGCGAGGCGCCGAGGTGGGCGTCGGAGGCGATGTAGACAGGCTTGGATTCGGACACGAACGAAAGTAGAGGCGAACTGGCGCCTGCTGGAAGGGGTAGGGCTGGCACGACGGTTGCTTCACTAGTCGCCGACACGCCATGCGTGGCCTGGGTGTCGGTGCCCGCACCGATGCTCGAACCGTCAGCCCCCTCCACGTCAGGAACGACTCTTGAGTCATCCCAACCGCCGCCTTTCCTTGCTCCTTGCCGTCGTCGCGGTCCTCTGGGGGTGTGGTCCGCAGCGAGTGGCCGTGGTAGGGCCGGTCGCCGGAGTCGACGCGGTCGCGGACGGCCTGGAGCGGAGTACACGTCTAGACGGGCCAACACGAATCGACTTCGCGTGGAGGCTCAACGAGTCCGGCTCGAGGCTCGCAGGCGTCGGCGTAGCCCGTATCGAGCCGCCGTACCGAGCCCGCCTGGATCTCTTCCTGGAGAACGGGGAGAGCGTGATTTCCGCCGCTCTGGTGGACGACGAGCTCCGATTGCCTCCCGGCGCCCCCGACGACGTCTTGCCGCCCACGGACATGATGTGGGCGACGCTGGGCGTCTTCCGCCCTGTGGAGGGGACGCGCCTCATCGCGGGCGAAGAACTCGAGGACGGTGCCCAACGCCTGCGATACGCCCGCGAGAGCAGGGGCGAGCTTCACTTCGAGGTTGCCGAGGGCGAAGTGCGCTCGCTGGAGGTGCTCGAGAGCGGCTCGGTGGTCGAGTGGGTCCGGCTCGAGCCCTCTGGCGATGGACGCTACCCCGAATCGGCCGTCTACAGGAACCTCGTCGACTTCCGCGAGCTCATTATCGAGCGCCGTTCGGTGCAGGGCGCCGAGCCCTTCGACTCGGCCATCTGGGATCCGAGGTAGGTGGCTTCGCCACCCTTCTAGATCACTGGAGGGCTCGTGGGGTACATTCAGCCATGTCCAAGCCCCTCGCTCCACACCGTTCGCCGCACCCTGTTTTGCAGCGGGCGCCCGTGAGGTGCAGCACGTGCCCACGTGGCATGGGCCGGAACCGTCTCGCCGCCTGGGCGTTGGTCCTTGCCGGGTTGGTGGCCCTGACCGGCTGCAACTACTCCTTCCGCGCGGGCTCCTTCCCCCCGCCGCACATTCGAACGGTCTCCATCCAGCCCTTCGACAACGAGACGGCACGCTTCGAGCTGTCCGCCGAGCTCTACGACCAGTTGCTCAGGAATCTGCCGAGTGCCCTCGGCATCCGGACGGCCGGTGAGGAGATCGCGGATGCAGTGGTGCGAGGCTCCATCAATCGCTACGACGTTGTGGCCCCCAACTACAGGGCGGGCGCGGCAGGACAGCCGGCCGAGGTCCTCCAGCGTCAGGTCAATATCTCAGTGAGCGTCCAGATCGTCGATCTGGTGGAGAACGTCATTCTGTGGGAGTCGAGCAGTGTGACCGCTCGGGGCGAGTTTCCCGAAGGATCGCCTGAAGAAGAAGGCCGCCTGAGGGCCATAGAACTCCTGGTCCAGGAGATTGTGGACGGGGCACAATCGAATTGGTAGATTCGGCCTCGCCGAACCAGGGAGGACCCGCCATCCTCCCATTCCAACAGACAATTTCCAAGCGGGAGAACGCGTGCTCCGAGCCTTCGGACTGGGCACAGCACTCTTCGGATTTTGGCTGGCTCTCTCGGGCCACTACACGCCGCTGATCCTGAGTTTCGGCGTTGGGTCCTGCATTCTGGTCGTCTACCTGTCCCTACGCATGGATGTCGTCGACCACGAGGGCGTCCCGTACCACGTCGTTTGGCGTCTCTTCGGCTATGTGCCGTGGCTGTTGAAGGAGATCTTCATCGCCAACTTCCAGGTGGCGATGATCATTCTGGACCCCAAGCTTCCCATCAGCCCGCGCATGGTGCTCTTCCACGGTTCGCAGCACACGGACCTGGGCCGAGCGGTCTACGCCAACTCGATCACGCTGACCCCCGGCACCATCACCACGGGTGTCGAGGGCAACGAGTTTCAGATCCACGCCTTGAGAGCGGCTGACCTGGAGACCGACGAAGAGCAGCAGATGGACGTGATGTGCACCTGGGTCGAACGGGGCCGCGCCGGCCCCAACGCCAGGTAGTCGGAATGTTCTTCGTCGCCACCATCGGCATTCTCGTGTCCATGACGATCGCCCTCATCCGGGCTCTCCTCGGCCCCACGGTCTACGACCGCGTCATGGCGGTGAACATCTTCGGAACCAAGACGGTGCTCCTCATCGCCGTTCTGGGCTTCCTCACTGGACGCCCCGAGTTCCTCGACCTCGCTCTGGTCTACGCTCTCATCAACTTCATCGGCACCATCGCCGTCCTGAAGTTCTTCGAGTTCGGAGACCTGGGGCTCACTCGCCGACTTCAGAGGGAGCCCGAGTGATGGAGACGGCTCTCGACGTGCTGAGCTGGGTCGCCATCGCGGGCGGGCTCTTCTTCATGCTGGTCGGCACAGTCGGCATCCTGCGCATGCCCGACGTCTATACGCGCCTGCATGCAGCGGGCATGACCGACACTATGGGAGCCGGGCTGCTCCTCCTGGGAATGGCCCTGCAGACCATCGCCGGAATCATGCACGGCGAGAGCGGCTACTGGTTCGTGCTGATCCGGATCGTTCTCATCTACGGCTTCCTTCTCTTCACCAGCCCCATCGCATGCCATGCACTGGCGCGAGCGGGAATCGCCGGTGGCGTGGAGCCGTGGAGCAATGACGGGGAGGGTGGCGTATGACGCCGGTCGAGTTCGTCGACATCGTGCTCCTCATACTGCTCGCCATCACCGGTATCGCGGTGATCAGGACGCGCAACCTCTTCGCAGCCGTCATGCTGGCGGGGATCTACAGCCTCGTATCAGCCGGGCTGTTCGTCGTCATGGATGCGGTCGACGTGGCCTTTACCGAGGCAGCCGTCGGCGCGGGTATCTCCACCGTACTCCTCCTCGGCACCCTCGCCCTGGTAGGCGACAAAGAGCACAAGCCTCAGCACACCCCGATCCTGCCACTCATCGTAGTGCTCATCACCGGTGGAGTCCTCATCTATGGGACATCGCAGATGCCCCCCTTCGGGGCCGCGGACAACCCGGCGAACCAGCACGTCGCTCCGTACTATCTCGAGGATTCCTACGACGAGACCCACGTTCCGAACGTCGTGACGTCGGTACTGGCCTCGTACAGGAGCTACGACACCATGGGTGAGACCGCGGTGGTATTCACCGCCGTCGTCGGCGTGCTCCTGCTTCTGGCCCGCGGGCCTCTGCCCCAGCGAATCCATCACGACGGTGAATGGATCACGGTGCGCCCGGGCACGACGCGCGAGGAGCTCGCCGCCCAGTTCAAAGCCGAGACCGAGGGCGGCGGGGGAGGACCGGAGGGGGGAGGTGTGGACCCGGGGGGAGGGGCGGACCCGGAGGACCGGGGCGATACCCCGTCGGGCGAAGGAGGCGAGCGTGGATGACCGTGTGATCCTCAGGGTGGGGGCCAAGATCCTCATCCCGTTCATCATGATCTTCGGCCTCTACGTTCACTTCCATGGCGACTACGGGCCGGGGGGCGGCTTCCAGGCCGGTGTCATCTTCGCCGCCGCCTTCGTTCTTTACGCCCTCATCTTCGGATTGGGGAACGCGATTCAGGTGCTGCCGCCCAAAGCGGCATACATCTGCGCCGCCATGGGCGTGGTCATCTACCTGGGTGTCGGCTTCCTCGGGATCATCCTCGGAGGCCAGTTCATGGACTACAGCGTCCTGGCCTACTCCTACACCGGCCAGCACTACGGCATCATCGGTGTGGAGCTTGGGGTGGTGACCACCGTCTTCGGGGTCATGGTCGCCCTGTTCTACGCCTTTGCCGGGCGTAGGAGGGTCGACTCGTGATTGCCCTTGGCCTCTTCAACTACTGGGCGGTCATCGTCCTCATGATGGTGGGCTTCTATACCCTCATCGCCCGGGGCAATCTGGTGAAGAAGCTCATCGGGCTGAACATCTTCCAGACGTCCGTGATCCTCATGTACGTCTCTTTCGCGAAGGTGTCGGGCGGCACGGCCCCCATCCTCATGGACGCCGGGGATCATGCCGGGGACGCCGCCGGCCAGGTGCTTTATTCGAATCCGCTACCGCACGTCCTCATGCTCACGGCCATCGTGGTCGGTGTGGCGACGCTGAGCCTCGGGCTCAGCCTCGTGGTCAGGATCAAGGAAGCGTTCGGTACCATCGAAGAAGACGAGATCGAGAGTCCGTCGCTGTGAGCGAGCACCTTCCGGCGCTTCTCGTCGTCGTGCCGCTGATCTTGGCGCCTGTGGCGGCGCTCAGTAATCGGCCCCGAGCCGCCTTTGCTGCGGCCTTCGCGGGCTGCTGGTGGGCGCTGTATGCATCGTTGGCCCTCCTGACGCGCGTCCGCTCGGAAGGGGTCATCAGCTACGCCTTGGGGGGGTGGGCGCCCCCGTATGGCATCGAGCTTCGGCTGGACCTGGTCAACGCCTTCGTCGCCGTCACCGTGGCCACCATCGGCGCCGTGGTGATCCCGTACGCGTGGACGTCGGTGAAGAAGGAGATCACCGAAGACCGGATTCCGCTGTTCTACACGGCGTTCCTGCTCATGCTGTCCGGCCTCCTGGGGATTACGGTGACCGGAGATGTCTTCAACGTCTTCGTCTTCCTTGAGATCTCGTCGCTGTCGGCGTACTCGATGATCGCCCTGGGTCAAGACCGTCGGGCGCTCACCGCCACCTTCCAGTACCTCATCATGGGCTCGGTGGGCGCCACGTTCATCGTCATCGGCATCGGTTTCATGTATGTCATGACGGGAACGCTCAACATGGCCGACCTTGCCGAGCGGCTTCCGGCGGTGATGGACAACCGGACCATTCCGGTGGCCTTCACCTTCCTCACGGTGGGGATCACGCTGAAGCTGGCGCTCTTCCCGCTGCACTTGTGGCTGCCCAACGCCTACACGTACGCGCCGTCGGCGGTGACGGCGTTCATGGCATCGACTGCCACCAAGGTCTCGGTCTACCTCCTCCTTCGCTTCTTCTTCACCATCTTCGGCTTCGCCTTCGCCTTCGGGCAGATGCGGCTGAACATGGTGCTGATGCCCCTGTCGCTGGTGGCAATCCTGGCCATGTCGCTGGTGGCGATCTACGAGATCAACGTGAAGCGCCTGCTGGCCTTCTCGTCGGTGGCGCAGATCGGCTACATGGTGCTCGGCATCAGCTTCGGATCCGTTCTCGGTGTCACTGCTGGCCTCCTGCACATCTTCAACCATGCCCTCATGAAGGGTGCCCTCTTCATGGCCATGGGCTGCGTCATGTACCGGGTGGGCTCGGTCCAGCTCAGCAAGATGGCAGGCCTGGGCAAGAAGATGCCTTGGACGATGGCGGCCTTCGTGGGAGGTGGCCTCAGCCTCATCGGTGTGCCGCTCACGGTGGGCTTCATCAGCAAGTGGTACCTGGTGCAAGCGGCGTTGGAGCAAGGCAATTGGCTCGTCGCGGGCCTCGTGATGATCGGCTCGCTCATGGCGCTGGTCTACATCTGGAAGGTCGTCGAGGTGGCGTACTTCCAGGAGGCGGATTCCGATGTCGAGATCCGTGAGGCGCCCCTCTCGCTCCTCATTCCCACCTGGGTCCTGGTCATCGCCAGCTTCTGGTTCGGTATCGACGCCAGCACGACGGCTCAGGTGGCCACGGACGCCGCCGAGCTCCTGTTGAGGGGCGGCTCATGAGCGGCGGCATGCTCCTGCTCGTGACGGCGCTTCTGCCCGTGGCCGCCGCTGGCGGCGTGCTGCTGCTGCGGAAGTCGCCGAACGTACGCGAGGCGTCCACGCTCATCTTCGGGGCACTCACCTTCTGGCACGTTCTTGGTCTGCTGCACCGCGTGCAGGAAGGGGAGCGTCCCCGCCTGGACATGCTCGAGGTGGTTCCCGGCGTTCAACTCGCATTCGAGCTCGAGCCCCTGGGCATGGTCTTCGCCCTGGTGGCGTCCTTCCTCTGGCCCGTGACGTCGCTCTACGCCATCGGGTACATGCGGGGGCATCACGAAGAGAACCAGACCCGCTTCTTCTTCTTCTTCGCCATCGCCATCGCCGGCGCACTGGGCGTGGCATTCAGCGCCAACCTGTTCACGCTTTTCGTCTTCTACGAATTCCTCACCTTCTGCACGGTGCCTTTGGTGACGCACCATCAGACGGAGGAGGCGAAGAAGTCGGGGCGGGTCTATCTGGGGATCCTGCTCACCACGTCGGTGGGCCTCCAACTCGTCGCCATCATCTGGACATGGGTTCTTGCCGGCACCGTGGACTTCCGCACCGGGGGCATTCTCGCCGGGACCGCGTCCACCGGCGTCCTGAGCGCGATTCTGGTCCTCTACGTCTACGGCGTGGGCAAGGCGGCGGTCATGCCCTTCCACCGCTGGCTTCCGGCCGCAATGGTGGCGCCGACGCCCGTATCCGCGCTTCTCCACGCCGTGGCGGTGGTGAAGGCGGGCGTTTTCACGGTCCTCAAGATCGCCGTGTACGTTTTCGGCATCGATCTGCTGGCGACGCTTACCACGACGTCGTGGCTGGCATGGGCGGCGGGTGCGACCATCATCCTGGCGTCCCTGGTGGCCTTCAAGAAGGACAACCTGAAGGCCCGTCTCGCGTACTCGACCATCAGCCAGCTCTCCTACATCGTTCTAGGGGCGCTTCTGGCCAACGAGTTGGGGATCATCGGCGGGGGCATGCACATCGCCATGCACGCCTTCGGCAAGATCACCCTCTTCTTCGCCGCCGGCGCCATCATGGTGGCCGCGCACGAGAAGAAGATCAGCCGCATGCACGGGCTCGGTCGCACCATGCCCATTACGTTCGGAGCCTTCTTCGTAGGCTCATTGAGCATCATCGGCCTTCCGCCCGCGGGAGGTGCGTGGAGCAAGTGGTTCCTGGCCATGGGGACGCTGGAGGCCGAGCAATACGGGCTTCTGGCCGTGCTCATGCTCAGCACCCTCCTGGGCCTGTACTACCTCCTCGAAGTCCCCGTGAAGGCGTTCTTCTTCGCGCCGCCGGAGGATGCCCATCGTTCCGAGGGCATCCACGAGGCGCCCACGCCTTCTCTCATCGCCATCTGTATCACCGCCGCCGCGACCCTCGGGCTCTTCATCTGGCCGGAGGTGTGGCGTGAGCTCATGACCATGGTCGTGGGAGGTGCCGGATGAGTCACGGACAAGACGGACACCACGAAGTGAAGCCGCCCGAAGGTTGGATGGACCGACCGGACACGGTGAAGAGGCTCCTCCAGGTCTTCTACGTGCTCTGCGGCGTCCTCTTCCTCGCCGAGTTCCTGCTGCTGGGGGCCGAGAACGCCCATCCGCACCCCCTCGAGGAGCGGATGCGGTTCTTCGTCTACCCGGTGTATGGCTTCATATCGTTCTGGTTCCTGGTGCTGGTGGCGCGTCCTATGAGGACGTTGCTCATCCGCTCCGAGGACTATTACGAGGGCGGGGGAGCGTACCGCGGCGACGAGGAGGGCGGCCATGACTAGTCTGCCTCCCTTCGTCCTGTTTTTCGTTGGCGCGTTGGTCGTGGCCCTCACCAAGGGCGCCGTCCGGAAAGCCGTCGTCCTCGGCGTACCACTTGTCGGCCTCGGCTCCTTGTGGATGGGCGCGGGGCAGGACGTTGCGGCGTCGGGCCCCCAACTCCTGTACCAGCTCGAGCTCATCGGCTACACGCTGACGCCCTTCCGGGCGGACAAGCTGAGCCTGCTCTTCGGCTACCTCTTCCACATCGCGGCCTTCCTCGGCTTCGTATACGCCCTGCACCTGGGCGACGGGGCGCCGGACGGATCGGTGGCGGAGGACGTGGGCGAGGACGACGTCGTCGGCAACGGCACGGCGACACTGCAGCATGTCGCCGCCATGCTCTACGCGGGGAGTGCCCTCGGCGCAGTCTTCGCCGGCGATTTCATCACGCTCTTCGTTTTCTGGGAGCTGCTGGCCATCACGTCGGTCTTCCTGATCTGGGCCCGGGACTCGGAGCGTTCGTACGCCACCGGTTTCCGGTACCTCATCATCCACGTGGTATCGGGCGTTCTGCTGCTGTCGGCGGCTCTGATGATCGCCCATCGCACCGGCTCCATCGAGTTCGGTGCTGTCCCCCTCCAGGGGGCCGCTGGGTGGATCCTGCTCCTATCGTTCGGTATCAAGGCCGGCTTTCCGCTGGTCCACAACTGGATCACCGAGGCGTATCCGGAGAGCACGCCCACCGGTACGGTATTCCTCAGTGCGTTCACGACGAAGGTCGCCGTATATGCTCTGGCGAGGAGCTTCGCCGGCGCCGATCCTCTGATCTACATCGGCACGGCGATGACGTTCTTCCCCATCTTCTACGCGGTGCTGGAGAACGATCTGCGGCGGGTCTTGGGGTATTCCATGATCAACCAGATCGGCTTCATGGTTGCGGGCATCGGCATCGGTACCGCCATGGCCGTGAACGGGGCCGTCGCCCACGCCTTCGCCGACGTCATCTTCAAGGGCCTCCTCTTCATGTCCATGGGCGCCGTCATGACCATGACGGGACGCACGAAGGGCACCGATCTGGGCGGTCTCTACAAGACCATGCCCATTACGGCGACGCTTTGCATCTTCGGGGCTGCCGCGATCTCGGCCTTCCCCCTCTTCAGCGCCTTCGTCACGAAGTCGATGATCATGGTGGCCGCCGTCGACGAGCATCACTACATCGTCTGGCTCTTCATGCTCTTTGCGTCGGCGGGCGTGCTCGAGCACGCGGGCATCAAGATTCCGTACTTCGCCTTCTTCGCCCACGACTCGGGGATCCGAACGAAGGAGCCGCCAAAGAACATGCTCGTGGCGATGAGCATCGGGGCCGTGCTCTGCGTGCTCATCGGGGTCTTCCCCGGCCAACTGTACGCGCTGCTGCCCTTCGAGATGGACTACCATCCGTACGACACGTACCACGTCGTTACCCAGATGCAACTACTCGTCTTCGGCGCCCTGGGCTTCATCACCCTTGTGAAGTCGGGGATCTATCCCGACGAGAAGAGGGCCGTCCACATCGATGCCGAGGTCCTGTACCGCAGGCTCGGTCCCTGGCTGGTGCGCACCGTCGGTGGCGCTGTGGCGCGAGTGGACGCCGCCGTACGCGCTTCCGTGATGGGCGTGGTGGGTTCCGTCC
Organism: Gemmatimonadota bacterium; assembly: GCA_013002885.1. Taxonomy (GTDB): domain Bacteria; phylum Gemmatimonadota; class Gemmatimonadetes; order Longimicrobiales; family Gaopeijiaceae; genus UBA2589. The sequence continues at coordinate 27,331 of JABDLS010000133.1, read as the reverse complement.
TCGGGGCCGCCGATCGCTCGCACGGGCAGATGGGCCCGCTGGCGCGCTCCTGGCCGTCGGGAAGCATGGTCCTTTGGGTGGCGATACTCTTGGCGGCTTACCTGCTGTTCTACCTCTGGGAGTTCGGGCTCTAAGCTCTCCTGGCCGGCGGCACGTTTGGCTGCTGTTCGGGTGTAAGAGCGCGTATCCACCCCTCTGTCGAGTGTGTACACATGCCTGCCGATCCTGGACCGAGCCGTCTTCGTAAGGAGCTCGGGCTCGTGGACGTCTACGCAATCAGCACCGGAGCCATGTTCAGCTCGGGCTTCTTCCTCCTGCCGGGACTCGCCGCGGCGCAGACAGGGCCTTCCGTGTCGTTGGCATATCTCGTCGCGGCCATCTTCATTTTGCCCGCCATGTTCGCCGTGGCGGAGCTCGCCACCGCCATGCCACGGGCCGGAGGCGCGTATTATTTCCTCGACCGCAGCATGGGGCCTCTGGTCGGGACGGTGGGAGGACTCGGGACATGGATGGCCCTCGTGTTCAAGAGTGCCTTCGCCCTGGTGGGTATGGGGGCCTACCTCGCCCTCTACGTAGACGTCCCGATCAAGCCCCTGGCCGTCGGGCTCACGGTGGCGTTCGCGTTCCTCAACGTCGTCGGTGCCAAGGAGACGAGCGGGCTGCAGAGAATGCTCGTTGGCGCGTTGCTCGTGGTGTTGGCGTTCTTCCTGGCCCAAGGCGTCTCGGAAGTCGCCTCCATGCAATCCACGGGTGCGATGGAGGGACGATTCGACGACTTCTTCTCCTTCGGACTCACGGGCTTCTTCTCGACCGTGGGGTTTGTCTTCGTGTCGTACGCCGGCCTCACCAAGGTCGCGAGCGTCTCCGAGGAGATCCGCGACCCGGACCGCAACATTCCCCTGGGCATGATTCTGTCGCTGGGGACGGCCACCGTGGTGTACACGGTCGGCGTCTTCATCATGGTCGCCGTTTTGCCACCCGAGGAGCTGCGAGCCGACCTCACGCCGGTGGCCACCTCCGCCGCGGCGTTCTTCGACTGGCTGCCCAGTGGGACGGGGGTCGTGCTCATCGTCGTAGCCGCCATCGCCGCCTTCGCGTCGACCGGTAACGCCGGCATCTTGTCGGCATCGCGCTATCCACTGGCGATGGCCCGGGACCGCATCGTCTCCCAGCGCTTCGAAGAACTCGGGCGCTTCCACACGCCGACGCTTGGGATCGCGAGCACAGCCGTCTTCATGACGGCGGCCATTCTCCTCCTCGACATCGAGGGTATCGCCAAGCTCGCAAGTGCCTTCCAGCTCCTCCTCTTCTCGCTGCTCAGCCTCGCCGTCGTCATCATGCGGGAGAGCGAGATCGAAGGGTATGACCCGGGCTACCGCTCACCGCTCTACCCGTTCATGCAGGTCTTCGGCTTTCTGGCGCCACTCTGGCTCATCGCGGAGATGGGGCAGCTGGCGATCTTCTTCACCTTCGGCCTCGTAGGGCTCACGATCGGGTGGTACTTCTACTACGCCCGCTCCCGGGTCCGGCGCGCAGGGGCCATCCTCCACACCTTCGCACGGCTGGGTGCGCAGCGGCACCTGGGGTTGGACGAGGAGTTGCGCGAGATCGTCAAGGAGAAGGGATTGAGGGACGAGGATCCCTACGATGCGCTGATGGCGAGGGCACCGGTCATCGAGTCATTCGACCACGGCGATCCCGACGGTCTCGCGGCCGAGGTCGCCACGCGCCTCTCACGGCTTACGTCGCTCCCGGTGGACCGTGTTTCGGCGGGGATAGACCGAGCGCGGAAAGAAGGGCTCGTACCCATGGCCGGTGGCGTGGCGCTGCTCCACTGGAGGGAGCAAGGTCTGGAGCGTCCGGCCGCGATCCTGGTGCGCTTTGGCGACGACCCGGCCTCGAGCGCGTTCGAGAGTCCTGAAGATGCCCACGGCATCATCGTCCTTGTGAGCCCCGACGATGATCCGGGCCTCCACCTGCGCCTCCTGGGGCACCTCGCCACCCGAGCAGGCGAGCCCGACTTCGGGGAAAGGTGGCAGTCGGCGCGCGACAACGATGCGCTACGGGCCACGTTGATGCGCGAAGAACGAACCCTCAGGCTCCGGGTTGGGAGCGATGACGAGGCCGTGCCCTGGGCAGGCCGGGCCGTGCGAGAGTTGGATTTCCCGCCGGATACGCTGGTGGCACTGGTGCAGCGGCCGGAAGGGCCCATTGTTCCCAACGGTGAGACGGTCCTTGCCAACGGAGATCGCCTCACGATGATCGGAACCGCCGAGGGAATCGAAGCCATGGTCGCCCGCTTGTCATGACTGCCAGACTGGCATCGCACCCCGACGTCGCCCATCGCACGTCCGATGTCCTCACGAGGCTCGGCGGTGCCGGCGTGGACGTGGAGTTCGTGGGGAGTGGGCCCGGGGCCGGCGACTCCAAGGACCCGCTCCTGGCCGTCCGTGACGGCTCTGTCGATCTCGCCCTGGTCGGCATCGGGGCGCTGCGAGAGAGCCTCGCCGAGTCCCTTGCGACGGTCGCCGTATTACCTCGACAGGAGCCGCGAGACGTTCTCGTGACGCTTGCGGGACGCGCCGTGCCGCTTCACGACCTTCCCGTCGGGGCGCGGGTGGGTGTGGCGGGCGAGCGGAGACGCGCCTTGCTGGCGGCGCATCGGCCCGATGTCACAGCCGTCGTGCTGGCAGGACACGGCCGTGGCGCTCTGGAAGGCGGCGGTGGGGGTGACGACGGCACGTCGCCTCTGGACGCCATCATCGCCAGCGCACTGGACGCAAGGCAGGCCGGCCTCGTGGACGAGGTGGTGGAGGCGCTGGATGCGAGGGCTTGGCTCCCGGAGCCCGGACAGGGGGCCTTCGCCCTCGTCGCCCGGCATCCCATCGCAGAAGCCACGGCTCTGGACCATCTGCCGACCCGCACTGCGCTTCGGGCCGAGCTGGCCCTTCTCGAGGCCCTGGGCATCGACCATCAGGGCACCCTCGGCTGCCTCGCCCAACCGTCTGGCCGGTGGATCAGACTCTGGGCCGGTGCGGCGAGCCCCGGCGGTGGGCGACTCGTGCGCTCGGACCGCACGGGCCCGCTGGACGAGCCCGAGGCTTTGGGGCTCGTCGTCGCACGGGAGCTGACGGAGCGCGGCTTCGGACTCGTTCTCCAAGACGCGGCGACGGCATGAGCCGCCCCCCTCGCGCTCCCCGCAGCAAACTCCTGGGCGTCGATCGGCTGGTGGAGCGCTTCGGTCGTCCCCGGGCCGGAGAAGTGGTCTTCACCAACGGGGTCTTCGACATCATGCATCGGGGCCACGCGGTCTACCTGTCGAAGGCACGGTCCCTCGGCGATGCACTCGTCGTAGGCGTGAACAGTGACGCCTCCGCCCGCCGACTCGGGAAGGGGTCGGACCGCCCGATCAACGGGGAGGAAGATCGGGCCCTTCTCCTCGGTGCCCTGGAATGCGTCGACGCCGTCTGTGTGTTCGACGAGGACACCCCGGCAGAACTCATCGCCCGACTGCTGCCGGACGTTCTCGTGAAGGGTGGCGACTACACCGTCGACGAGGTCGCCGGTGGTGAGACCGTCCGAGACGCCGGTGGACGAGTGGAGATCATCGATTTCGTCGACGGGTATTCCACCACCGACGTTATCCGGCGCATCCGCACGACAGACTGAATCCCGAACCCCCAGGCGACTGACCGACCGATGACCGAACGATACGACGGGCGCAGGCCCGACCAGGGGAGACCCGTCTCAATCGAGACGGCCGTTGCCCCCTATGCCGAGGGATCCTGCCTCATCGCCACGGGCGATACCCGGGTGCTTTGCACCGCCAGCGTCGCCGAGGGCGTGCCTGCGTGGAGGGAACGGAGTGGCGCCGGCTGGGTGACGGCCGAGTATGCCATGCTGCCGCGGGCAACGCACACCCGCACCCGGCGAGAACGGAGCGGACCGAAAGGGCGGACCCAGGAGATCCAGCGCCTCATTGGCCGGTCCTTACGCTCCGTCACCGACATGGCGGCCATGGGCCAGCACACGATCACGGTGGACTGCGACGTGCTCCAGGCGGATGGTGGGACGCGCACCGCCTCCATTACGGGCGCTTGCGTCGCCCTGATGCTCGCCGCCCGTTGGATGCTCGAAGAGGGCCACGTCGAGCGCACCTTCGTTCGCGAGAAGGTGGCAGCGGTAAGCGTCGGAATCGTCGACGGCGTCTCGTGCCTCGACCTCGACTACCGGGAGGATTCGTCCGCCCAGGTCGATATGAACCTCGTAGCCACCGAGAGCGGAGGCCTGGTAGAGGTCCAGGGTACCGCCGAGGGGGACCCCTTTCCGCGCCCTGCTCTGGATGAACTCATGGACCTTGGCATGTCCGGCATCGAGAGTCTCCTGGCGGCTCAAGCGAAGGCGCTCTCCAGGCCGGGCTCGTGAGGCTCCTCGTCGCCACCCGGAGCTCCGGCAAGTTGCGAGAGATCCGGCGTATCCTGGCCGCAGTGCCCGGCTTGGAGGTGCTCGGCCTCGATGACGCTCGAATCGACTACGACGAGGCCGAAGACGACCTCGAACCGTACTCGACTTTTGAAGAGAACGCGCTCTCGAAGGCCCGGTACTTCCTGGCCCGGTCCGGGCTCACGACGGTGGCCGACGACTCGGGAATCGAGGTCGACGTGCTTGAAGGTGCTCCTGGTGTGCGCTCCAAGCGCTTCGCCCCCGACGCCGGCATGGACGGGAACGGCCTCGAAGGTCAGGCGCTGGACGACGCGAACAACCGCCACCTCGTCGAGAGTCTGCGTGGCGTGGCCCCCGGCGATCGGACGGCTCGGTATGTGTGCGTCGCTGCCCTTCTCGAAGAGGGCTCCCCGCCTCTGATCATCCGAGGCGAAGCGCCCGGTGTCGTGGTCGACGATGCGAGTGGCTCGGGAGGATTCGGCTACGATCCGCATATGTATGACCCTGCCCTGGGGAAGACCTTCGCCGAGATGACTCCGGCGGAGAAGGACGCGCGCAGCCACAGGGGCCACGCTTTCCGTTCTCTGGCTGCCGAGCTTCGGGCTCGAATCGACGGGACGACGTGACCTCGGAGCCTCGGGTCGACCCGGCCCACATCGGTCCCACGGAGGATGGCAGCCGGCTACGCATCGAGTGGAAGGACGGCGAGGTCGCCGAGTACGTGCCTCGGGACCTTCGGGTGGCGTGTCCCTGTGCAGGTTGCGTCGACGAGATGAGCGGGGTCAGGACTCTTCGACCCGAGAATGTGCCCGCCGACATCTATCCTACGGCCATCCACTACGTAGGTCGGTACGCTCTGCAGTTCGTGTGGAGCGATGGCCACGCCACCGGGATCTATCCGTACGAACTGCTGCGTGAGGTATGGGATGCGGGGCAGTCGGGCTGAGCGGGGGGCTCTTCTTGGTGGAAGCAAAGGGTGCGGGCAGCGGTCCCACGCCACGCACCCGTGAGCCGAGGTCAGGCCGTATCCAGGGATGTCCGCAGGTGTGAGGCGACATCGGTAATGAAGCGATGTACGGACGCCTCGGCGATCCGGTGGCCGACGGCTGCGTCGACCGCTGCGCCGACGAGCCCGAGGGGAGGCTGGTAGAGCCCGTCAAAATCGAGCTGCGTCTCGGTGCCGGTGAGGGCATACGCCCAGAGACTGGCCTTCATGAGGGGAAACAGGCCCGGCCGCTGCGCCGCCTCCCACTCGAGCTCGACGAGGGTCGCGGGGCCATCCAAGGGCCCGCTGTCGACGTCCTCTACCCGATACACCGTGATGGCGATGTCGGTGGCCACTTCCAGCCCACCGACGTTTATTCGAAGCCCTGCCGCCACCGACCCGGCGCGTGAGGCGGCGGATCGGGTCGCCTGGAGGAAGATCTCCCTGGCGTCGTCGTGAAGTGCGTCCCGCACCGTGTCGTACGGGTGATTCACGTAATCGTAGGCACGGATCGGCTTGCCTCTACTCATGTCATCATCCCTGCTCGTGGAGGACGGCGGCTGGTGAGTGGAGGGAGGGAGATCCCGCGCCGCGGGGATCCCCACCTCAATGTGTCGCCGCTGCGGTCGGACGCAACTCGGGGCCCGGACGCTCAGCTTCCCAGCAAGCACTCCCGAAGCCGCTGCTGCTTGGCGACGCCCGCGTAAAAGGCGTTCCACGGGTGTCGGAACCCGTGGCCTTCGTTGGAGCCTTCCATATAGGCGACGTCCAGGCCGTTGGCCCCTACCCGGTCCACGAGCTGTCGCGACTCACCCACTGGCACACGCGGGTCGTTGGCCCCCTGGATCACCATGAGAGGTGACGTGATGCGTTCTGCGTGGGTCAGGGGCGAAATGGACTCGAGGAACTCCCGCATCTCGGGTATACGTTCGTCGCCGTACTCCGCACGTCTCAGATCACGCCGATAGTCGGCGGTGTTCTCCAGGAATGTGACGAAGTTGCTGACCCCTACGATGTCGATTCCGCACGCCAGGCGCGGGCTGTAGTGCACCAGTGAAGCCAGCACCATGTACCCGCCGTAGGATCCACCGGTGACCGCGACACGACCCGGATCCATGTCGGGCTGCTCGCCGATCCAGTCGAGGAGTGCACCGATGTCACGCACAGCGTCTTCGCGCAGGTACTGGTCGTCGAGCGAGGCGAAGGTCTTACCGTAGCCGGTGGAGCCTCGGACGTTGGGCGTGATTACGGTGATGCCTGCTTTCTGTAACGCGCCTTCCCCGGTTCGAAGACGCGCCTGAGCTTCGGGCCCGCCGTGGATGTCGACAACGACGGGGCGCCGGCCGTCGCCGCGACCGGGGTAGACGAACGCCGAGATACGCCGCGGCTCACCATCGACGTCGTCGAAGGTCGGATAGCGCACCAGGCGGGCCGTTTCCGCCCCACCGTGGGCCGGTCCCGATCCCTCGGCCCTGCCCGCCTCCGGACCCGCCCACCGGGTCATCGTTCCCGCACCGAGGTCGTGGACGTAGGCCCTGCTGATTCCGCCTTCGTCGACGTGGGTTATGGCTATGCGGTGCGCGTCCGGGTGGAGTGAGGCGGTGAAGGAGCCCGCATCGAAAGGAGAATACGCCCTTCGTTTCCGTCCCTCCGGGTCGGTGGTGTAGTACACGGTGCGTCCGTCGTCGTTGACGGACACGAGTAGGTAGGACCCGTCGTGGGAGAGCTGGATCGAGCTCACGTCCCAGGGGATGTCGGCGAGAAGCGTCGTCTCCTCCTGGTTGGCGAGGTCGTAGCGTCGGAGCTTCATGAACTCTGTTCCGCGATTGCTCGCATAGAACAGGCTGCCGCCGTCGGGGCTCCAATGCGGCGACGAGTGAAGCGCCGCCTCCTCGCTTTCGGGTCCCACAGGGAGGAGACCACCCGAAGCGAGATCCAGGAGGTGGAGTCGGTTGGTGACGTTGGAGACGACTTCGGCCAGAAGAAGTCGGTGCCCCGACGGTGACCACCCGACCACCGCCCACATGCCCTGTGCCTCGAAGACGAGTCGGTCCGAGTCCGGGTCTCGGGGATCCACGAGATAGACGTCGAAATCCCGGCCATTCCGTCGCGTGCTCGTATACGCGACCCTTTTGCCGTGCGGCTCGAAGGCGCCGAACGAGGCGCGCTCAGGCGAGGGGGTGATCGCGACCGGCTCGGATCCGTCCAGGTCCCAGCGGTAGAGGCGGTGCTGCTCGTCTCCGTCCTGATCCCAGGAGACGACGGCGTAGTCCCGGTCGCTCGAAAGATGGAGCCCGCTGACGTTGCGTGGGATGGGTCGGAGTAGGCTGGGCTCGGCTGCAGGCCCGGACACGTGGTAAAGCCTTGGTTCGAGCACCCGGTGCCGCCCCCAGACGAGAAGACCACCCCCGCTCGGCATGAACGCAGCGAAGCCATGCGAGGTCCGCGCCTCCCAGAGGTCGCCAGCGCTCTCGTAAACCGGGCCCCAACCGACGCGCCCTACGTTGTCTGCGGTGATGGCCGGGGGCTTCGGGACACCCGTCACGGCGAGGACCGCGATGAGGTGGAGGGGCAGCGTGAAGACTGCCAGGGCTCCGAGCTTCCAGAATCGGTTCATCGGTTCTCCTTCTCCTTGCTCTTCCTACGCCGGCCCGTGTCAGAAGGGTTCATGGGTCGAGGCGTTCGCTTGGCTCACGCCATCAGCCGCCTATCTTTCTCGACCATGGGCACCAACGTCCCCCGCATCGGTCGCATTCTCGACGCCGTCGGCCTCCTGTTCTTCCTCATGGGTGGTGGCGTGTTCGTCCGAGCCTGGATCGGCTTCCGATCGGTGCCCGACTTCCAGCGATCCCTCGCTGACGTGCCTACCGCGGCAGTTCAGTATGCCGACGGCTTCTGGCGACTCCAGAAGATCGGCGCCGTCCTCATGATCGTGGGCGTGTGCGTCTTCGTCGGTGCGTGGCTCGTGGCCCGCCGTCGGTCGACTTCGTAGGCGGCCGGGGACCGTGTCGCTCGAAGGCCGTTCTCGCTAGAAAAGTTGGCAAGCTTGTTGCACCAGATGTTTCCCATCGAGGAAACCGAGGCGGCGACCGGCCGGCGGTACCAACCCAGGGGGAGACATGTGGAAGAAGGAAGAGGAACAAGCGACGACCACTGGCGTCGCGGCGACCACCCCTCAGGCTCCGCGGAGCTCGGGTAGCGAAGGCGTACGGGGTGCCGTCATCGGGCCATCCATCAGCATCAAGGGCGACGTTACGGGGAGCGAGGACCTCCTCATACGAGGTGAGGTCGACGGGTCCGTGAGCCTGGGCGATCACGCTGTCGGTGTCGGGGCGGAGGGGCGGGTCATCGCCGACATCGTCGGGCGGGTGATCACCGTCGAGGGTCAGGTCGAGGGAAACCTCGAGGCACGCGAGCAGATCGTCCTCCGAGGCACGGCGAAGGTGCGGGGCGACATCAAAGCGCCGCGTGTGGTACTCGAGGATGGCGCCACCTTCCGCGGACTCGTGGACATGGGTACCCCCGACGTCAAGAAGGAGAGCGACACATCCGGGTCGAAGAAGGCCAACGGCGTTTCCGAGGGCTCCGCCCGTAAGGACGAGGCCGCACCGGAAGGCGCCGTGGCCAAAGCGAGCTCCGCCGTCGACACCTCTGGCGCGACGTCGAAGAAGTCGGGGGATGACGATTCATCGAAGGGATCGTCGGCTCGGGCGTCGTCGGCAAAGTGACCGTAGCCGAGCCGGTATGAGTTGGCTCGACCGACTCGGATCGTCCGTGCCCAAGACGAAGGCCGAGGAAGCCGAGGTCGATGACGGAAAGGAGCGCTCGGCGCCGGGGCTCGCGTCCCTCTTCGCGGCGTTGAGGGCCGACGGTCGTCATACCGTCCTGGACTTCGGGCCGGCGGAAGGTAGGCGGCTACGACTTCTGGGCCGTTTCGCTCGCCAGGTGCGCTTCGCCGCCCTGGTCCCTCACCCTCCTCGGGGTACCGAGCTGACAGCGGCGCTTGGCGGCCTCGAGCCTGATCCCGGTCGACGGTTCGACGTGGTGCTGGTCTGGGATCTGTTCGATCGTCTGGACGATGGGGAGCGACATGAGGTGGTCGAGCGGATCGTGGACGTGACCGCGGCAGGCGCGAGGCTGTATGCCGTCGTGGAGTCGTCGGATGCCGTTTCGACGCGACCGATCCGAACAGAGCTCTTGGAGCTGGACCGGGTGCGCGACGAGCCGGTTGGTCCGCCCGAGCCCGCACGCCCCCAACTCCTGCCCGCGCAGATGGAGCGGCTCCTCGCCCCGTTCGAGGTCGTCAGCGGAGTGTCGCTGAGGAGTGGGCTTCGAGAATACGTGGCGTGGCGGCCTGTATAGGCTGCGGCGGGGGTAGAAACCTATTGCGCGTCGCCTGCGACGATCTTCATCGTGAAAGAAGGCTCGCCCGGTGCGAGATGCCCGTTGGTTGCCCAAACTCCGCGAGAAGGGGCCCATGAGATCTGTCCGTCGCACGCCAAGGGAGTTCGTGTTTCGGTGTCGAGTCTGGTGCCTGGCGCTCGCGGTGACTGCGTTGAGCGGATGTCAGGACGACCCTTTCACACTCGACAGCAACGTCCCGACCTTCGACGTCGACGCATTCGAAGCAGGGGTCGTCGAGCGCATGGGCGATCAGCCCGTCGGCTGGGCCTATGTGATCAATCAGGGCGGGAACCTGGCCCGCTCGGGGGCCTTCGGGAACGCCCGGTCGGCGGCGGACGGGCAGGTCGCCATGACGGTGAACAAGCCCATCAACATGGCCAGCATCACCAAACTCCTGACCGCCATTGCCGTAATGCAGCTTCTCGAGGCTCGGAATCTCGACGTCGACGACGAGATCGACCCTTGGTTGCCGCCGGGTTGGGATCGCGGACCAGGCGTCGACGAATTGACCTTTCGCGACCTCATGTCTCACCGGTCGGGCTTGAATAGTGTCAACAGCGACTTCACCAACACGCTCTGCTACGATTGTCTGCGAGGCGTCATCGAGGAGGGTGTCACCCAGTCCACCGACTACACCTATCGCAACGCGAACTTCGCGCTCTTCCGCATCGTCATTCCCATGATGTGGGCGGGCCTTCCGGGGGCGCCATCCGTCGTCGTTCCATCGGAATCCACGACGAACGCGGTCTACATGGACTACATGGACGAGCACGTGTTCGACGCCATCGGGGTCACCACCGCATCACTGGAGCCCGAGGACCGCTCCACGGCCACGTTCTATTACGCAGTCGGAGATGAAGCCGCCGGGAACAACGGCACGGCGTACGGGGACTGGACGGCCATCGCAGGCGGCGGGGGCTACTACATGAGCACGGTGGATCTCGCTCGAATCCTGGCGTTCTACGAGCACTCGACGTCGCTGGTCTCCGAGGACGACCGAGCCGCAATGAAAAGCTGTCTGTGTGGATTCGACAGCCGATTCGTGTCGATGGAGCCGTGGGGAGACTACTTCCACAAGAACGGAAGTATCTCGAACGGGGCTGGGCAGGGAGTCCTGACCGAGGCGGTGGTTTTTCCCAACGACGTCGAGATCGCGGTGGCCACCAACACCCAGGGCCTGGTCTTCACCAACGGCGACTCCTTCCGGCAGATGCTATACCGCGCCTACAACTCGGCCTGGACGCAGGACTGAGTGGGCCACCGCCCGATGTCGGTCTGACCGCTACTCGCAGCTCTGGCAATTGTGGTTGTTCACGGCACCCAGGCTTTCCAGCAGAGCGATGGTCCCCGGAAAGGGCTGCACCCGCTGGCGTGGCCCGTTCGCCATGTCTACCGTCGTCTCGCCACGGCGGCTTACCACCATGACGTCCGCGCCCTGCGCGACGAGATACTCGATGAGTTCGTTGTCGCCACGGGCAGCGGCGTGATGCAGCGGGGAGTAACCGTTCAGATCACGAGCGTTCACGTCAGCCCCGTGCTCTTCGACCAGGTACGTCACCGCCGGTAGCCAGCTGTCAGGCGCATGCGAGTGGGAGTTGGCGGCAAAGCCCTCACCGTACCCCACGCCCGACGCCGCGTGGATGGGGTACACTGCCGGTCCTCCCGTGGGTACGGGATCGAGGCCCGACTTGTCCTCGTCATCACCCCCGCGGCGAAAGCGACGCGACGGCACCTTGCGGGTCGGGATGGACGGATCTGCCCCAGCCGCGACCAGGAGGCGCATGGCGTCGAGGTCCGTAGCGTACGCTGCCCGCCAGAACGCCGTGGCCCCAGCGAAGTTCACGCCGAGCATGTCGAAGTTGAAGGAGGTGTACCAGATGTGGCGACCCGTCCGGTGGTTAACGTCGGCCCCCGCGTCGATGAGGGCCCGTAGAAGCTCCAGATAATCGGTCTGCTGCTGCGTGAACGCCTGAGGCTGGGGATAGGCCGCTTTGGGGCCCCACCGGCGGTTCAGGACGGTGAAAAGGGCGGCCGCTCCGTCCTCGGCCACGGCGTTCGGGTCGGCGCCCTCGTCGAGGAAGTGCATGGCGAGGTCGAAGTTGCCATTGATCGTCGCCATGAGCATCGGCGTCGTACCGTCGCCGGCCGTGGGCTGGTCCAGGGGCGCTCCGTGCTCGAGGAGGAGCTTCGCCGCGGCTACGTGGCCGTCCCGGCTCGCGAAGTGGATGGCAGCGAAACCTCCCTCGCGGCCCACCAGGTCGTTGTAGCCGAGCGGACGCTCTTCCTCTTCCTCTTCTTCCGACTCTTCGGACTCTGACGTCTCTTCATCGGGATCCTCCTCCGAGCCCTCTTCACCGGGCTCTTCTTCACCCGCTGTCTCCTCTTCAGTCGCCTCCTCCTCAGGGGGGCCTTCCGCCTCTGCGGCTGCCTCTTCGCTTGGCTCCTCCTCATCTTCGCCGGGCTCGTCCTCCTCGGACGGCTGCTCGTCAGCAGGCTCTTCATCTTCGCTGGGCTCGTCCTCCTCGGACGGCTGCTCGTCAGCAGGCTCTTCTTCTTCGCTGGGCTCGTCCTCCTCGGACGGCTGCTCTTCAGAAGCCTCTTCCTTTTCGGTGGGCTCGTCCTCCTCGGACGGCTGCTCTTCCTTTGACGGCGGCTCCTCCTCGGCGACCTCGGGCGTCTCAGCAGCAGTCGCTTCTTCCTGCGCCTGCGCGGCACGGCGCTCTGCATCCCGCCGCACCGACGCGAGTTGAGATCGCAGGCGCCGCTCCGGCCCATCCTTCTCCGCGACCTCGGCGTAGTCGATGACGGTGGTGGTCAGCGTCGGGTCCGCGTCGGCCTCGAGGAGGACCCTCATCGCGGCCAAGCGGTTGGCAGCCGTGGCCCACATGAGGGGGGTCTGCTCATCCGCTCGGGTCCGGGTGTCGACCTTGGCGCCCCGGCGGACCAGGGCCTCCACAGCGTCGGCTTTTCCAGACTGCGCCGCGTAGTGTAGGGCGGTGACGCCGGTTGTGGTCATGGCGCCATGATCCGCGCCTCCCTCGATCAGCGCATCGATGCCTGCGGCGTTGCCTTCCCGCGCGGCGAGGTGCAGGGGAGTGTAGCCGCCCAGGCGCGTGGTGGCCTCGGTGTTGGCGCCCGCATAGAGGAGGACCTCGATGACGGCGACGTCGTCTCGGATCGCCCCCCAATGGAGGGCGCTGGTCCCGTCGCTCTGTGCGGCGTTCACGTCGGCCCCGTCGCGGAGAAGCTCCCGCACGGTGTCCACGTCACCCCGCTCGGCCGCGTCGGCTACAGGCGACTCCGCGACTGGTGCCAGGAGAAGGGCAAACAGGAGCGGGGCGATTCTGGTCATTGGCCGGGGCTCGAGCGTTGGGCCGACCGCCCCGCCGAGAGAGGGAAAGCCCCGGTGCTATCGCCCAGGGAGTCGGCGTCGTCCATACCGAGGAGGTGCATGGTGCTGAGGAGGACGTTGGCCATCGGAGTCCCGTCCGGAGCCTTGATGTGATTGCCACCCTTGGCCAGGCGACCGTTGGCGCCGCCGGCCAGGAAGAGGGGACACCGCTTGTGGTTGTGCAGGTTCGGATCACCCATGGGCGATCCGCAAACGACGAGGGTCTTGTCCAGGAGGTGGGCATCCCCCTCGGTGATGTCGGCGAGCTTCTCGAAGAAGTACGGAATCAGGCTCATGTGGTAGCGGTTGATCTCGTTGAACTGGAGCACCCTTTCTTCATTGCCGCCGTGATGGGAGGCCGCGTGGAAACCGGCCGTCACCCCGGTCTCCGGGAAGACACGGCCGGAGACGTCGCGACTGGTTTTGAACGTCACCACGCGGGTCATGTCCGAGGCGAAGGCCAGGGCCTGGAGGTCGAACATGAGGCGGACGTGGTCGCCGTAGTCGTCGGGTACGCCGGCGGGTGCCTCGGCGAGCACCCGCTGCTCGCCGCTCATGTTGCGGGCCTCGATGGTCTGGATCCGGCGCTCGATCTCGCGGATGTTGCTCACGTACTTGTCCATTCGCGCACGGTCGTCGGCACCGAGCTGACGGTTCAGCCGGTTCAGGTCCCGGAGGACCCAATCGAGGATGCTCCGCTCCGTCCGCCGTCGCTGAGCTCGCTCCTCGGGCGTGGCTCCTCGTCCGAAGAGCTGATCGAAGGCGACCCGAGGGTCGCGGATCATGGGCAGGGGCTCGGTGGGGCTCGCCCAACTCACCGTATCCGTGTAGACGCATGCGTACCCGTACGCGCACCCACCGGCCTGGTCGACGTTCTCGATGCAGAGCTGCATGGAGGGGATGGGCGTGTCCTGGCCGAACCGTTGGGCGTAGAGCTGATCCATGGACGTGCCGACGTACACGTCCGAACCCTCGGTCTGTCTGGGGTGAGCCTGGGTGAGGAAGACGGCGCTGGAGCGGAAGTGGTCTCCGCCGATCTCCCGGGGTAGCTCGGCCTCGGCGCCGCCGACGTCGGTGTTGCTGACAATGGTGAGATACTCACGCCATTCCTCGAGAGGCGAGAGCGCGCTGGGCGTGAGATCGAAGTCGGGTCCTTCGTGCTGCGGCGCCCACAGGTGCTGAGTGGCGCCCCACTCGTTGCATCCCGCGGCTCCGTGGACCATCTCGATCGCCACGAAGCGCGTGACGTCCGTATCGGCGGCCGCAGCGGACATGCGTCCGGCCGGCGCCATGGCGTCGAGGAAGGGAAGGGCGACGCTGGCCCCCATCCCCTTGAGGAAGGTGCGGCGTTCCAGGCTCGTGTTCAGCAGATGCATGATGGGCTCAGTGCTGGGGTGCGTCGTCGACGAGGGCGACGCCTCGGCTCATTCGGAAGGCGGGGCTCATGACCACGCCGAGGATGTAGTGGGTCATGCCGTCCCCGTTTGCGACGGCGTGACTCTCGATCTCACGGATGGTGGGCATGTCGTAGTACTCGACTCGGCGGCCGAGAGCATACGCCATGAGGTTACGGGCGAGGGTGCGTCGGAAGACGGTGGGCCGCCGGAGGATCACCGCGCGAAGGCCGGCGGGCCCCTCGATTGGGCTCCCGTCGTAGAGCTCACCCCGTGGGTCGATGGGGTTGAGGTTCTCCTTGATACGCCAGGCGCCCGTCACGTCGAAATTGTCCAGTGCCAGCCCGATGGGGTCGATGACCCGGTGGCACGACATGCATGCCGGGTTGTCGCGATGCATCTCCAGTCGTTCACGGGTCGTCAGCTGGCGGGCGCCCTCGTTCGACTCGGTCTCCTCCAGCGTCGGCACGGCCGGTGGCGGTGGGGGAGGCGGACTGCCGAGGAGCACCTCCATGACCCACTTGCCGCGCAGCACCGGCGAGGTGCGGTCGCCGTGGGACGTCATCATGAGGATGCTTCCGTGGCCGAGGAGCCCCCGCCGGTTCTCGTCTTCGAGGGTGACCCGAACGAAGTCGTCGCCGGTTACACCCTGGATGCCGTAGTGGGCCGCGAGCTGCTCGTTGACGAAGGTGTAGTCGGCCGAAAGGAGATCGAGGACGCTGCGGTCCTCTTGCACGACCGTATGGAACAGGAGTTCCGTCTCCCTCTCCATGGCCTGCTTGAGTTGGTGATTGAAGTACGGATACAGCTGGGCGTCGGGGTTGATTTTCTCCAGGTCCTGAAGTCGGAGCCACTGGTTGGCGAAACGGGTGGCCAGCGCCTCGGCTCGTGGGTCCGCCAGCATGCGACGCGCCTGGCGCTCCAATCCCTGGGCGTCGCCGAGGTCTCCGTCTTGTGCCGCGCGCACCAACTCGTCGTCGGGCGGTGTCGCCCAGAGGAAGAACGACAGCCGAGAGGCCAGGTCGATGGCGTCCAACTGGTAGATCTCGCCGGGTTCCACGCCCTCGGGCGTGCGTTCCAGGCGGAATATGAAGCGCGGGCTCGAGAGAATGGCCCAGATGGTATTTCGGATGCCGATCTCGAAACCTCCCTGCTCGCGCCCTTGCTCATAGAAGAACATGAGCTCGTCGACTTCGACGCCCCCGACTGGACGCCGGAAGGCCTCAGCCGCCACACTTCCGATGATCTCGCGGGCGCATGGCTCTTCCTCATCGGGTGCCGTCGGCCGGCAGCTGAAGATCCGCCTGCGCGCCGGCGTATCCGAGACACCGGTGACGACGAAGGGCCCGCTGATGGAGAGGTCACGCAGGTGCGGCACTGTCGTGACCCCGTAGCCCACTCCCATGTTCGGGTCGGCGAGGGTGAAGTCCAGAGGGGTGATGAGATCCGTCACCGGCCCTTCGCGATCCAGGATGAACGCCGCGGTCACCTGCTGGGGTCCGGCGCGCACGTGGATGGGAGGCGTCTCGACCCGCAGTCCCGTCGGATCGCCTTCTGTCATCCAGCGATCCAACTCCAAGAGGGCGACGCGCTCGCCGTTCACCGCCACCTCCATCGTCTGCGTCCCGGCGGTGAGGCCGAAGAGCTGGCCGTCGGGGCTCGGGTGCATGTCCAGCTCGAAGACGTAGTCACCGTCGGCCGGGAAGTTGTGCGTTACCGAAATACCGCCCCGCGTTCCGAGGGGGGTTCCCTCGACATGATCCACCTGTGATACCGTCTTGGGCACCTTGTAGACGGTCGTCGAGGGGGCCGCGAAAACGTCACCGACGGCGTCGCGGCTGACCTGCGCAGCGGCCCTCATGTAGCTCTCGAGCAGAGTCGCGGAGAGGATCTGGGTGTCAGCGATGTTGTCGAAGTTGTCGCTGAGGGTCTCGGTGGGGAGGTAGGCCGAGGCGTCGATGCGGATTCCGAAGAGGTCCTCGATGGAGGCTTCGTATTCGGCGCGGTTCAGTCGCTGAAAGGAGCGACGGCCCGGGTTGGGGTTGTCGAGGGCGAGCTCGTCCAGGCGGCTCTCGAGGGAGGCGGCCAGGACGTCGAGGGAGTCCTCCGGCGGACGCCGGACACCGACGGGTGGCATCATGCCGGCGCGCAACTTGTGGATCATCCGCTCGGCGATGTCTGCGCTCTCCTCGGGGGTGCCGACGTCGAATCCTTCGAGGGAGAGGTTGCCGCGGAGGCGCCGCTCGTTGTGGCAACGAACACAGTATTCCGCGACGAGTGCGTTAAGATCAGCGGCGTTCCCGCCACGTTCATCGTGGACGGCGGACGGACCCAGCGCGTCCGAACCCACCCAGCCGGTGACGCCCAGCAAGATGAGCCCGGCCGTGACTGGGCCGAGAAGGGGAGCATTCATGAGGCGAATATGAGGGCCACTCTCCAGACGGGCCAGACATGCGCCCCGATCAGCCGCCTCCGCTTCCGCTCACGATCTGCGCCGCTCGAGTCCTGGCCTCTTCTACGACCTGTGTGGCCCGGGCGTCGGCCTCTGCCTCGATCGCCGTGGCGCGTTCGTCCGCCTCGCTCCGGAGGCGGTCCGCCGCCCGCTGAGCGGCTGCCCGCTCCAGCGGGTTGGAGGCACGGGCGAGTAGCTCCTCCGCGGCCCGGTCACCCTGGGCACGGACCTCGGCCGCGGCCCGCGCGGCCTCCGACCGAATGTTCTCTGCTTGGCGCTCCGCGGCGGAGACCACGCTATCAGCGCGCGCCTGTGCACGGCGACGCGCCTCGGCGGCGGTGGAGTCGGCTTGAGCCCGAGCATCGTCGATCTGGCTTTCGGCGGCTTGCCCCGCCGCGTCAGTGACCGCGTTCCGGGCCGACTGCGTCAGGTCGGCGACTCCGACGTCCAAGGAGGGATCTCGCACGAATCCCGTGGCCTGGACCCGGATCGGGACCGGATCGATGGAAGCGAGGCGGGATGCCAGGGGTCCTGCCCGGGCGGTGAGTCCGTCCATGACGCTTCCCGCCAGGCCGGCGCGGGGTACCTCGATGGTGAGACCGTAGTCGATGGATTGATCAATGCCGTTGGAACCGGCCACACTCATCCCGATGCCACCGACGTCGACGCGGAAGGGATCGACCACAAGGCGTCCGTTCTGAATCCTCATGCTGGATCGGATCGCGTTGACGGTGGGGTTGGAGAAGCGCGGAAGCTCCAGTCGCTCGGCCACTCGATCCAGAAGGGGGAATCCTTCCACCGCGACGGGCGATGTGGAGAAACTCCCGTCTCCGTTCAGGACGGTCAGGTCGAGAGTCAGGTTCTGGCCCAGGGCCCCGTTGAGCTCGAGATCGGTGGTGAAGGAGCCCCGGGCAAACTCGGCCACGGGAGCGAGCGTCCGGAACGAGGGCAGAGCCGTGGCGGTCTGCCGGATGTCCAGGCTGTCGAGCCCGAGCGTGAGGGCAAAGGTGGGCCGCTCGGCCTCCGTCGTCTCGTAGTGCCCGTCGAGGGCAATGCTTCCGCCGAATCCGTCGAGCCGGAAGCCCTCGAACGTCAGACGCTGGTCACGAACGAGGGCGCGGCCGCGTGCATTCGTGAAGGTGAGTCCGTTCATCTCGAGCTGGGCGATGGACCCCTCCAGGCTCATGTCGATGCCAGCCGGCACCGGGATGGCATCGACGGCCTCGCCCGAGCGCCACTCGTCGAGGACGACGCGGCGGCTCTCGAAGCGGGCGGAGCCCTCCAACGTCGTCCCGCCCAGCATGTACCCGAGAAGGTTGTCCAGCCGCCCTGAAGCGAGGACGTCGCTGCTCCCCAGTTGTGCGTCGAGGGTGGTCAGTTCGGCTGCTCTCGGGCTCAGGATGAGCCCTAGGGCACGGACATCTACGGGCTGTCGAAGAGCCTCACCGCTGACCGATACGTCGGCCGCGTTGATCGTTCCCTGAGCGTCGACGCGCTCGTACCGACCTTCCACGAGATCGGACCTGCGGGCGCGGACGGAGGCGTCGGCGGTTACGACCCCGGTCAAGCCCTCGAGCCTTTCCAACTTCACCGTGCGAGCCACGTCGGCCAGGTTTACCGTACCGTTCACCCGGGCATCTACTTCCGGATCAGTGACCGGCGTGGTGATCCGGGCCGACGCTTCGAAGGTCTCGCTCCCGATCCGGACGTGGAACCGGGAGAGGTCCACGACCGTGCTGTCGAGCGCTCCACCGGGGTTCGTCACCGAAAGCTCGGCGGCGATATCCTCTGCCGGGAGCGGAAGATCCGGGTACTGGAAGCGGCCGTCGGCCACGGCCAACTGCATCGAGAAGGCCGGAAAGCTGTCGTCGCCGTAGCGACCACGCACGTCTCCGTCCAATGTGAAGGTGCCCGTCGTCTGGATCTCCGCAAAGCTGTCGTCGTAGAGCGCTGACGCCAGCGAGAGGAGGGAGCGGAAGTCGGTATCGGGCGCAGTGAACGTCAGGTCGACGGCCGTCCCGGCGTCGTCACGTGCCATCGATCCGCCGAACTGAAGCGCCAGGTCGTTCAGCGAGAGCTCCTGGTCAGCCAACTCGATGACGCCCGACTCGGTGTCGACACGGACGGAGCCTTGGTAGTCCAGCCCGACGTTGTTCAGGTAGGGCGTGCCGGCAATGCGAACACTCAGGGCATCGGCGTGGGTGCGCGTCTCGGCCTCGAGGGCGGCGCGCGAGAAGTCGCCTCGAAGGGTATGCTCGAAACCGCGCAGCGAGACAGCAGAGCGGGTGCGGGCGTCTTCGTAGTCGATGACGCCGTCCGTGATCTCCAGACGCTGAAGCGAAACGGCCATCCCGGCCCCGGACTCGGCCCCGGACTCGGTTTCGGGGGCGGCTTCGGGGCGGGGCCAGTTCGTCGCTCCGTCCTCGGCCACCCGAAGCCTCACTCGAGGTCGGTCCAGTGTCACGGTTCTCACCACCAGTGGGCCCCCTCCCCGAAGCGCACCCAGCAGAGACGACCCGTCGAGGGAAACCGCTAGCTCGTCGATGGCGGCGAGGGTATCGGCGGCCAAGGACCCGGGGCCTCGCACGACCAACTCGGTCAGGCGCAGAGACGGGTGAGGGAAGTCGCCCAGGAGCCCCAGGCGCGCATCCGACCAGGAGACCTGAACTCCCGAGGTCTTCTCCACCTCGGCTCGGACGCGCTCTTCGATCTGGTCTGAGAAGAGGAGGGGAGTCAGGAAGAGGACGAGCACGAGGGCGAAGACAACGCCCCCGACGGCCATCAGGACCTTCTTCGAACGAGTCATGGAGGCGTAGTACACCGATGGTGTTCCTGAGGTCGGGGGAGGCAGGCGCCGCGGTTCGGTGGCGGGTTTTCGGCGCGTTTTTCGTTCTTGTTCATGAAGGCAATCTCATTCAAGCGAACTACGGAGACCCCATGCCCACCACACACGCTGCATCTTGCAGAAAGGGTGCCACCATCTTAGCCGCGGCATTGTTCGCACTGGGTGGGTGTGGGCCCACCGACCCTGTGGGGCCCGGCGTGACCGACCCCGATCCCCAGTCCGTATCCGTCTCGGCGCCATCATCGGAAGTCGAGGAGGGAGCAACTCTGCAGCTCACCGCGTCGGTGGCACCCTTCGGGGCACCTCAGGGCGTAACGTGGGGGACCGATGACATCACCGTCGCCCTGGTCAGCGCTGCTGGCCTGGTGACCCCCGTGAGCCTCGGCGAGGTCACGATCACGGCGACGAGTACGGCTGATCCTACGCGCAGTGGATCCATCGACATCACGGTGACGTGCCGGAATCTGACCCAGGCCATGGTGGCCGACGGTGGGACGGTCCCCGGAGACGTCTGCTACCAGGCCCTCAGCCCCTTGTCCGTGAACACGGGCACCCTGGTGGTCGAGGCCGGCGCGAACATCTCGTTTGGAACCAGTTCGTCACTGAACATCGCGAGCGCGGGGCGGTTGACCGCGGTAGGGACCATCGACAATCCCATCACCTTCACGTCACTCGACCCCGCAGAGAAGTGGAGGGGGATTCACTTCGACGGCAGCGCGAGCCTCGACAACCAACTGGAGCACGCGGTCCTCGAGAACGGGGGTGGTAGTGGGTGGAGCGGTGCCGAGTACGCGACGGCGGGCTTGTACATGTCAGGAGCATCTCGCGTCGACGTCTCGAGCGTCGAGATCACCGGAAGTGGTGGCACCGGCTTCACGGCATCGGCGGACACCGAGTTCACGTTGGCAGCGAGCACGCTTGCCGGAAACGCCGTGGCAGGGTGGGCTCATCCCAACGCGGTACGAGGGATCGGGAGCGACAACGTCATCGACGGAAACGACGAAGACGTGATTCGCGTCGCGTTCGGCAACAACGACGCCGTGCAGACGTCCCAGTCCTGGGCGGCCGCGGGTGTGCCCTACCAGGTGTGGACTCGAATGTTCGTGCGTGCCCCTTTGAGCCTCGACCCCGGCGTCGTGCTTCGCTTCAGGGCCGACGTCTCCATGATCGTCATGGACGGAGGGACACTCAACGCAGTGGGGACGGCGGGAGCGCCCATCCTCTTCTCCAGCACGGAGGATCTTCCGGGATACTGGAAGGGAGTCCAGATCGAGACGGTGTCGGCAGACAACGTGTTCGACCACGTGATCTTCGAGAACGGAGGGAGTGAAGCGTTCACGGGCGGCAACGAGTCGCGGGCGATGGTCTTCATGTCGGGCAACAGCAAGGTCACGATCACCAACTCGACCTTCCGGGGCAGTGGCTACTACGGTTTGTGGGTTCCCTCCGGCGGCGACATCACCGGCTTTTCCGACAACCACTTCGAGGACAACGAACGCACGATGATCGTGCATCCGAACCGCGTCGGCGGGATCGCGGCCAGCAACACCTTCGTGGACAACGCCGAGCAAGCGGTGCGCGTGACGTTCGGCAACAACGACGCCGTGATCCAAGCGCAGACGTGGGAGGCCCTGGACGTGCCCTATCTCGTGGCCGTGAGGACCTTCGTCCGAGCCCCACTGACCATCGCCCCGGGGACCGCACTGCTGTTCGCGCAGAACGTGAGCCTCATCGTCACGACCGATGGTTCGCTCAACGCGGAGGGCACCGTCGAGCTTCCCATAACCTTCAGCGGACGAGAGGCCCTCAGCGCCTACTGGAAGGGGATCGAGTTCGGGACCGTGTCGGCGGGCAATGCGTTGACCAACGTGTTGCTGGAGCACGCAGGC
Organism: Gemmatimonadota bacterium; assembly: GCA_013002885.1. GTDB lineage: Bacteria > Gemmatimonadota > Gemmatimonadetes > Longimicrobiales > Gaopeijiaceae > UBA2589. The sequence goes on along the minus strand of JABDLS010000133.1, from coordinate 5,528 downwards.
TCGGAACAGTGGTTCGGCGGGGTGCAGAGCGTCTCGACGCTGTATGTAACGGCCAACGGCTCGCTGGACCTGTCGGACGTCACCATCCGTGAGACCGGTGGCTACGCGCTGATTCTCGGAAGCGGTGGGATGTTGACCTGTTCCAACGTCGACGACGGAGGCTTCCAGTACCTCAGCTCGCCCTCGGGAGCCGTGTCGGCGACCTGCCCGTAGCAGGACCTGTGATCGGCTGCCGGTCGACCCCGCGTCGAACCCGGCGGTGAGGGAGGAAGGGCGGCAGAGTGGAGGGCGGCGAACGCGGTCATCGACCGATTGCGCCGCCCTCCACTGCCCGTTCCGGTGGCACCCGGGCCCGGGACGCCTGCTCGTAGTCGTAGGCGAAGCCGAGGAGTCGCGCCTCCGACCACGCAGGGCCAGCGATCGTGATGCCCACCGGCAGGCCGTCCACCAATCCCATGGGCACCGTGATGAGTGGATAGCCGGCGACGGCCGCCGTGACCGTGAGGGAGGCCGGCCCTTCCCGGCGTGGGCCTGGCGGGATCGGGCCGACCCGCGGCGTCCCATCCGGCTCGATCTCTGAAGCCGGTGACCCTGTCGGAGCGACGAAAGCCTCGACGTCGTACTGGGTTAGAAGCCGGTCGATCCCCTCTTCGCCGGTCAGGCGCCGTCCAGCAGCGAGGGCCTCCCGGTACTCGCCAGAGGCGCGGCCACCTTCCGTGGCCTGGGCGTCCACCCAGTAGTCCATGCTATGCATGCTCTCCCGGGGGTCGCTTCGGCTGAACTCGATGAGTTCGGCCAGCGTACGCACCGGCACCGTCTCCGGCGCGCCCGCCAGGTAAGCGTTGAGGTCCACCTTGAAGTCATGAAGCAGGATGGTCCGCATCTCCGGCCCGGGGTCGATGAACTCCTCCGCTGGTACGTCGACGAGCTCGGCTCCCTGGGCTGAAAGGACGTCGAGGGCGTCGTCGAAGAGCGCCCACACGTCGCGGCTTCCGGTGGTCGGACGGACGACGCCGATGCGTCGTCCCTGGAGCGCTGCCGTGTCCAGGGCCGCCACATAATCGTGCCGGTTCGCATCGGCCTCCTCGGACCAAGGGTCCTGGGCGTCCGTACCGGCGATGACGTCGAGGATCATCGCCGCATCGCGGACGGACCGGGTCATGGGCCCCGACGAGTCCTGGTTGAGGCTGATGGGTACGATTCCCCTGCGAGACACCAGGGCGATGGTCGGCTTCATGCCCACGATCCCGTTCACCGAAGACGGGCCCACGATGGAGCCGGCCGTCTCGGTGCCGATTGCGGCGGCGGCGAAGCTCATGGCCGTGGCAACGCCTGATCCGCTGCTGGACCCGGCGGGACTTCGCGTGATGTCGTAAGGGTTCTTGGGGCTTCCGCCCACGGTGCTTCCGTTGAACGAGGCCGTGTTACGGAACCCAGCGAACTGGGAGAGGTTGAGCTTTCCGAGTATGACGGCCCCGGCGCCCCGCAGGCGACGGACCACCTCCGAGTCCTCCGCCGGGTAGTTCTCGGCCAGGGCGAAGGACCCCGCCGTCGTGGGCATGCCAACGGCGTCCAGGTTGTCCTTGAGGAGGATGGGAATGCCGTCGAGGGGCCCGAGGGCCTCTCCGGAGCCTCGGCGCACATCCGCTGCGAACGCCTGATCCATGGCGTCGGGTGCAATCGAGATGACCGAGTTCAGCTCGCCGTCCAGGGCCTCGATACGCTCGATGTACGCCCATGTGATCTGCACGGACGAAAGCGTGCCCGAAGCGAGGCCGTCGGAGATCTGGTGCAGAGGCGCCTCCACCACGGCGTCGTCGCCCGCCGGCCTGCCGCTCGAGGTCCCGTCGGTGGTGGGCTGGTCCGGGGCACAAGCCCCGAGCGCCACCGCGAGCAGGATGGCTCCTCCGGGCGGCCGGCGAAGGGTCCAGGTTCGGTTCAGAGGGTGACGATCGAGCATGGCTCGGGCTCCGGGTGGCTCAGTTCGTGTGGGCGCTCACGTCCACCGACTCCGGACCGGAGTCCAGTCGGTAGGCGATCTGCCGTAGCGTGATGGCGATCTCGAACGTCACAAGCACCAAAGACCAATCGAGGAGCTGGCGGGGGAAGACCGTGACGACGGGTAGGCTGAAGCCGACGATGTTCAGGCCCTTCTCGATGATGGCCATGGCCACCAGGAGGAATCCTGTGCCGAGGAAGACGGGAGCGGTGAAGAGTTCGGGGGCTTTTCTGATCATTGTCGTTCGGAAGCTCCAGGGCGGAATGATATGACCGCGCCGAGGGGTGCATAGGGACCCGACGAAGGCGGGAACGCGGAGAATGGTCCGGGTGGGCGGTCGGGAGCAAGCGTGACGACAGGCGACGATCACACCAGGATCCACCTACTTGGCGGTTCAGGGCTCTCGCTGGCATCTTCACGTCATGAGCCAAGACATCATTGCCCGACTCAACGCCGCCCTGGAAGGTCGCTACCGGATCGAGGCCGAACTCGGCGAAGGGGGAATGGCGACGGTGTACCTCGCCGACGACCTGCGCCACGAACGAAAGGTGGCCGTGAAGGTGCTCAAGCCGGAGCTCTCGGCCGTGGTCGGGGCCGAGCGTTTCCTTGCCGAGATCAAGACGACGGCGAACCTCCAGCATCCACACATCCTTCCCCTCTTCGATTCGGGAGAGGCCGACGGCTTCGTCTACTACGTCATGCCCTACATCGAAGGGGAGACACTCCGCGAGCGGATCGAACGCGACAAGCAGCTCCCGGTGGACGAGGCCGTGCGGATCGCGACGGCCGTGGCCAACGCACTCCACACCGCACACAGGGCGGGAGTCGTTCACCGCGACATCAAGCCGGGCAACATCCTCATGAGCAACGGCGAGCCCCTGGTCGCCGACTTCGGCATCGCTCTCGCCGTGGGGACCGCGGGTGGAAGCCGACTCACGGAAACGGGCCTGAGCGTCGGCACGCCCTTCTACATGAGCCCTGAACAGGCCACGGGTGACCAGGCTATCGGTGCGGCGAGCGACATCTACGCCCTCGCCGCCGTGCTGTACGAGCTCCTCGTGGGCGAGCCGCCCTACGTAGGGAACACCGCCCAGGCCGTTCTCGGCAAGATTCTTCAGGGCGATACGGTCTCGGCGACGACGATCCGCAAGACGGTGCCAGCCAACGTCGATGCCGCGCTGCGAAAGGCCCTGGAGAAACTTCCGGCCGACCGTTTCACCGACGCCCAAGACTTTGCCAAGGCCCTTTCCGATCCCGCGTTTCGCCATGGGACGGTCGCCGCCTCGATCGCCGGCTCGCCTGGGCCGTGGAAGGCAGTCGCGCTGGGCTCCGGCGCCGTAGCGCTATTCGCGCTCCTGGCGCTGGGATGGTCGACGGCGAGCCGACCCGACGCGCCCGATAGGCCGATCGAGCGCTTCGAGATGCCGTTTCGCTCCGATCAGGCGCCGGTCGCTTTCGGCGTGGTGCAGTTCGCGCTCTCCGCAGACGGCAGCGCGCTGGCGTACCTCGGTCCGCCTTCCGATGCCCCGGTGCCCCAGGTCTGGGTCAGGAGGTGGGACGACCCGGAGGCCGTCCCGGTGAGGGGGGCGGCTGGGCCGACAGAGATGGCGATCTCGGGCGACGGGTCTCTCGTCGCCGTGTCCATCGGCGCACAGATCCGGGTTTTCCCTGTGGGAGGCGGCCCCGAGGTCGATCTCGGCCCCGGCAACTTCCCGTGGTTCGGGCCCGACGGCATGATCTACTACAGTCTGGGCACGGGTATCGCGCGAGCGCCCGCTACCGGTGGCGCCGTCGACACCATCATCGCCAACGACTCTCTCACCGGGGGCCAGGGCATCCGTGACATTCTGCCATCGGGCAAAGCGCTCAACTGGGGTGTGCGCGCGTCCGACGGACTCGACTGGATCTACCTGACCGACATCGAGTCGGGCACCAATGAGCCGCTGGTTCAGGGGTTGGAGCCTCGTTACGTGGACTCTGGGCACCTCCTCTTTCTGTCGGAAGGCGTATTGATGGCTGCTCCCTTCGATGAGGGTGCCGGCGAGCTCACGGGGCCGGCCGTCCCCTTGATCGAGGACGTCGCCGGCTACGAGATCGCTCTGGACGGGAAGCTGGTGTACAGCCGCGGCGGTGTGGGGTCGCTCCAGGAGCTCGTCTGGGTGGACCGTGACGGGGACGTCACGCCGGTAGAACAGGGATGGAGCGTCGACACCGGTGGATCGAACGCCGGATGGAGCTTGTCTTCCGACGGCCGTCGGATCGCGATCCGGGAGCGCACCGAAGAAGGGCTGGACATCTGGGTCAAGGAGTTGGACGGTGGTCCACGCTCGCGGCTGACCTTCGAGGAGACCGAAGATCGAAAGCCGGTGTGGGGACCCGAGGATGGGTACGTGACCTTCCTGTCCAATCGGAACGGGGAGTCCACGGACGTCTGGCGCCGTCGGGCCGACGGCACCGGGCAGCCGGAGCTGGTTCTGGACCTGCCAGAGGGGATCGCCGAGATCGCCTGGAGCGAGCAGGGCGACTGGCTCGTGATGCGCACGATTGGCACACCCGGCCAGCGGGGAGGGAGGGACGTCCAGGCAAGGGAAGCGCGGCGCGATGCGGAGCCGATTCCGCTCCTCATGGAGGCCCACGACGAGATCTCACCCTCGCTGTCACCCAACGGAAGGTGGCTGGTGTACGCATCCAACGAGACCGGCTCCTACGAGATCTTCGTGCGGCCGTTCCCCGACGTGGAATCGGCGCGCTGGCAGGTGTCCACCAACGGCGGGATCGCACCGAAGTGGTCGCGCGACGGGACCGAGATCTTCTTCCTCGACGGTTCGGACCAGATGAGCGCCGCCCGCGTCGAAACGGGCGACACCTTCGAGGTCCTGGAACGGTCCGTCCTCTTCCCCCTGCCGCCCACGATCCAGCGCTCGGACATCTACATCCCCTACGACGTGGGGCTGGACGGGGAACGACAGCTCCTCATGGCCCGCGGATTCACCGGTGATGGCGACGAAGAGGGTGTGGCGCCTCCCTTCGTGCTCGTCAACAACTGGCTATCGGAGTTGCAGCGTATCATGCCCCGTTAGGGGGCAGTCCACGGCTACCTAAAGACGCCTCGCTGTTTCCCGGCGACCTCGGCCCCATCGCCGAGGCTGGATGGCGGGGTTGGCCGGGAAATGACGTTGAGAGGGGAGAACGGGCTCGAATTGCCCTGGCCCCTCGACTGCTCTGGAGTCTCTCATGCGCGCAGCACGTCTATTGCCCCTCTTCCTCTCCGTCCTGGTCACCTGGAGTTGTTCCGAGTCCGGAGCGGGTCCCGTCATGGACGATGACGGGCCGGACGAATACCCGGACCTGTCCGAGATGCCCGTCGCCCTTTCGGTGGTGACTGGCCCGCCGCCGGCTGTTTGCGGCGAGCCTACGGTGGTGGGACTCAGATTGGGACCGGATATCTCCACCGGATCCGTCACTGTCGCCAACGATGAAGAGAACCTCTACGTCACGTATCGCTCCGATGGGGGCCCCATCCTCGGCA
>JABDLS010000140.1 GCA_013002885.1 Gemmatimonadota bacterium | reverse complement strand
GGGTGGCCCTCGGCGCGGACCGCCGCCGCATCGTGTGGGCGATCCTCCGTCGCGCCGCCCGGCAGGTCGTGCTCGGCGTGGGTATCGGCGGGGTGCTCATTGGCCTCTTCCTGGCCAACCCTGAGCTACGCTACGACGCCGACGCGCGCTCCGCTGTCATCTTCGGCTGCTATCTCGTGTCGATGACGTGCATCTGTGCCCTCGCGTGCATCGTGCCGACGCGGCGCGCTCTGGCTGTCGAGCCCACCGTCGCCCTTCGAGCCGACGCATGAGGGCGTCGGAGTAGCCCTCGGACCTCGAAATCCCCCACGGTACGCGGTTGACCGCCCCCCCGGCGGTGTCTAGCTTTCGGGTACCTGAAATAGAGAATCATTATTGATAAGCGGCACCCCCGGGGGCCGCTTCAATTGTCTGAGGGAACCGATGAGCGACGCGCCCATTCTCCGAATCCAGGGTCTCGAGGTCCAGGTCGCCGAGGAGGATCTTCCCATCCTCAAGGGCGTCGACCTGGAGATCAACTCCGGTGAGATCCACGCCATCATGGGGCCCAATGGCTCCGGTAAGAGCACCCTGGCCAAAGCCCTCGCCGGCCACCCCGGGTACGAGGTTACGAGTGGGTCCGTCGAGTTCCGCGGTGAGGACCTCCTGGAGCTGGAGACGGACGAGCGCTCTCTCGCCGGCGTCTTCCTGGCCTTCCAGTATCCGGTGGAGATCCCCGGCGTGTCCATCGCCAACTTCCTCCGCACGGCGGTTCAGGCCCACCTGCCCGAGGGCGAGGAGCTCGACATCTTCGACTACTCCGACCAGCTCATCGAGCGGATGACCATGCTGGACATGGACGTGGCCTTCGCGGAGCGCCACGTGAACGACGGATTCAGCGGTGGAGAGAAGAAGCGCAACGAGATCCTCCAGATGGCCATGCTTCGGCCCAAACTCGCCCTCATGGACGAGACCGACTCGGGCCTGGACATCGACGCCCTGAAGATCGTCGCCGAGGGCGTGAACAAGCTGAAGGCCGAAGACCCGGAGATGTCGGTCCTCCTCATCACCCACTACCAGCGTCTTCTCGACTACATCAAGCCAGACCACGTCCACGTGATGGTGGACGGGCGGATCGTCCAATCGGGTGGTCCCGAGGTGGCGCTGGAGCTCGAGGCAGACGGCTACAAGGTCTTCGAGGACGCCGCGGCAGAAACCGCGCGCGCCTAGACCGCACGCCAACCTGCCCACGGAGAGCACGCGATGCCACAGAACGAGACGATTCAAGACCTGAATCTCGACGAATACAAGTACGACTTCGTTACCAAATCCGAGCCCAAGTTCCGGGCCGAGAAGGGCCTGTCCGAAGACGTGGTGCGGCAGATCTCGCAGCACAAGGACGAGCCCCAGTGGATGCTCGACTTCCGCCTAAAGGCCCTCGAGGTCTACGAATCCAAGCCCATGCCCAAGTGGGGTGGTGACCTGGACGGCCTGGAAGGCGTGCTCGACGAGATCTACTTCTACGTCCGCCCGCAGGACCAGATGGAGCGGTCGTGGGACGACGTGCCCGACGAGATCAAGGACACCTTCGAGAAGCTCGGAATCCCCGAGGCCGAACGGAAGATTCTCGCCGGCGTCGGTGCCCAGTACGAGTCCGAGATGGTCTACCACTCGCTGCGGAAGGAGTGGGAGGACGCCGGTGTCATCTTCGATTCGATCGAAGACGGCCTGAAGAACCATCCCGAACTCTTCCGCGAGTACTTCGGGACGGTGATTCCCACCGGAGACAACAAGTTCTCCGCCATGAACTCGGCGGTCTGGTCCGGTGGCTCCTTCGTCTACATCCCCAAGGATGTTTCGCTGGACACGCCGCTTCAGGCGTACTTCCGCGTGAACCAGGAGCGGATGGGGCAGTTCGAGCGGACGCTCATCATCGTCGACGAGGGCGCCCAGGCCCATTACATCGAGGGATGCACGGCTCCTGTCTACTCGACGGAGTCGTTCCACTCGGGCGTCATCGAGATCATCGTCAAGAAGAACGCCAGGTTCCGGTACACGACCATCCAGAACTGGTCGAACAACATGTACAACCTGGTCACGCAGCGGGCGATCGTCGAAGAAGGCGGCCACATGGAGTGGTTGGACGGGAACCTCGGCTCGAAGCTGACCATGAAGTATCCGTCGTGCTATCTCATGGGCCCGCACGCCCATGGCGAGATCCTCTCCATCGCCTACTCCGGCGACGGACAGCACCAGGACACCGGCGGCAAGGTCATCCACGCCGCCCCGTACACGACGTCGTCCATCGTTTCCAAGTCCATCTCCAAGGGCCACGGTCGCTCCACGTACCGAGGCCTGTGCAAGGTCTACGAGGGAGCGCACCACTCGCGCTCCAACGTGGAGTGCGACGCCCTCCTCATCGACGAGACGTCGCGGACCGATACCTACCCGTACATCGAGATCGAGGAAGACGACGCCAGCATCGGGCACGAGGCTTCCGTCTCGAAGATCGGCGAAGAGCAGCTCTTCTACCTCATGAGCCGGGGGATCTCCGAGGTCGAGGCCATGGCGATGATCGTGCGGGGTTTCATCGAGCCCATCGCCAAGGAGCTCCCCCTCGAGTACGCCGTCGAGCTCAATCGGCTGATCGAACTGGAAATGGAAGGCTCCGTTGGATAGGGCGCTGAGATCGGCACCCGATTCGAGCATCCTCCTGGACCGCGAAGACACCACGTCATGAGTACAGCTTTGACCGATATCGGACTGATGGAAGGCGTCACCGAGGCAATGAACGGGGCGGCCGTCGAACGCGTCTCGCTGGGTGAGCCGGAGTGGCTCCGGGAGCGGCGCATCCACGCGTGGGACGTCTACGAGCGCACGCCCATGCCCTCCACGAAGCTCGAGGAGTGGCGCTACACGGACCTGAAGAAGAAGCTGGACCTGGATTCCCTGCGGCTACCCGAGACCGAGGCGGCGCCGGACGATCCGGCTGCTTGGCCCGCCCGGCTCCGTGCGACGATGGAAGAAGACCACGAGGCGTCGGGTCACATCGTGTTGGTGGACGGCCACGTCGTCCACGCCGACCTCATACCCGAGCTCGCCGAGAAGGGCGTGATCCTCACGTCGTTGCATCAGGCCGCCGACGAGCACGCTGAACTGGTCCGCGAACATCTGGCCACCGAGGCCGTGCCCGCCGAGGAGGGCAAGTTCGCGGCCCTCAACGCGGCGCTTTGGACGGACGGGATCTTTCTCCACGTTCCCAAGGGCGTAAAGCTGGATCTGCCCGTCCGCGTCACCCGCTCCTACACCGAGTCAGGCGCGGCATACTTCAGCCGGGTGCTGATCGTCGCCGAGGCCAACAGTCAGGTCTCCTACGTCGACGAGGTCATCTCCGACGACTTCGACGAGCAGACGTTCGCCTCCACCGCGGTCGAGGTCATCGCCCTCGATGACTCGCAGGTCCAGTACGTCGCCCTGCAGCGACTGGGCAGGAGGGGGTTCTATCAGTCGGTACAGCGCACCCTGGCCCGTCGGAACTCCCGACTCGATACCCTGAACGTCGCCATGGGTGGCTCGGTGACCCGGGTCGACCTCAGCGCCCGACTTCTGGGCCCAGGGGCCAGCTCGGACATGCTGGGCCTCTACTTCGGTGACGAAGACCAGCATTTCGACTTCAATACGAGCCAGGACCACGAAGTCCCGAACACGGCGAGCGACCTCCTCTACAAGGGCGCCTTGGACGGGAAGAGCCGAGCCGTCTTCCGCGGGATCATCCGTGTGCACGCCGGAGCGCAACAGACCGACGCGTACCAGACGAATCGAAACATCCTTCTTTCACATGGTGCCCGCGCCGATTCGCTTCCAAACCTGGAGATCGAGGCCGACGACGTGAAGTGCTCCCACGGGGCCACCGTCGGACAGCTCGACGAAGAGGCCAAGTTCTACCTGATGAGCCGCGGGCTCGAGGAAGTCCAGGCCGAACGCCTCGTGGTCACCGGCTTCCTCGGCGAGGTCCTGGCCAAGCTGCCCCTGGGTGGGGTCGTGGAAAAGGTAAACCGCGTCATCGAGCAGAAGCTGTCTCAGCACTCCTGAGGCACAGTCGAGGCTCGGCAATCCGTGACCTCGAGAACACGTCCAGCCCACCGGATCTGGCAACCCTAGGAGAAGCGTCTTGGCCAACTGGGTGAAAGTCGCCGCCGTCACCGATTGCCCGGAGGGCGAGTTGAAGGGCGTCGGCGCCGACGGCGTCCGGATCGTCCTCGCCAACGTGGAGGGCGACATCTGCGCGCTCCTCGACCAGTGCTCTCACGAAGACTATCCACTCTCGGACGGTGAACTCGATGGACGAGAGGTGGTCTGCATGTATCACGGCGCGCGCTTCGATGCCTGCAGCGGCGCCCGAAAGACCCTCCCTGCAATTCGCCCCGTCCGCGCGTTTCCCGTCGAGATAAGGGATGGGGACGTCTACGTCGACGTGGAGTAGCGCCACATCCAGCCTACATGATGGCCACCAGATTCGACCCCAGGGTCATACGTCGCGACTTCCCGACGTTGGAGCAGCTCATCCACGGTAAGCCTCTCGCATACCTGGACAACGCTGCCACCTCCCAAAAGCCCCAAGCCGTCCTCGACGCCCTGGACGCGTACTACGAGCACGACAACGCCAACGTGCACCGAGGGATCCACGAGCTCTCCCGACGGGCCACCATCGGCTACGAGGAAGCCCGGGAGAAAGTCGGCAGGTGGATCAACGCGAAGGAGTCGGCCGAGGTCATCTGGACCAAGGGCACGACGGAGTCGCTGAACCTGGTGGCCATGGCGTGGGGCCTGGACCATGTCGCCGAGGGCGACGAGATCCTCATATCGGTTCTCGAACACCACTCCAACATCGTCCCGTGGCAGATTCTCGCCCGCCGACGCGGCGCGACGCTCCGGTACATCGAGATCGATGACGAGGGTCGCTGGATCCTGGAGGACCTCGACACGCTCCTCAACGAGCGCACACGGATGGTCGCCATCTCCCACGTGTCCAACGCCCTGGGGACGATCAATCCCGTCCAGCGGGTCATCGAGGCCGCGCACCGGGTCGGCGCGGTGGTCATCGTCGACGGAGCCCAGGGCGCCGTCCACACCAAGGTCGACGTTCAGGCGTTGGGAGCCGACTTCTACGCGTTCAGCGGACACAAGATGTGCGCCCCCACGGGCACCGGAGTGCTATGGGGCAAGCGCGAGCTCCTTGAGGAGATGTCTCCCTACCAGGGCGGTGGCGAGATGATCAATGTCGTCAGCCGAGACGAAAGCACCTGGGCCGCGCTCCCCCACAAGTTCGAGGCGGGAACGCCGAACATCGCTGGTGCGGTGGGCTTCGGAGCTGCCGTGGACTACCTCGCGGACATCGGCATGGACGGGATCATCGCCCATGAGAAGGCACTCCTGGCGTACGCTCTCGAACGGATGGCGGAGATTCCAGGCATGAACGTCTACGGCCCCCGGTCGTTGGAGGAACGTTCGGCGGTGATCTCCTTCACTCTGGGCGACGCCCATCCCCATGACATCTCCACGATCCTGGACACCCAGGGAATAGCTGTCCGAGCTGGCCATCACTGCGCCCAGCTGGTCATGAAACATTTCGGGGTCTCGTCGACGGCCAGAGCCTCGTTCTACCTCTACAACATCGAGGAGGACGTGGATCGTCTGGTCGAGGGACTCGGCGAGGTGGCTCGGATCTTCGGTTGACGATGAGGCCCGCCGCGGGCGGTCCGCGGCGTGTTCCGAGGGCCGTCTAGTGCCGAAAAGCCCGGCGCACCTTACATTCTCGACCCGCGAACCCCATGCCGAAGACGATGGAAACTCCGCAGCTCAGTTCTCTCTATCAGCAGCTCATCCTCGAGCACTACCGGAATCCCCGGAACAAGGCCGAGCTCGATGGGAAGAGTGTCGAGATCCACATGGCCAATCCCGTCTGTGGAGACGAGATTCGGCTGCAGCTCCGCATCGAGGGCAACGAGATCGCCGAGGCGAAGTTCGTGGGCCAGGGTTGTTCCATCTCCCAGGCTTCGGTGAGCATGATGACCACTCTGCTCCAGGGCCGGAGTCTCGATGAAGCTGGCACGCTGGCGGAGCGGTTCACGGACATGATGCACGGCGACGAAGACGCGGCGAAGGACCGGACACTCGGCGACCTCCGCGCCCTCCAGGGAGTGAGCAAGTTCCCGGTGCGCATCAAGTGCGCGCTCCTCGGCTTCGACGCCCTGCAGGAAGCGCTGAAGAAGGAAGTCAGCGGAGAGACCAACTGACCTCGGTCGAGGTCCACTCGGCACACCTGCCGAGCACTCGCGCCGGGCCGGTGACGATCTGGACGTCGGCCAGGGGCGTTCGCCGCATCGAGTTCGGTTCCCTGCCGAAGGAGCGGAATACCGACGCACCATCCGACTGGCCTGCCGGGCTACGCGAAGCCGTCCGCCAGGTGGAGGCGTATCTCGACAAAAAACTGCGGGTCTTCGAATTGGACCTGGACTTCGGCGACGTCGCGACCGACTTCCAGCGTGACGTCTACGAGAGGCTTCTGGCCATCGACTTCGGCCACGTCACTTCGTACGGCAAGATCGCACAAGAGCTCGGTACACCCGACCAGGCTCGTGCCGTCGGTCAGGCCGTCGGTGCGAATCCGATTCCCATCATCATTCCGTGCCACCGCGTCGTCGGCTCCGACCGGCGTCTCATCGGCTTCTCAGGTGGCCTGGCCGCGAAAGTCTCGCTCCTCAAGCTCGAAGGCGTGGATGTCGACGGCACGAGCGCCAACAGCCGCGTGCACCCCGAGGTCATTCCGCTGGATCTGTAGGCGGTCGAACACCGGCCTCGTTACTCGTGGATGCGCGTCGAGTCCGGCGAAAGCTGACGCAGGCTGTCCTCGAGCTTCATGTACCACGGATCACTCTCGGCGTCCCGGTAGAAGTACAAGATCAGCTCCCGCTCCTCGATGCGCTCGTTGAGCAGGAGCTTGGCCCTCACCCGGAGCTTGACCCGCGCCCGCAGACCGCTGCGGTCGAGCTCGGCGAAGACCACCTCGTAGTCCATGATGTCCAGCGCCTCGGGCTTCACGGCGAAGAGGCGTTGGATGAGGAAGGGAATGTCGACGGTCTCGATGAGTTCGGGGGCGTGGTAGGCCGCCGCCTTCCGAAAGTCCTTGAACTGCACGTCTTCCATGAACTGAAGCGCCGTCCTTCTCAGTTCACCGCGGTCACCACCCAACGGAAGGCCGAGGGTCGCAAAGGCCGCCCCGGAAATGTGCGCGACGGCGAGATAGCCCCCGAGCAGGGCGGCGAGAATCGCCAGGATGCTCACGATCTTGTTCACGGATCGACCTCTCGTTTCGCCTGGTTGCCGGTGGGCTCCTGTGCGACCGTCATGTCACCACCTCGCGCTTCGGTACGGTCGCCAGCGTGGCCGCCGCCAGGAGGAAAGCGCTCATCGCGAATAGGACGAGTAGAGCGAAAGCCACGACGTGCCACCGGGGTTCGAGCGCGGTGCTCTCCTCGAACACCCGGAACGCCCAATGCACCGGCATGACCTTCTCCACAGCCGCGACGACGTCACTGTAGAGAGTATCGGGGATGGCCAGCTCGGAGAACAGGATTTGTGGGAGCAGCAAGAGCGGCACGGCAAAGACCGCTCGCTCCTGCGTCGAGGCCAGGGCACTCACGAGCAAGCCCAGTCCCGTGCCCGCGAGTGAAGCACCGAAGAGTGCCAGAAGCTCCAGAGGCATCGGCCCTCTGAGGGACAAGGTCCATTCCACCGTCCCCTGGAGGAGTACCACCTGAACGGCGCCGAGGCCGGCCAACACCCGGGCCTTCGACACCACGTAGTCGCGGGGGCGGACCCCGAAGAGTCGTTCCCGCTCGAAAATGGCCCGTTCCTTCACGATCTCCCTGCACGCGTTGATGCACCCGAACCAAACGGCGGTGAGGCACAGCACGAAGTAGAGGGCAGGGGTGTCTCGCTCTATGGATCCCCATACGATGGCACACAGCCACCCGATGAGCGGCGCCTGCAGAAGAAGAAGGAGCAACCCCCCAGGCTCACCCAGCAACGAGGCCCGATAGCGGGCAGCCAGCACGCTCGACGGCGGCCGTGCCTCCCCAACCGTGGTGGCTACCGGCGTCGTCACGGCGTCGACGCTCTCACGACCCGGCGACCTCGACCGCCTCACCGGCGACGGTAGACGAGGGATGAGCGACCGGCCCCGGCCGGTTCAGGAATCGACGCTGCCCGGCGTCGGCGCCGGCCGTGAGCCGCCACGCCGAAGGAGTGAGCTTGTCCAGCTGGTGGAAGAGCTGGGCGTACCGCTCGACCCGGAAGAACTCCAGCGCCTGACGCGGCCGACCAAAGAACGCGACGTGCCCCTCCACGAGTACGCAAAGGGCCTGCGCGGACTCCAGGCTCTCCATGGCGTGGGTTGAGACCAGCACGATCCGACCACTCGCCGCGACATCGGCGAGCAGGCTCATGGTTCGGGCCTCCAAACCCGGATCCAGCCCGGACGTGGGCTCGTCGAGAATCAGGAGAGGCGGACGGGTGAGGAGCTCCAGGCCGACGGCGACACGCTTGCGCTGCCCACCCGACAGGCGGCGGATCCTGGTCTGCGCCCGATCTGTGAGACCAACCTGCGCCATGACCCGGTCGACCCTCTCGGCTCGCGCATCTTTCGACTCCCCTGGCATCCTGAGCTCGGCGGCGAACCCCAGTTCCTTGGCCACCGTCAGCCCTCGGTGGAGCGCGTCATCCTGGGGTACGTACCCGAGAGGGCCAACCTCGTCCACGGGCTTGCCCCCCACCCGGACGGACCCCGAGTCAGGCTTCCAGATGCCCAGGAGAACCCGGATCAGGGACGACTTTCCGGCACCAGACGGCCCGATCACGGCACACATCTCACCAGGGTGGAGCGTCATCTCGACGGAGTGCAGAATCCGCGTCCCTCCGGCGGAGACGCTGACCTGGTCGACGTGTAGGAGCCCATTCATCGTTGCCTACGATGTGTCTCGAGGCGAAACGAGTGCAAGGAACGAGTCGTCGGACCCTTCGATCAGGCGAACCGGTCCGGCAACAAGGGCTGCGCCCGCTCGTCGCCCCCGGCCAGGACCAGATTGGCGACGATCTCACCCGTCACCGGCCCCAGGGTCAAGCCGAGCATGCCATGGCCCGTGGCCACGAAGAGTCCGTCCACTCCCCCGAGGGTCCCCACGATGGGCAGGCCGTCCACGGACATGGGACGGAGGCCGACCCACTGCGAGTTGGGCCGCGCCGTCCCCAATGCCGGAAATGCGTCCCGGGCGGCGCGGCTCAACTGTCGGAGCCGCTCCGGCCGCAGGGCGTGATTCATGCCCGAGAACTCCATGGTGCCCGCGAAACGCACGTACGTGTCCATGGGCGTGCAGAACACCGAGGTCTCATTCAAGACGCAGGCCACCCTCAGCGGCGGTGCCCCATTGGGTCCGATCTCGATGTCGCGGTGATAGCCCTTACCTGGCTGAACCGGTAGTCTGACATCGACTTGCGCGGCCAAGGGCACCACCCAGGGCCCTGCGGCGAGGATCACCACGTCGGCGCCTTCGAGGCGGCCTGCGCCCCCCACCTGCACACCCGTCACCCGTCCCGCCGCCACGTTGAGGGCCGCCACCTCGGCGCCCTCGCGAATCTCGACCCCCATCTTCCGACAGACGCCCGCCAAGCGTTCCAGGAAGAGCGATGGCCGCAGCGTCGCCGCTTCCGGGTAGTAGACTCCTCCGACGACGTCGTGAGCCAAGGCGGGCTCTCGTCGCCTCAACTCGTCGCCATCCAGGGGCTCGGGGTGATAGCCGTACCGTTCGATGATCTCGGCTTCGTGACGCGCGTTCTCGAGGCCCTCTTCGGTTGAGCAGACGTCGTAATAGCCCGAGCCGCGGTAGCCGCACTCGATTCGCTCCTCTCTCAGCAGCGTCTCGAACAGCCGCAGTGCGTCTTTCCCGAGGGGGGCCATCACCCCCATGGCGTGCTCTACGTGCTCATCCGTGCAGTATCGTGCGAAGCCAACCAGCCAACGCCAGAGAGCGGGATCCCAGCGCGGCTGGATGTAGAGAGGGCTGGTGGAATCGAGCACTTGCCGGACCGCGGCGGAGACGCGTCCTGGGCGATTCAACGGCGGGTGCCCCGCCGACACCGTGCCCGCATTGCCCGAAGAAGCGCCGGCGCCGATACGACGGCGCTCGAGGACCGTGACACGAGCACCGCCCCGCGCGAGGTAGTAGGCGCAGGACAGGCCGATGACCCCTCCCCCCACCACGAGGACACGGGGAGTCGTGCTCGGTGCCCTGGAGCTCAACCGGCTCGCGGGTCCAAAACGACCTTCACCGACCCGCTCTTCCTGTGGTTTGCCGCGGCCGAGAGTGCGTCGCGGTACTGCCCCAGGGGGTAGACGTGGGTCACCAGGTCATCGACGGGAGCTCCGGTTTCGAGAATCATGTCGTGAGTAATCTGAAACGTATGTTCTATTTTTCCCCGCCACTCTTCGTCGCCGTAGCACTGGAAGCCTTTGATCTCCAGCTCTCGAGCCCAGACGAAGGTGAGATCGAGCTTGGGGATCTCGGCGGCACACCCGAGGAGTACGATGCGGCCGCGGATGGAAGCGTACCGTAACCCCTGCTTGATGGTCTGCTCGCTGCCCACACAATCGAAAACCAGAGGGAAGCCCCCGCCGAGGTAGACTTCGTCCCCGACGATGGGCATGTAGGCCTGCGCGCCGGTATCGATGAGGGCGTCACGGGCTTCGTCACCGGGCGTCACGACCCCGCTGGCACCCAGGGACCGAGCCATCGCCTGCTCGTGCGGCCGCTTCACCTGGGCGATGAGCTCGCCCTGGTAGCCCGCGGCTCTCAGCGCCCAGACGACGCCCAGGGCAATAGGACCGCTCCCGATGACCAGCACCGGACCGGCGGGGAAGGGGCGACACCGCAATGCCGCGTGCATGCCGACGGCGAGGGGTTCGATGAGGACCGCGCTCTTGTCGCTCATCTCGTCGGACACGGGGAAGAGCTGCTCCTCGTGGGCGATCATCGAGTCGCTCCAACCGCCCGGCAGATTCGTATGGTAGCCGACGATCAATCCTGCCTGGATCGGTTGGCCGTCAATGATCGTCTCGCCCTCCTCGCCTGCTCTTGTGCAGGTGGAGGGGAACCCATCCCTGCACGACGGGCAGCGTGCGTCCGGATAACCGCGCATGCCGCATGAGATACCAGGCTCCAGGGCCACGCGCTGCCCCACCTCGACTCGCCTCACGGCCGAGCCGACCTCGACCACCCTGGCCAGCACTTCGTGGCCAAGAACCGCGGGGAACGAGCCGAAGGGCTCCATGGCGGGGCTCGACTTGTACGTCAGGTTACCGATGTCGGACCCGCAGATCCCCGACTTCAGAACCTCGAGCTTGACCCAGTGATCGCCGGGAAGGGTCGGGTCCGGGATCTCACCGAAGTGGACTCCGCTGAGACCGCCGAACGTCGCCGCCTCCGTGACTTTGCCGAGGCTCTTCCCGGCCAGATAGGAGGGGATGGTCACGTTGAAGGTCACCGCACGCATTCAGACCGACCTTTCGATCAAGGGGCGTCTCCGGACAAGGCCTCAAGAATACCCCGAAGTGGGCCCGGTGCACGCCCGAAGAGCCCGGCGATGGCGAGGAGAACGGCGACCAGCGCCACGCCCCACCAGAGCAGTGGATTCTGCCGGACCGCGTCCAGGAGCGCCGCGCTCGCCACCCCTGCACCACCGACCAAGGCCACGACGCGACTCCGTAACGTCAAGTCGGACTGCGTCTTGATAAGATCAGCGCTCCCCTGGTGCGGCGCTATCGCTCCGGACTGTTCCCGACCGTCGGGGGCCCTCGACGTCCCCGTCGGTCGCACCGAGACCGGCTCGACCGCGGCATCCCTCTCCTCGCCGACTTCCTCGGCCCACACGTCGTCCCCTTCTTCGTCGACGATCACGTCGTGCTCGAGTACGCGCCGTGCTCGGCTCTCGTCCATGGCGGTCACGAAGATGGTGGCCGAGTTCGTAGCGGAAAGCCCCAGGGCAGGATCCTCGATCTGCAGGAGGAACGGAATCCCGGCATCTCGGAGGAACCCCGCGGCGAACTCGGCTTCATGCCGGTAATTGAAGCTCGCCAACGCAACCTGCCGGAGCTTGCGGTCGCTCATCGCTCTCGGCCCCCCGGCTCGTGCACGTAGCAGGTCACCATCACAGGTCCTTGCGGTAGCAGACGATGCGCTGGACCTCGGAGAAGCCAGAGGCCAAATGAAACGCCCCGCTCTCTTCGTTGTCCACGTCACGATCGCTGGCGAACTCGGTGCACCCTCGACTCCGGGCCCACGCCTCTCCCGCCAGCAACAAACCCTTGGCATGCCCCTGCCGACGGTGCGCGTCTTCGAGATAGATACCCTCGAGATACCCTACGGGGGACGACCGGCATCCCTCGGCGTACCGACGCATCCCGACTTCGGCGAAGCCCACGACCCGCCCATTTGCCACCTCGGCGATGTAGCATGTCGCATCGCCGGGTGGTTCGGCGAAGAAGCTGGCGACCTCTGGTGGATGATCCTCGGGCGACTCCGGCCAGAGCGCGGTCCTCAGCCGGATCCACGCGTCGGCGTCGGCCGGGGCCGCGGGCCGGATCCTCAGGTCACTCACGGATACCGCGGCTCCGAGTCACCGACCGGGTCCCAGGATCACGGCGTTGATGAAGAGGAGTTGGGTGGCTTCCGAGTACGCCCTGTAGTTGGGATCTTCGGCGAAAGCGATGATCTGCCCTGCACCTCGCCCCTCGTGCATGAGGAACGCCTTGGACGCGAGCTGGGGTCTCGCCTCCTCCCAGACGATGCCGCTCAGGACCAGGTCGTCGCCGTCTCCGTAGCGCCCCACATTCGTGCCGTCGTCCAGAGTGAGAGGCCGGAACACGCGCGAGCCTTCGACCAACACGCCGATCTCACCGTCGGTGCCTGCCGACAGCCAGTGGTCATCGTCCAGGATCACCCTGAGGATGGCTCCCGGCACGCTCTCCGGCGACTCGTCGGTGGGAACGATCTCTTCGAGATAGTCGATGGGCTGCTCGGGTGTCTCTTCCGACGGCGGATCCGCGTCTGCCGCACGACCTCCTCGACGCTCGGCCACGGTGGAAAGGAGCCCTTCGCTCGCCGCCCAGCGCGTGGAGTTGCCCATGGTGATGAGGGTCCCACCGTTGGACATCCAGCTCCTCAGTTCATCCAGGAGCCCCGAACCCACGGTGCCCGAGTAGTTCCCGCTAGGGAAGATGATGACGTCGAAGTCCGCGAGATCAGCCCCACCGAGGCTCGACGCTCGAACGGCGACGGTCGGCTGGCCGTAGCGCTGCTCCAGGACATACCGAGCCCAGCCCACCGAGTATGTCGAACCCGGCGAGTCATACACGAGCAACACGCTCGGGGAGCGAAGGCCACGCACGCTGTTTGCGCCCAACGAGGCACCCCCGCTCACGTAGGTGTCGTCGATGGGCACCACCTCTGCGCCGTGGGCGGCGGCGATACGTCCCAGCTCGGCCCGGAGGTCGGGTCCGTTCTCGGCGTTGCGCACGATGGCCGTGCCCACCGGATAGTCCCGTCCGCCGAGGGTGAACGCTTCACCCGCCGCCCGCACCCGAATTCCGTCCCGCAGGGCCTCGACGACGGCCTCCGCCGCCGCGGTACCCCAGGGCAGCAGATAGCC
>JABDLS010000121.1 GCA_013002885.1 Gemmatimonadota bacterium | reverse complement strand
TCGCCGATGCGCCGCGAGCCCGGACCCTCGACGGCGCCGAACGCGGGGCGCCGAGAGCCAACATCGTCAATCGCGCGACCGCCGGCCGATCTCTGGTCGCAACGGACGTCCGCCAGGAGGCAGAGCTCTCCCGCTTCGGCGAGCTGGTTGTCGGCTCATGGACGGCTCCCGACTCCCGACACACGTTCGAATGGGGGGTCGACCGTAAGGTGCTCAAGTCCGCCAGCTATGGTCTCGACGGCGACGACTGGCGGTTGGTCTCCGAGGGCTTCTGGTATTGGGATCCCACCGCTGGAGTCATCCGAGGCCGAACCGTGGCCGTGGGGATGGGAATCGACCTGTTCGAGTACACGAGCCGAATCGCCGACTCCGGCAACGAGATCGTCCACGAGCTCATTGCTCACGGCCAGATCTCCGGGAGCTTCATCGAACGGTGGCGGTTCGAGGGCGACAGCTACGTCTGGACGCTCGAGCAGGAGGGGGCCCGTGTCATGGGCGGCGAGTATCGTCGGGTCCGCTAGAAGGCCTCTCCGCTCAGACAGAAGGCCCTTTCCGATCAGACTTCTAGATCGGCATCCCCAGGACGGCGCTCATGTACCACCCGATCATGGCCTCGCCCCACACGTAGGCGACGGCTGCGCCCCCGGCCAGGAAGACACCGAAGGGGATGAGCCGTTGGAAGGCCTCCTCGTCGGATCCCACCAGGGCGAATGACACCAGGGCCCTGATCATCGTCACCACCAGGGCCAGGACGGAGCCGAGGAATACGGTGAGGGCCACACCCCACGGACCCAGGAATGCCCCGATCATCATCATCATCTTGATGTCCCCGCCGCCCATCGCCTGATCGACCCCGGCCTCCTCCAGGCGACCGGGTGACAGCTTCTCGATGAGCCACGTGCCCAGCACTCCCACGATCCACAGCACGGCGTAGCCCGACACGGCGCCCACCAGCGCCGGGAGCCACTCGATGCCGCCTGGCAGCAAGGACATGGCGAGCCCCACCCCCGTGCCACCGACGGAGAATTCGTCGGGAATGATGTAGAAGCGGGCGTCGGATATGGAGATCCCGAGGAGGATGGTGAGGAACGCACCGGCGCGCAGGGCCTCCCAGGTCGGGCCGTGGAAGACGACGACCCCGGCCCACACGAGGCCCGTCGTCAGCTCCACGAGGGGGTATTGAACGGAGACGGGGTTCTTGCAGTGTCGACAACGGCCTCGTAGAAGGGTCCAACTCAGCACTGGCACATTGTCGTACCAGGCGATCACTGTGTCACAGTTGGGGCAGCGGGAGCGAGGGCGCACCACGGACTGGTCCATTGGCCAGCGAAGGGAGCACACGTTCAGAAACGACCCGATGAGTAGCCCGTAGACGCCCGCCAGGAGCGGGAACCCCCACTCAGCTGCGGCTGATCCCACGCCTCTCGCCTCCGTTCATCCCTCGCCTCGGTTCTTTGTCCTGGTGAATTCCGACATGAGGATGGAGCCGGCGATGCCCGCATTCAACGACTCCACTGGTCCAGCCATGACCACCGCGACCATGGCATCGGCAGCGGCCCGCACATCTGGCCGGACACCTGCCCCTTCATTGCCTATGATGAGCGCGAGCCCTCCGGTGGGCGCTTCCACACCAGCCGAACCTTCGGCCGACGCGGCGAGAATGGGAAGGCCCGCAGCACGACATGCCTGCAGTAGTTCGCCCGCAGTCGCGCGCACGACGTCCAGGTGGAATATGGTGCCCGCAGTCGCCCGGACCGCCTTCGAGCCCCACGGATCGGTCGTCCCGTCCAGAGCTACGACGGTTTCGAAGGAGAAGGCCACGGCGGACCTGACCAGGGTTCCCACATTGCCCGGATCCTGGAGGGCGTCGAGGACGAGGATGCGCCGTTCCGTGCGAACGGCGTCGGCGAGTTCGACGTGGGGCTCCTGAACGACGAGGAGGACCCCTTGAGGGTGCTCCGTGTCGGCGAGCTCCACCATCTCTGCATCGGAAACGTCGACCACGTCACCGTTCAGCCTGCTCAGGAGAGCGCGTCCGGAGTCCGTCGATTCCAGGCGCGGGCTCACGACGGCGAAGGAAGTGGACGCCCCCGCTTCCAGAGCCTCGGACACGCTACGGATGCCCTCGACCAGAACGAGCCCTTCCCGGGCCCTCAGCTTGTTGGTGTGCAGTCGCTTCAGGAGCTTGCTTCGGCGCTGGCTCAGAGGCATCGACGGGCCTCCGCAGGGAGGGCACCTTTCCTCACCGGATCCATCGATCCTCCTCCGACACTCGACCCGCCATGACCGATTCTCCGAAGACCGATACACGACGGCCCATCGCCCTGACCATTGCCGGGAGCGACTCGGGGGGAGGAGCCGGGATCCAGGCCGACCTGAAGACATTCCATCGTTTCGGCGTGTTCGGGACCAGCGCCGTGACGGCCGTCACAGCCCAGAACACCGTCGGCGTGCAGGCGATCCACACCATCCCCCTCGCCAACGTCCGGCACCAGATCGACTCGATCGTCACCGATCTCCGCCCTGCTGCCATGAAGACCGGCATGCTCGCTACCGCCGAGCTCGTCGCCGAGGTCGCTCAGGCCATCGCTCATCATGGTTTGTCGGGATACGTAATGGACCCCGTCATGGTCGCCACCAGCGGCGATCGACTCCTGGAGGCTGACGCGGAGGCAGCACTCCGAACGGAACTCATGCCCTTGGCGACGGTGGTAACACCGAACCTGGAGGAGGCCGCCATTCTGGTGGGCGGATCCGTGTCCAACCTCGAGGAAATGAAGGAGGCGGCGCGGACGCTCGTGGAGTTGGGTGCGGGAGCGGCGCTGATCAAAGGGGGCCACCTCCACTCGGGGGTCTCCTCCGCCGCCGATGACGCCGCCCCCACCGAGACGGAGGCTGTGGACGTCTTGTGGGACGGGGCGACTGAGCGGGTCTTCCGGCATCCATGGGTGGATACGGTCCATACCCATGGCACCGGGTGCACGCTCTCTGCGGCCACCGCCGCCGGGCTGGCTCTGGGCGATGAACTCCCCGAAGCGGTGGAGCGGGCGATCCGATACGTCGGGCGGGCCATCGCCTCGGCACCGGGACTCGGACGTGGCCGAGGACCTGTCGATCACTTCGCCTCTCCTGACTGACCCAGCTTCGGCGCCGCTTGCCGGAGAAGGCTCACCACCCGGTCGCCTGCGAGGCGCCCCATCTCCAGGACCTCCCGGTGGCTCAGCGAAGTCGTGGACAACCCCGTGGCCCGGTTGGTAACCAACGACAGTGCTCCGCATGGCAGCCCTCTCGCCGCCGCGACGACGATCTCGGGCACCGTGGACATGCCCACGAGGTCCGCGCCCATGCGTTGAAGCATTCGTACCTCGGCCCGGGTCTCGTAGGCCGGACCGGACACCGCAGCGTAAACACCCTCCTGAACGCCCACCCCCAGCGCGGTAGCCGCCTCGCGGAGAACGGACCGCATGCCACGATCGAGTGGATCACTCATGTCGGGAAAGCGCTCTTCCCCCTCGCGGACAGGCCCGCCGAGGGGGCTACGGAACTGGAGGTTGAGAAGGTCTTCGAGAATCACCACGTCGCCCGGCTGCATGAGCGGATGGATCGCACCTGCAGCGTTGGTGAATACGAGCGATTCCACGCCCAGTCGGGCGAGGATGCGGACGGGACCGACGACCACGTCCAGCGGAAGCCCTTCATACAGATGGAAGCGTCCTGCCTGCACCAGCACCTCCGTGTCGCCGAGGCGACCGTGGACGAAGGCACCGGAGTGGCCCGCCACCGTGGTCGCCGGGAGGCCGGGGACTTCAGCAAAGGGTATATGTACGGCGTCGGCCAGTGCAGACTGCAGGGCGCCCAGTCCGGAGCCCACGACGATGGCGAGACGGGGCACTGACGGGAGGTGCCCGTCGAGGAACGCGGCAGCCCCGACCACATCGACGGGCCGCTTCACAAGATCATGCCCGCCACCGTAGCGGTCATGAAAGCCGCGATGGAGCCGCCGATCATGGCTCGCAGCCCCAACCGTGACAGATCGTGGCGCCGATTGGGTGCGATACCGCCGATTCCGCCGATCTGGATGGCGATGGAGCCGAAGTTCGCGAAGCCCGACAGAGCATACGTGGCGATGACCACCGATCGAGGATCCAGGGTCCCACCGCCGGGGACGCCGTTCGCCAGCATGCCGGCCAGCTGGAGATAGGCGACGAACTCGTTGAGCACCGTCTTCACACCCATGAGGGAGCCGACCGTGGGAGCGTCGCTCCACGGTACGCCCATGAGCCACGCAAGCGGCGCTAGAGCCGCGCCGAGGATGGCCTCGAAAGTCAGGTCCCCGTATCCGAAGAGACCTCCGACCCACCCCAGCATTCCGTTGCAGAGGTGGATGAGGGCCACGAAGGCGAGGAGCATGGCACCCACGTTCAGCGCGAGCTGAAGCCCTTCCGAGGCCCCCCGTGCCGCGGCATCGATGACGTTCACGTCGGGGCGCTCCACCGAGATGCTGAGGTCTCCGGAGGTATTCGGGACCTCGCTCTCGGGTAGCATGATCTTGGCGACAACGAGTGCGGCTGGAGCCGACATGACGGACGCGGCAATCAGGTGGCCAGCGATCTGCGGGAAGAAGCCCACCATCATCCCCACGTAGGCGGCGAGGACACCGCCGGCCACCGTTGCAAAGCCCGCCGTCATCACAGCCATGAGCTCGGACTCCGTCATGGACTCGATGAACGGCTTCACGAGGAGCGGCGCCTCCGTCTGCCCGATGAAGATGTTGCCCGCCGCAGAGAGCGTCTCGGCGCCCGACGTGCCCATGGTCTTCTGCATGACCCAAGCGGCCCCACGGACCAGCACCTGCATGACACCCAGATGGTACAGCACCGTCATCAACGCCGAGAAGAAGATGATGGTGGGCAAGACGTTGAAGGCGATGGTGGCCCCGGTCCGGGCTACCTGACCGGGCAGCTCCTGGAACCCTCCCTGGCCCACCACTCCGGTACCGACCGGGACGGTATCGTAGACCAGGTCGCCGAAGATGAAAGCCGCACCGTCGAGGGTGAAGCCGAGGAGGCGCACCACCGCTTCTCCGACCAGGTCGAACGCGCCGGCGCCAAGCGGCGTTTTGAGAATGAAGAGGGCGAAGGCGAATTGGAGTGCCATGCCCCAGCCCACAACCCGCCACGGGATCCGTGAACGGTCCGTGCTCAACCCCCAGGCGAGGAGCCCCAGGACGAGGAGACCGAGGAGGGACCGCATCCGCTCCAGAACGGTCGCGTCGAAAGCGAGCTCCGTCACGAGCCGTCGACCCTCACCACCACCCGCCGTGATCGATCTCGTGCCGCGGGAGCACCACGCCGCGCCGCTTGGCTCCTACCAGCTTCGGATTCCGGAAGAAGAAGATCAGCACGACGCCGGCGACGAAACCGCCGACGTGGGCACCGTACGCGACTCCCCCTCCACCACCCACGGCCGTCGCCGCCGAGCCTGCGAGCTGGATGAACATCCAATAGCCGAGCATGACCCAAGCCGGTAGGGGGACGACCCGAAAAAAGAACACGAACCAGAAGAAGGTGTCGATACGGGCACGAGGGTACAGCACGACATATGCGCCCATGACCCCGCTGATGGCCCCCGACGCCCCCACCATGGGGACCGTCGAGCCCGGGTCGGTGGCGATGTGGGCCATGGCCGCAGCCAGTCCGGTGACGAGGTAGAAGAGAAGGAAGCGGAGGTGCCCCATGGAGTCTTCCACGTTGTTCCCGAAGATCCACAGGAACCAGAGATTGCCGATGAGATGCAGCCAGCCTCCATGCATGAACATGGAGGTGAAGAGCGCTTGCCAAGTGAGACCCCCGAGACGGCAAGGCCCTCCCTCACCAGGGATCGCGCCGGTCACTTCCGCCGGTATCGCCCCGAAGGCACAGACGGACCCGAGCATCGCCTCCGACGTGAGCCCCGCGCCCTGAACGAGCCACCACGCCGCCCCGGTGACACCGAGGACGAGGACGGTGACCACCGGGAAGATCTCGGTGGGGTTGTCGTCGTGGAGGGGAAACATGCCCGAAGGTTCTGCGGAAAGGGACGTTGGCGGCAACCCCTAAAGTACGCCGTCTGGGGTGCGGGGCGCCCGTGCTCGCTCCTCACTCTGCCACATCGGCAGCGTATCGAAGGCCCGATCCCGGATCGCCGCCATTACGGCGGCATTTCGGGGCCTCTCGGCGGCATGGGGATTGCACTTCCTGCGGGGCACATCTGCCACGCAAACAGCGTATTCGAGGAGAACATGGGTAAAGTCATCGGGATCGACCTCGGCACCACCAACTCAGTGGTGGCGGTCATGGAGGGCGGTGAGCCCGTCGTGATCCCCAACGCCGAGGGCGGCCGGACCACACCATCGGTCGTCGCCTTCACGAAAGACGGGGAGCGGCTCGTAGGTCAGGTCGCGCGTCGTCAGGCCATCACGAATCCGGAGAACACCGTCTTCTCCATCAAGCGATTCATGGGCCGCAAGAACACCGAGGTGACCGAGGAACAGAAGCTGGTTCCTTACGAGGTGTCGTCGGGAGCCGGTGGTCGGGTACAGGTGAAGATCCCCAATCATGACAAGGCGCTCTCTCCCCCGGAGATCAGCGCCATCATCCTCCAGAAGATGCGCCAGACGGCCGAG
Organism: Gemmatimonadota bacterium; assembly: GCA_013002885.1. Taxonomy (GTDB): domain Bacteria; phylum Gemmatimonadota; class Gemmatimonadetes; order Longimicrobiales; family Gaopeijiaceae; genus UBA2589. The sequence goes on along the minus strand of JABDLS010000121.1, from coordinate 5,264 downwards.
GACTACCTGGGCACGAAGGTGAACCAAGCCGTCATCACCGTGCCGGCCTACTTCAACGACGCTCAGCGCCAGGCTACCAAGGACGCCGGCAAGATCGCCGGCCTCGAAGTGCTTCGGATCATCAACGAGCCCACGGCCGCGGCCCTCGCCTACGGTCTGGACAAGAAGGCCGAAGAAAAGATCGCCGTCTTCGACCTGGGTGGTGGGACGTATGACATTTCGATCCTCGAGCTCGGAGATGGCGTTTTCGAGGTGAAGTCCACCAACGGCGACACGCACCTTGGTGGTGACGACTTCGACCAACGCGTCATCAACTGGCTCGTCGACGAGTTCAAGAAGGACCAGGGCATCGACCTCTCCAAGGACTCCATGGCGCTCCAGCGCCTCAAGGAGGCCGCTGAGAAGGCCAAGATGGAGCTCTCGACCACATCGAGCACCGACATCAACCTGCCCTTCATCACGGCGACGCAGGACGGACCGAAGCACCTCAACTATACGCTCAGCCGCGCCAAGTTCGAGCAGCTCGTCGATGACCTAATCAAGCGCACGATTCCGCCCATGGAAAAGGCGCTGAACGATGCGGGCGTGTCGAAGGACGACATCGATGAGGTCATCCTCGTGGGTGGCTCGACGCGGATCCCGAAGATCCAGGAAATCGTCAACACCTTCTTCGGCAAAGACCCCCACAAGGGTGTCAACCCCGACGAAGTCGTCGCCGTCGGCGCCGCCATCCAGGGTGGCGTGCTCTCGGGCGACGTCACTGACGTGCTCCTGCTCGATGTAACACCCCTCTCCCTCGGTATCGAGACGCTCGGTGGCGTGATGACGCCGCTCATCGAGCGGAACACGACGATCCCGACGAAGAAGGAGGAGACATTCTCCACGGCCGAGGACAACCAGACCACGGTGGAGATCCACGTCCTCCAGGGCGAGCGGAAGATGGCGGTGGACAACAAGACCATCGGCAAGTTCCAGCTCACCGGCATTCCGCCGGCACCCCGGGGCATGCCGCAGATCAAGGTCACCTTCGACATCGACGCCAACGGCATCCTCCACGTGTCCGCCCAGGACCAAGCCACTGGCAAGGAGCAGAAGATCCGGATCGAGGCGTCGAGCGGCTTGTCCGACGCCGAGATCGAGAAGATGGTGAAGGACGCCGAAGCCCATGCCTCCGAAGACGAAGAGCGTCGGGCCAAGGTCGAGTCCCGCAACCAGCTCGATTCCCTGGTCTACCAGGTAGAGAAGGACACCGAGGAATGGGGCGAGAAGCTCACGGAGGACAGCCAGAGTCGGCTCAAGGAGGCTACTGAGGCGGCGAAGGAAGCACTCAAGGGTGACGACCTCGACACCATCAACTCGGCCCGCGACGAGCTCATGCAGGCCTTCAGCGCGGCCGGCCAGGAGATGTACCAGGCGCAGGCCGCCGAAGCCGAAGCGACGGGCGAGCCAGCAGCCGAGGACTTCGAGGAGGGCGCCGCGGCGCCGGAAGACGAGGCCGCGGCCGACGAAGACGAGGACGTGGTCGAGGCCGACTACGAGATCGTGGACGAAGAGAAGTAGCCTCGGCGCACGGACCTCGAGCTCCGCACCACGAGGGGAGTCGGCGGGGCAACCCGTCGGCTCCCTTTCGCGTCTGTGAAACGAGGGACCACACCTTCCCTCACCGTGTACGGAATCAGGAATTCAGATGGGAACCGGTCGCAAGACGGCCGAAGAGATACGCAGCATCAGGGAGGAAGCCGGGATGTATGATCCACTGAAAGCAAAGACACGTGTCGTGGCCTTCGTGGCCACCGTCTTCATCATCGGAGCGGGTGCGGCAGCCGGACTCGGCTGGACCACCACGTCGCACGCCATGCTCCCGGTGGTGGAACAGCCTCAGGTCCCCGTTGCGGCGGTACAGCCCGCGATGGACCTGAGTGACGCCTTCACCAATCTGGCCGACGCCGTGACGCCGGCCGTCGTTCGCATCGAGAGCCGTCGCACCGTCGAAGCGTCTGCACGGGGTCAGATGATGCCCGAGCAGTTCCGGCAGTACTTCGACGTTCCCGAGGGCGAGCAGGGTGAGCCTCGGTCGGCCATCTCGGGTGGAAGCGGGTTCATCGTTTCGCGTGATGGTTACATCCTCACCAACAACCACGTCGTGGAGAACGCCACGGATCTGAGGGTCTACTTCCCGGATCGCCGGTACTTCCCGGCCACGGTTGTCGGGCAGGACCCCTTCACCGATGTCGCCGTCATCAAGGTGGACGTGGACGAGGACCTGCCTGTCATGTCCTTCGGAGACTCGGACGAAGTCGACGTAGGCGAGTGGATCGTCGCTATCGGGAATCCGGGCTTCGGCGCCTCGACCCAGCTCGACTTCACCGTGACGGCGGGGATCATCAGCGCCAAGGGCCGCGGCCTTCGGTTGCTCCAACGCGACCTCCAAGGCGATCGGCGCCTGGCCGAGTTGGCTCCGTACGCCATCGAGGACTTCATCCAGACCGACGCCGTCATCAATCCTGGGAACTCCGGTGGACCGATGGTCAACCTCGAGGGCCAGGTGGTGGGCATCAACTCGGCCATCGCCACCCGAACGGGGGTCTATCAAGGGTACGGCTTCGCCATCCCCATCAACCTCGCTCGGCGCATCATGGAGGACCTTATCGAGTACGGGCACGTGAAGCGCCCTCGCATCGGGGTCCAGATCGCCGACATCGTCGCCGAAGACGCGGAAGCGTATGGGCTCCCCAAGGTTTCCGGGGTCCTGGTCCAGGACGTGCCCGACGACGGTCCTGCGTACCGCGTCCTTGAACGTGAGGACGTCATCGTCGCCCTCGACGGGCAGCCCGTGGGCTACGTCTCCGAACTCCAGGCCGAGATTGCCGAACGGCGTCCCGGCGACCGCGTGGAGCTCACCGTCTATCGTGACGGCCGGCCGGAGGACCTGTCCATACGTCTTGGCGAGGCCCCCCTCAACGATGTGGCGGCCGTCGTCGCCGAAGCACCCGTCCTGGCTTCGGAGCGCCTGGGAATCCAGGTGGAAGCGCTGACACCGGAGATCGCTGCGCAGATCGGCTACGAAGAGCCGACAGGCGTGATCCTCAGGGACGTTCTCAGCGGAAGCGTGGCCGAGCGCCGCGGCGTCGCCGGGTACGAAGGCTGGAAGCTGATTCGGATCAACGAAAGGGAGATCGAGCGGCCCGAGGACGTTCGGAGTGCCCTGGATGCCGTGGAGGCCGGTGAAATCGTCTCCCTGTATTTCGAGTTCCGCGACGGCACGCAACGCTTCGTGAACGTGAGAATGCCGTAGCGGTCGCCGACCGCTCGGCCTGACTTCGCTTCGGCCGGTGGTCCGGAGAGTCGGCACCGTCACGATCGATCTCCGGGGGGGCGTGGGGCTCATGGGCCTCGCGCCCCCTTCTCTTCGGCAACGGTGACACACGGAGGCAACCCCCTCTGCGGTTCAAGAGCCCTTCCCTGCGGTTTATCTTTCGACTCGCGCGAAAGTGGCGGAATTGGTAGACGCGCGGGATTTAGGATCCCGTGGCTTCGTGCCGTGGGGGTTCGAGTCCCCCCTTTCGCATCGTGCCGCCACCCTCACCGACCCCATCACTCGAGTGGAGCCCCCGGCTCCGCCAGGATTTTTTTGCAGCATGAATCTCGACGCATCGACCCTTCAGATCTCCGTAGAAGAAGACGAGCGCTGGCGCCGCCGGATGAGCGTGACGGTGCCCGCCTCCGTCGTCCAGGCGGAAGAACGCAAAGCGGCCCAGCAGCTCGCCTCGCGGGCTCGTCTCAAGGGGTTCCGGAAGGGCAAGGTCCCAGCAAAGGTCATCGAGTCCCGTTTCGGCGGTAGCTTGCGCCAGGAGGCGCTCGACACGCTCATCGGTGCGGCGTACCGGGAGGCCCTGGCACTCGAAGAGCTCCGGCCCATCAGTGAGGGCGAGATCGAGAACCTCGACTACCAGCCCGAGCAGGACCTCACCTTCTCTATCGCATTCGACGTCGAGCCAACCTTCGACATCTCCCGCGTGAGTGGCTTTGCCGTGGAGCGGGTGGCGCCGCCAGTGACCGACGAGCAGATCGACGAGGTCTTGGGGCGAATCCAGGAGCAGAACGGCGTCTGGCAGCCCCTCGATGAAGGGACGCCGAAGGTCAAGGATCTGGTCTCGGTGAAGATCAGTAAGCTCGACGACGACGACGAGCTCGAGGACGAAGGGCGGGACTACGACCTGGTCGTCGGCCAAGGCGACGCCATCCCCGACATCGAGCAGGCCATCCAGACACTTCAGCCTGGAGAGTCGGGCGACTTCGACATCGGCTTTCCCGACGACTTCCCCGACGAGGACCGACGGGGCGACAGCGAGCGCGTGCGCATCGAACTCTCGTCTCTCCGCACCATGGACCTGCCCGACCTCGACGACGACCTCGCCAGTCAGGTCGGTGACTTCGAGTCGATGGACGAGCTGAAGGCCAAGATCCGTGAGGACATGGAGGAGGAGGCCCGGAAACAGGCAGACGCCCAAGTCCGTGGCCGGCTCCTCGATCTCATCATCGAGGCCAACCACTTCGACGTCCCCGAGTCGATGGTGCGCCGCTACTCGGACGGTCTCATCGGAGACCAGCCGAACGTTCCCGAAGAGCAACTCGCGCAGTTCCGTGAGCAGATCCGACCCCAATCGGAACAGGCGGTCAAGCGAATCCTCGTCATCGAGCGGATTGCCGAGGTCCACGGTCTGGCGGCGACCGACGACGATCTCGACGCCCGCATCGAGGAGATAGCCGAAGCCAACAACACTGACGCCGCAAAGGTGTATGCACAGCTCCAGAAGTCGGGCCGCCTCGAAGCCCTCGAACGGGAGCTGACTGAGAAAGCCGTCTTCGACTTCCTCTACGAACAATCCGAGATCACCGACGTCGAAGGCGCCTGACGCGCGCTGACGCAACAGAGACCCACAAGGGACGATCCATGCCGCTTTACCCACCGTACGTCATCGAGCGCACCAGCCGCGGTGAGCGCAGCTACGACATCTTCAGCCGTCTGCTCATGGACCGCATCGTGTTCTTGGGCAGCGGAATCGACGACAACGTCGCGAACATCATCATCGCGCAGCTGTTGTTTCTCGACGCGGACGACCCCGAGCGGGACATCTATCTCTACATCAACTCGCCGGGAGGCAGTGTCTACGCGGGACTGGCCATCTACGACACGATGCAGCACCTGCGCGCGCCGGTCTCCACGTACTGTGTGGGGATGGCTGCGTCCATGGCCGCGATAC
>JABDLS010000107.1 GCA_013002885.1 Gemmatimonadota bacterium | reverse complement strand
TCACCGGCTCGCGGACTTCGACGCTCTCCTGGCGCTCTACGACGGGGATCTGCCACAGGCTGTCTCGGACCTGGCGGCCCGGGCGCGAGGGTCGAACGATCCGTTTGCGTTGTTGCCGGACGGCTGACCGTCTGCCGTGGCCGGTGGATCCAGCAACCACGAGGCTAGAATGCCATGGCGCTGAAGAGACCGATCAATCCCATGCCCTCGTTCGTCGAGGATGCCCTGCACGAACGGGGGCTCACGGACGCGTATGGAAGACGACCGCCCTACCAGCGCAACGACTACCTGGGATGGATCATGAGAGCCAAGCGACCAGCCACCCGGATGAAACGTCTCCACCAGATGCTCGACGAGCTGGAGTCCGGTGACCGGTACATGAAGATGAAGTACCGGGGATGACGGGCGGCTACGGTTTCTACGGGATGTCGTTGGGAACGATAGCGTCGATCTGGGGAGTGCTGGGCACGGCGACGGGGCTGGGCTTCGGGTTGCTTCTGGCCGCGACCTCAGGCGGCCAGGATCTGGACCACGTGAGCCTGTGGCGGGGCGGCACGCGCGGGGCTGTCGCGGGTGCGATTGGCCCGGTGTTGGTGGCCTCACGCCTGGTGGGCTCCGCACCACCCCTAGGGATCGGCTTGTGGTTTGCGGGGGTGGGCGGCTCTCTCGGCGCTGGACTCGTGGCGGGCCTACTCGCAATCGCGAAGCGGGCTCAGGGTGACGACGGGTTGGGCTCGGGGGATGCCTCTCGGCTGCTCGACGGTTGATCCATGGAGGGGCCACGGCAGAGAGCCCACACCCCGAACGCGCTGGAGGAGCAGCTAGACGCAGTCTTGGTCCGGCTCGCGGTGGACCCGTGAGGAGGGAACGCTGCTCCCTGATCGAACCTCACTTACAATGTTATTGACATCGCCCTGGCCGCCCCGTACTCTCACTCACAAAGTTAGTCAGGTTGCGATCGCGGCCCTTGAAGACCGGGAGGAAGGGAGATGGGGAAGAACCGGCTGGGTGAGTTCGAGCATCGTCTGTTGCTGGCCGTCCTGCGGTTGGGTGGTGAGGCGTACAGCGTTCCATTGGTCCTCGAGCTCGAGGAGCGCACCGGCCGCGAGGTCTCCCAGTCGTCGGTGTTCATCGTGCTGCAGCGCCTCGAGAAGAAGGGGCTCCTCACCTCGCGCCTCGACGAGCAGACCAAGCCCGAGACGGGTCGCGTTCGTCGGTACTTCCGCCTGACCCCGGAGGCCATGCGGCAGCTGAGGGAATCCCGAAGCGACCTCATGGCGCTCTGGGAGGGGATCAGCACAACACTGGACGAGGCATGAGCCGGCCGTCGGGGGAGCACCCGAGGCCAGGCCCCCTCACCGGATTCATCCTTCGGCGCAGGCTCGACCCTCCGCAGTGGGCCCGGCTCAGCGACGAGCTGGTGGAGATGTACGAGCACCGAAAGGCGACCACGGACCGCGCCACCGCCGATCGATGGCTTCGGCGAGAGTACCGGCGGCTGGCTCTTAGGCTTGCCGCGGGGGCCCGCCTCGACGGCGTACCGTCTCCGACTCGCCCACCCCGCGGCGATGGACTCGCCTCCCTCGTACAGGACCTCCGCCACAGTCTCCGAGGTCTCTCTCGCGTGCCGATGTTCACGCTGGCCATCGTGGCCACGGTGGGCCTCGGCATCGGAGGGACATCCCTCGTCTTCACCATCGTGCACTCGGTCCTCATCGCTCCCCTGCCCTATCCGGCTGGCGACCGTATGGTCCTGCTTCGGACCGTGGACGGAGAACAGATGTGGAGCACGTCGATGGCCGACGCGTACGCGCTCTTCGAGACACCGCCCGAGTCGTTCGAAGGACTCGCTGTCTACTCCCGCGGAACGAGCAGAATTGCCCAGGGCACCGAGGTGGAACTCCTCAGAACCAAGCACGTGACGCCTGGCTATTTCCCCATGCTCGGCCACGACCCGGTCTCAGGCCGACACTTCAACGAAGCCGAAGGGCGACCTGGCGGCGCTCCGGCGGTACTCGTCACCGAGGGCTTCCGTCTGCGCAGCTTCGCAGCAAGCACGGAAGTCGTGGGACGATCGCTGTTGGTCGACGGGGAGCCTCACGTGATCGTGGGCATCCTGCCTGACCGGCTTGGCCCGTTGGACCAAGGCATCGAGGTCTTCCCGGTGCTGGTCGTGAACGTACCTCCAAGGAAGGGGCCCTTCTTCTACCCGATGATCGGTCGGCTACGGGAGGGCGCCGACCCCGGGACGGCTAGAGCACAGTTGGCCGCGGTGTCGGAGCGGATCTTCCCGATCTGGCAGGACTCCTTCACTCAAGAGAGCGCCGTCCTCGGCTTCGTCGACCTGAAGGATGCCGTGCTCGGCAACGTCGACCGGACCCTCCTCATGGTGTTCACCGCGGTGGCGTTCCTGCTCGTTATCGCGTCCGCAAATGCGTCCAGCCTCCTGGTGGCCCGAGGAATCACACGCGCCCGGGAGATCGGGATTCGGTCGGCGCTAGGGGCGTCCGCGGGCCGGGTGGTCCGCTTGCTGCTTGCCGAGGCGTGGGTCATCGCCGCGGCGGCCGGCGCGATGGGCCTCGTCGTCACCATGGTGGGCCTCGAGACTGTTCGGCGCCTGGGAACCGGCCGCCTCCCGAGGGTCGACGAGGTGGGTCTCGGGCCCGAAGCCATCGCCTTCTTCCTTCTCGTCACCGCCGGCAGCTGGCTCATGTTCGGCGTCGTCGCGGGAGCGTCCGCTGCACGGAGTCGGACCCGAGCTATCTCCATTGGCGGCGGTCGTACCACGGCGTCCAGGGGCATGCTCATTCTACGTCGAACGCTCGCCGGGACGCAGTTCGCCGTCACGATTCCCCTATTAGTGGCGGCGGGACTCCTCGTCCAGTCGCTTCGGCAGGTGCAGAACGAGAGCTTCGGGTTCGATCCGGAAGGCGTCGTCTCGATGCTGGTCACGCTGCCGCGTGAGAGCTACCCGAACTGGCCCGACGTGCATGCGTTCTGGACCTCGGCGCTCGCTGAGATCGAGGCTCTCCCCGCGGTCGTAGCGGCCGGCGTTGCAGACGCCCGACCACCCCTGCCCATCGACGGAGGCAACAACTTCGTCCTGGAAGATCGGCCGGTCCGTCCTGGAGATCCCCCATTGACCGCGCCCTGGATCACCGCCGACGCCGGGTTCTTCCGGACCCTCGGACTCAGGATCGCCGAGGGCCGGGTCTTCGACCCGATCCCCTCAGACACCATGCGCCATGCCGTCGTCGACGAGAGTTGGGTCGCCCGATTTTATCCGGGCGAATCGCCGCTGGGCCGTCGCTTCCGGTCGGGTGGATGCACGGTTGATGGTTGTCCCTGGGTGGAGATCGTCGGGGTGGTTCAAGACGTGAAGACCTCAGGTCTCGATGACACCCGGAAGCTCGGAACCATCTACTACGACTTCGCACGGGACAGCTATTCGGCCATACGACTTCACGTGCGCGCGCGCGGGGAGGCGCTTTCCGCTGTACCGAGCGTGCGCGCGGTGATTCGCGCCCGGGACGAGGGGATCCCGGTGGGCGAAGTCCGGACGGTGGAGGATCTGGCCGCGGAGTCCCTGGCCGGCCGACGGTACACGAGCACGCTGGTGGCGCTGCTGGCCATGACCGCACTCCTCCTATCCATCGTGGGCGTGTACGGGGTGATGGCCTACTACGTCAGGCAGCACGTCCGGGACATCGGGATCCGCATCGCACTGGGCGGGGGGCCGGCATCAGCTCTCCAGATGGTGCTCCGCCGGGGGATGGCTGTGGCGGGGGTCGGTACGATCGTCGGGCTCCTGTTCACGCCGTGGCTGACGCGGCCGCTATCCGATTTGCTCTACGGCGTAAGGCCAGGAGATCCTCTGGTGCTCACCGCCGTAACGGCGAGCACACTGCTCGTCGCCTTCGCGGCCACGGTGGTGCCAGGCTGGCAGGCGGCACGGACCGATCCCGCCGTCACGCTGCGTGAGGAGTAAGGGAGGGTTGGAGGGCTAGTCGGCACCAAGGCCATCCGCGGCGAGAGGCGGAAGACGATCCAACCAAAGACACGACGGTGCTGTCTTCCTCAGCGCTTCAGCAAGCCAGTCAGTCGCGGCCGCATCGAGTGTTGGAAGAACGAGGTCGAAGTCGGCCTGATCCTGGGGTCGGATGTCCTTCGCTTTGTAGAGCAACTGCACCTCGGGCCGCAGCGCGAGAAGCCCCGACTCATGCCTCCAAATAACCTCAGAGAACGGTCGCTCGATGGTCCGGTCTCGTCGATACCGCCAACGTCCCGCTTCCTCCTCTTCGGGCATCAGCTGGATATCCCAGGCGTCTCGTCCTGATCGCCGGAGCCAGATACCCCGGGGAGGCGAAGCTAGAGGCCGAGGCAGTGGAGAGATGCGGCCGCCTTCTGCGCGGTAGGACTCCCATCCGTCGAGGGACCGTACGAAAGCGACGACATCACAGAGCCGACACCCGACATCCAGGTCACCGTGTCCACGGGTCTCGCGCCCGACCCAGAGGTCGAGGGCCCAGCCCCCACCGACCCACCACTCGATGCGTACCTCATCGAGTAGAGATGGGAGGTCGGCTGGGGTGAGGCCGGACCAGGGGTCTTCGGGTGTCGCCGGCATCCCCGAACGTACGCTCCGTGCGTGGCGACCTCCAGCACGTTGGCGAGTCGCCGACGCCGCACCTTGGTCAGTTCTAGGCGGAGGGAAAGTCACGCAGGGTGGCGATTCACCCCGACGGGCCCGACCCGTGCGGTTGTTCCGCTCCTGGCGTACAATTCCCTCCATGAGCATCCGAACCCGGAGCATCCGATTCCCCGCCGCCGCGACCATCCGCACGACCCTCCTGTCCGCGGCCCTTCTCATTGCTCTGTCGACACCATCCGCCGGCCAGGCGTTCCCGGCACCGACCGAGGGCCAGCAGGTGATTCTGGTCACCGGGTCCACGAGCGGCCTCGGGCGCGAGGTCGCGCTTCGCCTCGGGGAGATGGGGGCTCACGTCATCGTGCACGGCCGCAACGAGGCCCGCGGACGCGCGGTGGTCGACGAGATCGACGCCACCGCCGGTAGCGCCCGCTTCCTCCGGGCTGACTTCGCGTCCTTCGCCGAGGTACGTCGTCTGGCTCGCGCGATCCTTGCCGACTATGGGCGACTGGACGTGCTGGTCAACAATGCCGGTTTCGGCTCAGCCCCAGACGAGCGACTCGTCTCGGAGGACGGCAACGAGTTTCGTTTCCAGGTGAACTACCTGTCGCCGTTCCTCCTGACGCACATGCTGCTCCCCTTGCTCGAGGAGACCGCTCCGTCGCGCATCGTCAACGTGTCGTCCCTGGCTCAGAGCCCCGTCGACTGGGAAGACCCCCAGATTCAGCGCGACTTCAGCGGACGACGCGCCTACGGCCAGAGCAAGCTCGCCCAGGTCGCCTTCACCTTCGATCTCCATGAAGCGCTCCAGGACAAGGACATCATGGCGAACGCCCTCCACCCGGCGACGTACATGCCCACGGGCATGGTGCAGCGCCTCGGCGTGGAGCCTCGCGCCACCATCGACGAAGGCGCCGACGCCGTCATGCAGCTCATCGTCTCCGACGAGATCGAAGGCGGTCAGTTCTTCAACCAGTTGGAGCCCCAGCGAGCCCACGCTCAGGCATACGACATGGAGTCGCGTCGGCGCCTGCGTGAGTTGAGCGAGCGACTCACGGGCATCGGATCGGGCGGCTGAGCCAAGTCCCGCCGGACGCATCCCCCTCGCCCGACGTAACCCGTCGGGCGATCCTGAGCCTCGCGTGGCCCATCGTCCTGGCCAACGTCGCGGTGCCTCTTCTGGGCCTCGCCGACACGGCGGTCATCGGCAACACCGGGTCGGTGGAGGAGCTGGGGGCCATAGCCCTGGGCGCCCTCATCTTCAACTTCGTGTACTGGAGCTTCGGGTTCCTCCGGATGGGCACCACGGGCTTCACGGCACAGGCTTCGGGGGCCGGTGACACGGCGGAGGTGCGGGCGACGCTTCTTCGGGCGCTGGTCCTGGCGAGCGGCATCGGCGTCACCCTCCTCATCCTCCGGGGCCCCATCGCCTGGGTGGCGTTGGAGCTTCTGGGAGCGACGCCGCAGGTCGAGAGGCTCACCCGCGGTTACTACGATCTGCGCATCTGGGGGGCTCCGGCGGCCTTGGGCATCTTCGCCCTCCTCGGCACCTTCGTGGGCCTGGGCCGCACCCGGTACCTCCTCGTCACGCAGGTCCTGCTGAACGGCCTGAACATCGGCCTCGACATACTGTTCGCCGGCGTGCTGGGGTGGGGCGTGGAAGGCATCGCCCTGGGCACGGCGCTCGCGGAGTGGACCACGCTCGCTGTCGGGATGCTCCTCGTCGTGAAGGTCCTGAAGGAAGAGCGCACTGACGCCGAGCCCTTCTTCCCGTGGGAGCGGGTGCTAGACCGGGCCCAGGTCGTGAAGACCCTGGGCGCCAACGGCGACATCATGGTCCGGACGCTCTTCCTCCTCCTGGGCTTCGCCTGGTTCACGAATCAGGGCGCCCTCTTCGGGGACGAGATCCTCGCCGCGAATCACGTGCTGCTGCAACTCATCGGTCTGAGCGCGTACCTCCTGGACGGATACGCCCACGCCACGGAGATCCATGTAGGTCGAGCCGTGGGAGGAGGCCGACGCCGCCTCTTCGACGAAGCAGTTCGATCGGCCACCGAGCTGGCTGCGCTGAGCGCCGTCCTGCTCGGCGTCGCCGTCGCCCTCCTGGGTCCCCTGGCCATCGGTGGGCTCACCGATCTCGCCGCAGTCCGGGGCCAAGCGCTGACCTTCTTGCCCTACGCCGCCGCCTACGTGATGCTCTCGTTTCCGGCCTTCCAGCTCGACGGCATCTTCATCGGGGCCACGGCCACCCGGGCCATGAGGAACGCCAGCATCGCGTCGTTCACAGCGTTCGTCGCCCTCTCGCTCGGGCTGATGCCCGCATACGAAAACCTGGGCCTGTGGCTGGCCTTCATCGTCTACGTGGTGGCCCGGGCAGCAGCGCTTGGCGTGGCGTACCCGGGGCTGAAGCGGTCGATCGGGACCGACGTCAGCGCGTCAATAGGTACGTCGCCTTCAGAATGATCCGACGGTCCCGGTACTCGAAGAGCGTCTCAGGGTCCCGACGGACCTCGTCATAAACCAAGTAGAGGTCGCTGCCTGGGCGGTAGGTCCACCGGAAGCGGGCGCTGGTGCCGAATTGGTCCGAGAGGGAGTTGTACTGCGTGACCGATCGGAGCGTCATCGTCGGCGACAGCGCCAAGTCGATACGCAACGCCGCAAGGTCCACGTCGAAGGAACCACCGGGTAGCTCGACGGAGTTTCTGGTGTACTGGGCCTCCGACGAAAAACGGTCGGTGAGGCGGGCGCCGAGCTTGAGCTGGACGTCGTCTCGGGTCCCACCGTAGAAGTCCTGGGGCGAGTACATGAGGCCGTAGTAGAGACGCCGGGCCGGGTTGCTGTCGAAGGAGAAGCGCCACTCGGCGAACGAGTAGTCACCGGACGGAATGGTCACTCCGTTGATGGAGAAGTCCTGGTCGACACGGTCGAAGTGGTCGTTGAGCCAGATGTTCAGATAGGCCCCGTTGTCGAACCGGGTGCCGAGCATATAGTGCCACCGCTGGGCCACCCGTCGGCCGGTCTGGTCGGTTGTGTACGTCCAATTCACCATGGGCGACAGCACTCGGATGCCCCACCGGTCGGGGCGCGGATTGCGCTCGACGTGGAGCTTGGTCGTCCGGATGCCGGCCCGGGGCAGGAAGCCCACCTCGGGGTTGAAGTCGTTCTCCAAGTCGACGTACTCGCCGTAGAAGCGCCAGCTCTGGTCGAGCCAGGTGGCGTTCACGTACGCGCCCATCTCCCCATATCCCTCGGCGTCAGCTGGCAACGGCGTGGTGCGAGGCGTCTCGGTCTTCGCGACAAAACCGAGGACGGTGAAGTTGGGGTGCGGAGCCAACGTCGCGTCGACGGCGTACGTGCGATTGAAGTAGTCGCCGTCGGTCTCGGCCTTGTTGATCAAGAGGCCGCCCACCCTGGAGCGACCCCAGAGATTCCGGCTGTACTTGGCGACGAGGAAGTTCTCGCCCGACTCGCCGAGGGCGTTGTCGGTCTGGACGTCCATCACCGCGATGTCATTGCGTCCGATCTTTCCGGTGAGGCGAGCTCCACCGATGATGGGCACGGCGCCGTCCGATGACAGCCCGATACGCCGGCTGAAGAAGAGGTCGACGTGACGGTTGAAGGCCAACGCGGACCCGACGTTGAACTGACCGGAGTTCTCCAGGAAGAAGTCGCGCTTCTCGGGGAAGAAGAGGGGAAACCGAGTGAGGTTCACCTGCTCGTCGTCGACCTCGGCCTGGGCGAAGTCAGTGTTCACCGTGAGGTCGAGGTTGAGCCCGGCGGTGATGCCGTACTTGAGATCGACGCCTACTTCACGGTCCCAGTTGTCCACTTCGTTCTGGCTCTCCAGCACACGGCTGGCGCCGCTGGTGACGAAGGGCGTGACGCGAAGGTCCATGCCCCGATCCAGCTCCTGCATCCCCTCGAGGCTCCCCGCCATGCTAACCCGGGCAATGGTGAACTCTTTGGAGATGGGAGCCCAGAACGCCTGTTCGTTCCGACTCCCGATGTTGCGCATGACGTTCATGCCCCAGCTCTGGAGGCGACCGTCGGGAAAGCGGAGGGTGACCATGGGAATAGCGATCTCGGCGATCCATCCATCGTCGACGATCCGGGAGGCCACGTGCCAGACGCCGTCCCAGTCGCGGTTGATGTTGGACGTCGGCAGACCGGGCCTCGCCCCCTCTCCCTCGTTGAAGACCTGCTGGTCGAGCTGCGCCCCGAGGGGGTTGGTGACGAACATGTAGCCCGACCGGGAGTCCTTGAACGTGTCGAGAATGATCTGGATGTTGTCTTCCTCGAGGAGCCGATCGGAGTCGCGCCTCATCTCCGTGGCGTTCACCCCGCGCGCCGACGTGTCCCACGCCCGAACACCGACGTACAGGTTCTCTGCGTCGTAGAGTAGGTAGACGACGGTCCGCTCCGACGACGGGGCACCCTCGTCGGGCTCCTGCTGCACGAAGTTCTCCAGGCGCTCCGCGCGCTCCCAGACACCTTCTTCGAGGATGCCGTCGAGGGTCGGGGGAACCGCGGTACGGATGGCGTTCACCCTGTACTCCTCCCAGGACTCCTGCGCGTGGACCGGAACCGCTGTCCATGCGACGAGGAGGACGGTGCCCACCAAACCGATGAGAGGGCTGGTCCCGACGAGGCTGATGGTTCGCAGCATGAATTCGAGGTGGGGTTCGTGAAAACGTGGTGAGCGATGGTCGGCTAGGCCTTCCGGCGAGCCCTTCGAAGACGCGAATCGAGTTGCGCGGCCGGACCATCCCGAAGGATGTTGGTCCTCACTCGGAAGGCTACTGCCCTCCACGTCGGCAACCGATTCCACATGACGATATGAAGTCTCTCTCCAGACACGCCACCGCACCCGCTTTGTTGGCGCTGGTCGGAGCGGCCCTTGCACTACCTCCGGCGTTGAAGGCACAGGCCTCCGACTGGCCTGCCGACCTCGACATGATCGCCGCCATACGGGAGGAAGGACTGCACCGGTCCATGCTCCCAGCGACGCTCTCGTACATGACCGATATCCTCGGAGCCCGTCTGACGAACTCCCGCGACATGGACCGGGCTCAGCGGTGGGCCGTCGCCGAGATGGAGCGAATGGGACTCCGCAACGTGGCCCGCGAGCCGTTCATGGAGTATGGAGCGAGCTGGGACAACGAGTACGTCTCGCTGCACATGCTCAGCCCCGACTACACACCCCTGACCGGCTATCCCATCGCCCACACACCGGGGACGGACGGTCGCCAGCGCCTCCGAGGCGTCCTCGCCGACGTTCGGACCCGATCCGACCTCGCCGGGCTGCGCGGCAAGCTCCGGGGCATGGCGGTGTTCTCCACCCCTCCAGCCACCATCGACCGGACCCGCTTTCAAAGGGGAACGCCGCGCAGAACGGAAGAAGAGCTCCGCGCCCTGGCCGAGGACATCATCGTGCCTCCTCCTGGTCCCGACCCCTATTTCACCGGCCTCTACCCCCCATCCCCGGAAAACCCGGAGATTCTCACCGACGATGAGAAGCTGGCGTTCTACGTGGAAGAGGGCGCCGCCGTGGTCCTCGAGTCCCGCAGCGGGTGGCCTGGGGCCGTCCGTGGCTTCGCTCGGCCCGGAGCGAAGATCGATCGCTGGTCGCTGGAGGCCACCTTGTCATCCGTTCCCGTGGTGGCCGTGAATCCGGAGCATTACAACCGCGTGTACCGCATCCTGGCTCGGGGTATGCCCGTCGAGCTGGAGGTGGAGGTCCGCAACCGCCACGGGGACGGACCCAGTCAGGCACACAACGTCGTCGGGGAGATCGTCGGCACCGACCGTTCGGACGAGATCGTGATGCTCGGCGCCCATTTCGACACGTGGCACGCCAGCCCCAACGCTTCGGACAACACCTCCGGCGTGGCCGTGATGCTCGAGGCCATGAGGATCCTCAGGGCCCTCGACGTCCAGCCTCGTCGCACCATCCGTATCGCCCTGTGGTCGGGTGAGGAGCAGGGTCTCTGGGGGTCGCGAGCCTATGTCACAGAGCATTTCGGGAGTCCGGACACCGGCATCACCGACGCGTACGACAAGCTCTCTGCCTATTTCAACCAGGACTACGGCCCCGGCGAGTACCTGGGGATCTGGCTCCAGGGCAACGAGCATGTCCGGGCGCCCTTCGCCTCCTGGATGGAGCCACTCGCGGACATGGGCATGCGCACCATCTCCATCCAGGGGGTGGGCAGTACCGACCATGTCGCCTTCGACGAGGTGGGCCTGCCCGGCTACCAGTTTCTCCAGGCTCGGGTGGGCGGGACCGGGGGTCACACGAACCTCGACGCCCTGGAAACTCTGCCCATCGACGAGCTGAAGAAGAACGCCACCATCATGGCGATCTTCGTCTACCATGCCGCAATGGCCGATGAGCTGCTGCCCCGGAAGGGGGGAGACTGACGGGGCCAGCGAGCGTTGGACCAACCCGCGCCAGCGACCCGGTCGCCAAGTGGTGTTGACGGGCTACGGATGCTATATTACTGTCTGTTCATATACTGATCTATCACCAGACACAGGCTAGCATGCATCAGAGACTCCCAGCGGAGGTCCTCGAGCTCGTGGCCGAACGCTTCCGCGTCCTGGCCGAGCCGGCGCGACTCAGAATCCTCGACGTCCTGCTCGGGGGTGAACGGACCGTCTCGGACCTCGTGGAGGACACGGGCCTGAACCAGGCCAACGTCTCCAAGCACCTCGCCATTCTCCGCGCGTCGAACTTCGTCGATCGCCGCAAGGAGGGGCTGTACGCCTACTACAGCGTCAGCGACCCCTCCGTCGACCAGCTTTGCTCCATCATGTGCAGCCGCCTGGAAGAACAGGCCGAAGAGCAGAGCGCCCTCCTGTCCACCGGAAGCTGAGCCATGGATTTCCTGACCCAACCCTGGCCGTGGTACGTCGCGGGACCCCTCATCGGGCTCGCCGTCCCTCTGGTCTACCTCTACGCCGGCCGAAAGTGGGGGGTGTCCTCCACCTTCCGAGACGTCTGCGCGGCGACCTTCCCGAAGAACCTCGACTACTTCTCGTATTCGTGGCGCGACCGGGGAAGTTGGCGCCTCACGATGGCCGTCGGGCTGGTCATCGGCGGGCTCATCGCCGGCCTCACGGGCCCCGCTGAAGTCATGATCTCCGAAGCGACCCGGGCCGACCTGTCCGCCCTGGGAATCACCGACTTCGGTGGCCTCGTACCATCGGAGATCTTTTCCTGGAGCGGCCTGGCAACACCTGCCGGCGTCGTCCTCATCGTCATCGGCGGATTCCTGGTCGGCTTCGGGACCCGCTACGCCAACGGGTGCACGTCCGGCCACGCCATCTCGGGGCTTTCGGCTCTCCGGGTGACGTCGTTCGTGGCGGTCCTCGGCTTCTTCGCCGGCGGACTCATCGCCACGCACCTCCTCCTCCCCTTGATCTTGGGAGGTGGCTCCTGATGGCCGTCCACACGCAGAACCCCACGGCCGAAACCGGCGGCTCGTCGATGGCCACTGGTCCCGAACGACTCTGGCCATATCTCCTCCTGGGTATCGTCCTCGGAATCGTCTTCACCCGATCCGAGGTCGTGTCCTGGTTTCGCATCCAGGAGATGTTCCGGTTCCAGGCCTTCCACATGTACGGGATCATCGGCTCGGCGGTCGCGGTAGGAGCCGCCAGCGTCTGGCTCATCAGGAAGCTGGGTCTCCGATCGGCCACGCACCGGCCCATGGAGATCCCCCAGGACGAATTCGAGGCGCCCGGATACCAATACTGGCTCGGCGGCACGGCCTTCGGGCTGGGCTGGGGCCTCCTCGGCGCCTGCCCGGGTCCCATCTACGTGCTCCTGGGCAACGGCGTCACCGTCATGATCGTGGCGTTCATAAGCGCCCTGGTCGGCGTCTGGACCTACGGAGCCCTCCGCCATCGACTACCCCACAGCTGACCCTTACAGAGACGACGCATCATGTTCTTTCGACAGGTTTTCGACCCTGAGCTCGCCCAGTACGCCTACCTCATCGGGTGTCAGCGCACCGGTGAAGCCCTCGTCATCGACCCCGAGCGGGACATCGATCGCTACGTGGAGATCGCCAACGAAGAGGGCCTCCGAATCGTCGCGGCCACCGAGACCCACATCCATGCCGACTTCCTGTCCGGGGCTCGTGAATTCGCCGAGCAGCACGGCACCAAGCTCTACCTCTCCGACGAGGGCGACGAGGACTGGAAGTACACCTGGGCCAAGGATAGCGATTACGACGTCCACTTCCTGAAGGACAACGACACGTTCCAGGTCGGGAACATCCGCATCCAGGCCATCCACACACCGGGGCACACGCCTGAGCACATGAGCTTTCTGGTTACCGACCTCGGCGGCGGCGCGAGTGAGCCCATCGGGATCGCGTCGGGCGACTTCGTGTTCGTCGGCGATCTGGGCCGACCCGACCTCCTCGAGACCGCCGCAGGGGTCACGGGAGCGCGGGAGCCGTCGGCGCGACGGCTCTTCGACTCGACGAAGCGGTTCCTGGCCCTGGAAGATCACGTCCAGGTGTGGCCAGGGCATGGGGCAGGCAGCGCCTGTGGCAAGGCTCTGGGTGCTGTCCCTCAGTCCACGGTCGGCTACGAGCGGCGCTTCAACGCAGCGCTCTCGTTCCGAGAGGAACAGGGCTTCGTGGACGCCATCCTCGACGGTCAGCCCGAGCCCCCGATCTACTTCGCGAGGATGAAGCAGCTCAACAAGAGCGGAGTGCCGATCCTCGGCGACCTGCCGCTGCCCAAGGCGTGCAGCATCGACGAGCTGGCCGAGAACGGGAGGGAAGAAGGAGCAGTCATCGTCGACACCCGCCCCGACCGAAAGGGCTTCATGGCCGGGCATATCCCGGGCTCACTGCACGCGCCCCTCGGCATCAACTTCGCCATGATCGTCGGCTCGTACGTCGATCCCGAGACGAACATCTATCTGCTCATCGATCATGCGGACCTGGAAGAGGCCGTTCGCACCCTGGTCAGGATCGGGTACGATCACGTGGCCGGCTACGCCTCTCCGGCTGCCCTGGTGGAGCGGGGCCTCTCGGAGGAGGTCATCGACCGCATCGACTTCACCGACCTTCCAGCCGAAACCGAAGGCGGGGAGCGCACCGTCCTGGACGTCCGAAGCGCCGCCGAGTTCCGAGCGGGCCATGTGCCCGGCGCGATGAACATCGCTCATACGCGCCTCGCCGCTCGTCTGGACGAGGTGCCTCGTGACAAGCCGGTGATGACATACTGCCGGTCGGGGAACCGGGCATCGGCCGCTGCCGCCCTCCTCGCCAGCGAGGGGTACGACGTGACATTGGTCGACGGACTGTTCGACGTGTGGCCCGGACGATCGAAGGCCGAGAAGGGCGAGCCGGCGGGAGCCGCCTGAACTTGAACCCACTCCTCGGGAGCCTGCCCCTGGCTCGCTCCCTTCGCGGGCAAGACCCCGGCGCCGTCCGAGACGACGTGGCCGCCGGGGTCACCGTCGGGGTCATGCTGATCCCACAGGGCATGGCATACGCCATGATCGCCGGTCTGCCGCCAGTATATGGGCTCTACGCCGCGCTGGTCCCGCTAGCGGTCTATGCGCTCCTCGGTACCTCCCGTGAGTTGGCCGTGGGTCCGGTGGCCATGGTGGCTCTGCTGGTGGCCAACGGTGTGGCACCCCTCGCAGGGGGAAACGCCGAGCGGTATCTGGCTCTCGCCCTGGCGCTGTCTGCCCTGGTCGGAGGCATTCAGCTGCTCCTGGGGGTGGTGAGGGGCGGCTTCATGGTGAATCTCCTCTCGCACCCGGTGCTGGCCGGCTTCACTTCGGCCGCCGCGCTCATCATCGCCACAAGTCAGCTCGGTGGGCTGACCGGGTTGGACCTCGCAAAGGGACCCGTTCACGAGATGGTGGCGTCCGCGGC
>JABDLS010000103.1 GCA_013002885.1 Gemmatimonadota bacterium | reverse complement strand
GGACGGCGCTGTGCCCCACGCCCTTCACCGCGCCCAGGCCGAACCGGATCCGGCCCTTCTCCGTCACGGTGAACTTCCACCCCGACTCGTTCACGTCGGGGGGGAGGACCTCCAACGAGTCGTCGAGCTTGGGGAGGTAGCGAGGCAGGTCCCGGCAGGCGCTGATGTACTTCACCACGCTGTCGGTGGTGTCCAGAACCGACGACAGCAACGCCGCCATGAACTCGGCAGGGTAGTGGGCTTTGAGCCAGGCGGTGTGGTAGGAGATCAGCGAGTAGGCCGCCGAGTGGCTCAAGTTGAATCCGTAGCGGCCGAACGTCTCGATCTGGTCGGCGAGGTCCACCGCGATGGACCGCTCGACACCCCGCTCCACCGAGCGTTCGATGAACTTGCCCAGCTCCTGCTTGATGAGCTCGGCGATCTTCTTTCCCACCGCCTTCCGGAGGACGTCGGCTTCGCCCAGCGTGAAGCCGGCGAGCTCGGACGCGATCCGCATCACCTGCTCCTGGTAGACGATGACCCCGTACGTCGGTTCCAGGATCTCCTGCAGATCGGGGTGAGGGTACGTCACCTCTTTCCGGCCGAGCTTCCGATCGATGTAGACATCGGTCATGCCCGAGTCGAGGGGCCCGGGACGGATGAGGGCGTTGGTGGCCACCAGATCCATGAAGCGGTCGCACCGCATGGCCCGGAGCTTGTCGTTGGCCAGATTCGACTCGAACTGGAAGATGCCGGCGGTGCCTCCGCGGGCCATCATCTTGTAGACGGCGGGGTCGTCCAGGGGGACGTCGTCGATGGAGTCGTATTCCTCGCCCGTCTCCGGGTTGGCCAGCTTGCCGTAGCGCTCCCGGACCATGATCACGGCGTCGTGGATGACCGTGAGGGTCTTCAGGCCCAGGAAGTCCATCTTGAGCATGCCCGCGTCGTCCAGCGCGTTCATGTCGTACTGGGTCACGACCATGGGGTCATCGTCGCCGCCGTTCTTTCCGGTCTGGACGCTGACCGGGACGTAGTCGTCGATGGGGCCGGGTGCGATGACGACGCCCGCCGCGTGAACGGACGCATGGCGGGACAGACCCTCCAGCGTCATCGAGTAGTCGAAGAGCTGGCGATGGCGCTCGTCGAGCTCATAGTACTGCCGGACCTCCTTGAGCCCTTCCACTGCCTCCTGAACCGTGAAGGACTGGCCGGGCGCATTGGGAATGAGCTTGGCGATCGTGTCGGTCTCCGACGGCTCGAAGCCCAGCGCCCGACCCACGTCGCGGATGACCGCCCGGCTCTTCATGGTCCCGAAGGTGATGATCTGCCCGACGGCGTCCTTCCCGTACTTCTGGCGGGTGTACTCGATGACTTCGCCCCGTCGTTCGTAGCAGAAGTCGATGTCGATGTCCGGCATCGAGATCCGCTCGGGATTCAGGAAGCGCTCGAAGAGGAGATCGAACTCCAGGGGGTCGAGGTTCGTGATACCCAGCGAATAGGCCACCAGCGATCCCGCGGCCGAGCCACGACCGGGGCCGACGGGGATGTCGTGTTCGCGCGCCCAGCGGATGAAGTCCTGCGTGATGAGGAAGTAGCCCGCGTACCCCGTGCCCTTGATGACCCCCATCTCGTAGTCGAAGCGCTCCTGGGCCTCGGGGGGTAGGGGGTCGCCGTAGCGCTCCTTCGCTCCTTCCAGCGCCAGGTACTCGAGGTAGTCCGCCTCGTCGGTGTGCTCTTCGGGGAGCGGAAACTCGGGGAGGAAGTACTTCTTCTCGAAGACGAGGTCGACCTCGTCGGCGATTTTCAGCGTGTTTTCGACGACGTCGGGCCGGTCGGCGAAGCGCGCCGCCATCTCCTCGGCGCTCTTGAAGTACAGCCCCTCGTCGTACTTCATCCGGTTGGGGTCGTCCCGGTCCTTACCGAGCCCGATGCAGAGCAGGATGTCGTGGGCCTCGTGATCCTCTGGCTGGAGGAAGTGGGAGTCGTTGGTGACCACAACTGGTAGCCCCAGATCGTCACCGAGCGTGAAGATCTGCTTGTTCAGCTCCGCCTGACCCGGCGAGTCGTGCGCCTGGACCTCCAGGTAGTAGCGGCCGTCGAAGAGATTGGCGTACCACTCGGCCGTCTCGCGGGCCCCGGCGAGGTTGTCGGCCTGGAGGTGGCGGGCGACTTCGCCGGCCATGCACGCCGAAGAGACGATGATTCCCTCATTGTGCCGGGCCAGGACCTCGCGATCGATACGTGGCTTGTGGTAGAAGCCCTCCGTGTACCCGATGGAGGAGAGCTTGACCAGGTTCTTGTAGCCCTGCATGTCCCGGGCGAGGAGCACCAGGTGGTAGTACGCGCGCTCACCCTGACCTGAGCGCGACCGGTCCCGGCGGTCCCCCGGGGCGACGTACGCCTCCATGCCTATGATGGGCTTGATGCCCTCCTTCCGCGCCTGCTTGTGGAACGTCCACGCGCCGAACATGCAGCCGTGATCGGTGAGGGCGAGACCCGGCATCTCGTGCTCCTTGGCCTTGCGGACCAAGTCGCCGAGGCGGTTCGCGCCGTCGAGGAGGGAGTACTCGGAGTGGGTGTGGAGGTGGACGAAGCTCACGGCGGGTTCGCTGGCCAGGCTGGAGAAGCGGACAGGCCTCCAACGTAACCGCCGGTATTTGCCAGGCACAGGCGCCGCCGAGCCTCCCCCCGGTGTCTAGGGCACGTCCCGGGAAAGTGTTGTTTCGACGACAGGCGCCGCCGCCGCTTCCCAGCGGTAGGATCGGCGAGGAGGGCACGTCGGCGCCCCCCTCTGCCGGTCTACCGCTGGCACAGCGTCAGCAGCCAGGCCTCGGCTAGCGAAGCGTCATCGCAGCCAGGCCGTCGGACAGTTGGATCATCACGTACTGCTTTCCTTCGTGCACCCAACTGGACATCCCGTACCGCGAGACACCGGGAATGGGAACGGCGCCTACCCGCTCACCGGTCTCCTTGTCGATGGCGAAGAGGTGCGGCGTCCCGTCCGCCGTCTGGCCCGTCGCGAGCAGAAGCGTAGGCGTCGCCGTCATCGCAGCGTGCCCGCGCCGCCCTCGGTTCGTCGGCACGTCGGGAAGGCCAGCGAGGAGTGGGTGGTCGCGGATCATCGCCTGTTCGTCTTCCGGAGCGTCCCCGTGGGGGATGGTCCACAGGTGCTCACCCGAGTTCATGTCGAGGGCGACGATTCGCCCGACAGGCCCCTTCCAGAGCGGAAGGCCGTCAATGGTGGCCATGTCGGAGCGGCGCGCTTCCGGCACCCCCGGTCCTGACGCCCGCGACCAGTCCGAGTACGTCGTTCCCGTCTGATGGTCGCCGTCGAGAGGCGATTCGGCGGCGGCCATGAGGATCACTGGCGAGCACCCGCTGGTGGACGTGACGAAGAGGACACCCTCCACCGGGTCGGCCACGGGTGGGCCGGTGATGTTGGCACCGCCGCCTCCGCCGGGGCAGATCAGCGCCGGTCCGTCCGGTCCGCCGATGTGAGTCGGCGCCGCGAAGAACTCCACGAAGAGGTCGTTGTCCCGAGCGTACTGAAGCGCCATCTCCCGGACCTCGGGGGAGTAATCGATGAGGTCGGCCTCCGTGCGACCCTGCATGTCGAAGGGCGGCGGCTTTGTAGGGAAGGGCTGTGTCGGGGACAACGACTCGCCGGGGACCTGCGACTGCGGTACCGGTCGCTCGGGGATCGGCCAGATGGGCTCGCCCGTCTCTCGGTTCAACGCATAGACGAAGGCCTGCTTGGTCACCTGGAAGACGCCTGGCACCTCACGGCCGTCGACCTCCACGTCCATGAGGATCGGCGCCGTAGGGGTGTCGTAGTTCCAGATGTCGTGGTGGACCATCTGATAGTGCCACGCCTTCTCGCCGGTCTCGGCATGTAGCGCGATGAGGCTGGTGCCGTAGAGGTTGTCGCCGGGATGGAAGCCGCCGTAGTAGTCGATGGTCGGACCGTTGGTGGGGATGTAGACCAGGCCCAGCTCGGGATCGGCGGAGACCGGCGCCCAGGAAGAGACGTCGCCTGTCCACTGCCAGGCGTCGTTCTCCCACGTCTCGTGTCCCTCTTCTCCCGGTCTGGGAATGACGTTGAACTTCCACTTGTGCTCACCCGTCGCCGCATCGAATGCGAGGATGTCACCGGGCACGTTCTCGACCCGGGTCTGGTTGTAGCCCTGCTCGGCGGAATTGCCCACCACGACGGTGCCGTTCACGACGATGGGCGGCGACGAGGCCGTGATGTAGCCGAGCTCCTGCGGGATGCCCTGGTCCGCGTCGTACTCGCCGTCCCAGGCGAGCCATGGCCCCCAGTCCTCGATGAGCGGGGGGATCAGATCGATGACGCCCGTGGTTGGAAAGCCCGCGATGGGCACCGCCTCGCCCCAATTCTCCAGAGGTTGGCCGCTCTCGATGTCGATGGCGTGCAGGAAGAACGCAGGCGTCGTGATGAAAATGACGCCACGGCCGTCGACTTCGCCGTAGGCCACACCTTTTCCGTACCCTTTACGCATGGAGTACTCGTAGCGACGGGTCTTCGGCTCCGAGTAGCTCCACAGGAGCTCCCCGCTTTCCGGATCGAGGGCAAGGACATGACGACGGTCCCCGCTGACCGTGATGAGCTTTCCACCGACATACGTGGGCGTCGCCCGTGACGTGCTGGGACCGAAGCTCAAGGCGCTGAACTCCCAGGCGATCTCCAGCTCACCGAAGTTCTCTGCGGTGATGTGGTCGGCGGGCGTGTAACGGGCATGGCCGGCGTCGCCGCCCAGATAGGTCCACTGGCCGCTTTCCACGCCGGGGAGCTGGGCATGGAGTGGGGCGGCGGAGCCCAGAACGCCCAATGCCGCGACCAGGCCTCCCAGCGTAGCGGCCAAAGTGAACGAGGCAGCAGATCCCGCGAGTCGAGATCGCCATCCACACCCATCGGGACGGTGAGCCGTCATGATCGCTTCCCTTCCGGTCGAGACCGGGCGCTGAGGTACGTCGTGGCGGCTGATCGTGCGGAAGCGATTGGATCGACGCAAGCTCGGCGGGGACGATCCTTGCTCTCGCCGGCGTGTACGACGAAAGATGCGCACCATGCCTGTCATCTTCTGCACGTCGCGTACCCCGGTGGCACTCGTCGCCCTCGTTGCCGCGATCATGGCTCACGATATCCAAGCCCAGGAGCCGCTGCCCCTCGTGGGTGTCGACGTCGCCCTTGCCGCGTACGGCTTGGAGTCGGCGGAGGAGATCAGGCGCGGTCGGGTGTCGGTCGCCTACGATCCGGAGGGGACCCGCCTCGCCATCTACTACCTGCGAGACGATCCCGTCCAGCCTCGGGTGACGTATCCAGACCCGCCGCCGGTGCCCGAGGCCGACCCCCGGCCGCGCCCGGAGACGCGCGAGACCGCTCTATGGGTCTGGGCGACAGCGGACATCCTCAGGGACGAGGCGGAGCGCGGGACCTTCCTCGACTTCGTGGAGGCGCAGGGCATCACGCGCGTTTTCCTGTATCTCGCAGCTGCCCAGGGCGAGCGTCCCTCGGCAGGGTTCATTCCGTTCTCCAGCGCCGAGATCGGCCCTCTCCTGGCCCAGCTACGCGAGCGCGGCGCCCTCGCCTACGCCCTCGACGGCGACCGCGACTACGTCCTCGAGGAGAACCATCCGGGCGTCTTCCGCACGGTGCACCGTCTGGTGGAACACAACCGGACCGTGCCTCCCGAGCAGCGCTTCCACGGAGTCCGCTACGACATCGAGCCTTACCTGGCGCCTGGCTTTCAGGGGCCCGTCCGTCAGGAGCTCCTCGACGGCTACATCGGCCTTCTCGCCGGTGTCTCGGAGATCGCCCGGGAGGGCGGCTTGGCCGTGGCTGTAGACATTCCCTTCTGGTTCGATGCCCCCGACGAAGAGACCGGGGAGTACATGGAGGCCACGCTCCACGGTGAGACGAAGCCCATGCTGGAGCACATCATGGGCCTCGTCGACGACGTCGCCATCATGGACTACCGCACCGAGGCCTTCGGAGCCAACGGCGCGCTGGCCCACGCCTACCACGAGCTCATAATGGGTGAAGAGGCGGACGTCGACGTGTTCGTCGGTGTCGAGACGGTGCCACTGGTCGACGAGGACCTGCACACTTTTTCCGGGCCGGTGCGAGAGGGCCTGCCCGAGCACGCCGAAGCTCGCTGGATCGTGCTGGAGGAGAGTTCCGAGGGAAGGGTCTTCCTTTGGGTCGTCGACAGCGAGGAGGCCCTGGCGGAGTTGGAGGGTCGGGTGCGCGGCGCTCGACTCCTTCGCCACTGGCCCGCGGGGCGACCCATCCGGGTCGCCGCCGATGCCCAGTCGTTCCGCAACCACGGGCCAGAGAAGATGCTCGAGGTGACGGGCGAGATCATCCGCCGGTTGGTGGCCAGCCCGGCCTTCGCCGGACTGGCTTTCCACGACTACCGTGGGCTGAAGGAGTTGCTGGAGAAGTACTGACCTCCGGCTACGGGAACCTGGCGGGCACAGAGGCCCCCAGGGTGCCCATCAGTCTCCCCGCATCGCCTGCGCAGGATCGGTGCGCGTCGCCGAGCGGGCCGGCACCACGCACGCGAGGAGTCCCGTGGTCACCAGCGTCAGGACGATCGCTGCGTACACGGTGGGGTCGTCGACGTCGACGCCGTACAGCACGGTCCGCATGGAGCGGCTCATGAGGGCACCCAGCGCCAGTCCCAGGCCTACGCCGAGCGCGAGCTGACCGGCTCCGCGCCCCACCACCATCCTGACCAGGGCACGAGGCTTGGCCCCAAGGGCGAGTCGTACGGCCATCTCCCTTTTTCGCTGAGTCACGCCGAAGGCCATGACGCCGTACAATCCGACCGTCGCCAGGAAGAGCGCGACGGCGCCGAACACGGTGAACAGTGAACCGAAGAGGCCGAAAGCCCATGTCGATTCGTCGATGGCGCGATCCATGGGCTTGAGCTCGTATACCGGCAGATTCGAATCCAGCTCGGCGACCAGACTCCGGATGGTGGGCGCGAAGGCGGACGGGTCCTCGCGGGTCTTCACGGCGAACGACGAGAATGCCAGGTCCATGGAGCCCCGCGGCAAGAAAATGCGTTCGGGCCGCTCCTGGTCGTCTCCGATACCTCCTACGTTGCCTCCCACATGCATGTCTGCCACGACTCCGACGATCCGGTGCCATGGTCGTGACGAGTCCGACCGCCCGACGCGGATTCGCTCTCCCAGGACCTCCGTTCCCTCCAGGTACGTCGCCGCGAAGCTCTCGTTCACGATGGCAACCGGGTCGGTAGAGCCGCTACGTGCCTCGAGGACGTCGAAGCCTCGGCCTTCGGTCAGTGTGACCCCGAAGGTCTCGAAGAAGTCCGGCGAGACCAGCGACGTGCGCGTGAACGGGTAGTCGGCGTCCGTTGAATAGCTGGTGCGTTCCACTCCGAAGTAGTAACGACCTGCACCCAGCCCCGGCAGGTCTGACGTCACGGAGGCAGACAGGACTCCGGGCTCAGCCGCCAAACGTTCTTCGAGCTCGAGGAAGAACTGCTCACGGGCCGCTGCGTCGGGGTAGTCGGTGTCGAAGAGACCGACACGGCCCGTGAGAATCGACTCGGTCTCGAAGCCCAGGTCCACCGTGTTGACGTTGATCACGCTTCGGATCATGAAGCCGGCGCCGATGAGCAGAGCGCACGATACTGCGATCTCGGTGACGACCAGGCCTTGAGTCAGGCGGCCCATGCGCAGGCTGGACGAACCACGGGATTCGTCCTTCAGTCGCTCGCTCACCTGAACGCCGGTAGCCCGAAGAGCCGGCAGCGACCCTGCGAGAAGGGCGGCAAGGGCCGTGACGCCGAGACTGAAGAGAAGGACGGGCACGTCCATGCGGAAGTCGATCCAGTACGGCTTGTAGATATCGGCCACCGCGACTCGGTACCACTCCACGCCGAGCCACGCCATGAAGACCCCGACGGTGCCTCCCACGGCGGCGAGTACCATCGATTCCACCAGGAGCTGCCGGACCACGCGCCACCGCCCGGCGCCGAGTGCCGTTCGAACGGCGAGTTCCTTCGATCGGGTCGTCGCACGGGCCAGGAGCAGGTTGGCGACGTTGGTGCAGGCGATGAGCAACACCCCGAAGGTGGCGGCCAGCATGACCCAAACGATGGCCTGGATCTCGCGGGGCATGAAGCGCTCGGCGTAGGGTTGGACGTACATGCCCACGCCGTCATTGGTCTCGGGGAAGGCCTGCTCGAGTCGATTCGCGACGGTGCTCACCTCGGCCTGAGCCACGCTCATCGAAACCCCCTCCTTCAGGCGGCCGAAGACGTCCAAGTCGCTGCCCGCGCCCCTCTCGAGTGCGCCTGCGTCCATGCGGTACGGGAGCCAGGCGTCCTCGAGGAAGGGGAATCGGAAGCCCTCCGGCATCACCCCGATGATTTCCGTGGGGACACCATTCACTCGAATCGACCGTCCTACGATGGCGGGATCGCCGGCGAACCGATTCTGCCAGACGTGGTGGCCGATGACGATGACGCGGTCTGCGTCAGCGCCCTCCTCGTCGGCTCGGAAAGAACGCCCCAGAGCCGGTCGCACATCCACTTCATCGAGGAAGTTGGCGCTCACGTAGGTGCCGGCGAATCGTTCGGGCGGTCCCTCTTCCCCAGCCACGTTCACTGTGCCCTGGTAGAAAGCCGCGAGGCCGTCGAACGACGATTGCTGCTCCCGCAGGTCCTCGAAGTCGTGGATGGACATCTCCATTTCGGTGAAGCCCAATTCGAGGTTGTTCTGGCCAACGTAGACCAAGCGGTCGTTGTCGGGCACGGGGACTCCACGCAGGATCGCACCGTGCACGGAACTGAAGGTGTGGGTCGTCAGGGCCACCCCGAGGCCAATGGTAAGGATGGCCACCAGGGACAGCAGCGGGGTCTTGGCCAGCATCCGACTTCCGAATCGCACATCCGCCAACAACGTCGTCCAGCTCTCCATCACCACACCTCCCAGGGAATCGGATCGTGTAAGGCGCGTCCTGGCGCCCACCAGGGCGTAGCGGACACTCAGTGCAAGGGCGCTTCGCCAGAACCAAGCGTCGGCACGGACGCCGGCATGGGGGGCGAGTTCGTCGTACTCCTCGTACAAGTCGCCGAGGATGCTCGAGCCCACCAGGTCCTCGGGCAGGGCCCAGCGGAGCAGCGACACCGCCGCGGCGGGCGGATCGCGCGGTGTCGCGCTCACGTCGCGTCCAACAGCCCTTCGAGGCCCCGCCACAACTTGAGGAGCGCCTGCCTGGATTTTCGCAGCTCGTCCACGCCCTGCGGCGTGACCCGGAAGTGCCGCTGAGCAAGACCGCGTCGCCCCGACTCGGGCACGCGGGCTTTCCACGTCACGTACTTCTTCTTCTCGAGACGATCGAGTGTGGTGTAGAACGCGCCCTTCGTCACCGAACGGTTCGCGTTCTCCTCCAACTCCCTCCGAACGTGGAGGGCGTTCGCGTCTTCGCCCCCCTGCATGATGGCGAGGAGGACCATCTGTTCGAACTCACCCAGGTACCCGTTGCTGGCCAAGACGCATCTCCGGTCTACATTGTCGACCGTCTACGGTACACATTGTAGACCGGGGCCGCAAGGAGAGTGCGGACGCTGGGGCGGGGCTACCTCCGGAAGCGGCTCACGAACCTGCGGTCGATGAAGTCCTTCAGGGTTCGGACCCAGCGTCCTTCGACGGCGAGGCCCCATTTCGTTCCCAGGGCGCGTCCGTCGCCGAGATTCAAGAGGGTGAGGAAGTCGGAGCGGGGCTCGTATCGTTCGAGGTCGGACGCCTGGTCCGGCCACGCGGCCACCGACGCCGCGAGGTTCGCAGCGAGCGCCTCGCCCTGTTCGATGGCGTGGAAGCCTGCTTTCGGCGCGGGGTCAGTAGTACGCGAGGCGCAGTCGCCGGCGGCGAACAGGTCTGCTAGACCCATGACTCGCTGCGTGTCGTCCACCCGAACGAAGCCTTCGTCGTCGAGGGGGAGCTGGGACTCGGCGAGGAGAGTGGGGCCGCGGGCCCCGGTGGCCCAGATGGTGAGAGGCACATCACCGCGGGCCTCGCCGTCACCGCGGGCTTCCTCATCATCGCGGGCGTTGCCGACGGACGTCCCCAGCCGCACCGATACCGAGCGCGCCTCCAGGGCCGCCTGGATGCGGTCCGACACAGACGGGTCGTGGCTCCGCATCAGTCGGTCGCCGGACTCCATCAGCGTCACCGACCCGCCGACTCGGGCCTTGATGCACGCCGCCAGCTCCACACCGGCAGCACCTCCGCCGACCACGACAACAGACCGGTCGGGCCCCGAAGAGATGGCTTCGATGATCCGGCCCGGGTCCCGAGCCGTAGCGTTGGACCGACCGCTCAGGGCCGACGGGTCGCCGATCTGCGACCCCACGTCCAGGCTGGCCAGGTCGTAGGTCATCCGGGCTCCGTCATCCAGGATCACGACACGCTCGCCGGTATCGACTCTCGTCACGCGTCCGATGACCAGGCTGGCCCCGGCGCGTTCGGCCATGACTCGTGCGTCGAGCTCCAGCTCGGAGCGCCGGTACTCCCCTGCGATCCAGCCGGGGATCATTCCCGAATACAGGGTCGTCTCACGCGTGTTGACGACGACGATCTCGGCGTCGGGTCGCTCGCCCTTCGCCCATCGCTCCAGAACGATGGCATGGGCGTGACCTGCACCCACGAGTATGACGCGCGCCCGATCCGAAGAGGCAGTCAGGTGCCGTCCGCCATCAGCCCGCGGGGCCTGCGGGCAGCGATGATTGAACCGCCCCTACGAGTCGCAGCGGAAGGAGTCGAGGAGCGTCTCGAGCTGAATCAGGTACTCGTACTTCTCCTTGCCCGGGGCATAGAGCCACGCGTCCAGAAGGTAGGTCCGGTCCTGGCTCGCGCACGTCACCACACGGGTGAACATGGGTCCGCCGGCCGGCCACCGGACGTCTGGCGGATTGCGCCACTGAGCTTGTAGCTCGTATGCCGGATTGCCCTGGAAGTCGAACGACCTCTCCTCGGCATTCTCGAGGATGACCGCCTGCGGGAAGTTGTACTCGGGCTCCAGCGTCTCGGCCCGCCACGCCAACACACCCTCCTGATCGGGGATGTCGATGGCCGGTGTCCGCCACGTCACACCCACCTGGCGTATGAGCTCGGCGGGATCCGGATTGTCGTTTCGGAAGAGGTAGATCGAGTCCCGGGCTCCCCACTCGTACACGTCGGGGAGCTCCATGCTGAAGCCGGCCTGCATGGTCAGCGTGTCCGTGAGAGCCGAATCGAGTCCGGAGAAGTACATCCGGTTCTGGGCGTAGCGACGGAACTGGCTGTCGAGGAGCGTCGAGACCTCTGTGAGGTACGGATCGAGGTCGGCGACGTCCCATCCCTCGTCGAGGAGAACCAGCGTCACGGCCTGCCCTCGGGACCAGACGTCGTACACCTGGTGAATGCCGTTCTCCGTGATGGGCTCACGGGCCCGATCGAGGGCGTCCTGCACCCAGCTGTCCGACCGACTGCCTACGACGAGCATCTGACGGAAGCGGCGAAGCCGGTCCCAGTACTCGGCCAAGGGCTCCTGGTAGGTGACGGTGAATGTCTTCTCGTCGCGAACCGTCGTGATCCGCCGCTCGATGGCGCCGTAGACGCTGTCCGAGGCCTCCGCCCAGTCATCGGCGGACATGACCGCGATGACGCTGTTCGCGTCTCCGTAGGCCATGGGCACTTCGTTGCAGGCGGAGCCGACCATCGTCAGGAGGAGCGAGAGCGTCCCGATTCGAAGCGTCCTGATGATCATGTCCAGCCCCCGTGTGCGGTGCGTGCCAATGCAGATAATACGCCGATGGCGGGCTCGTGTGTCATCCGGCGAGCGCCCCGAGGTTCCGCTCGAGGAGCGCCTTCGGGTCGGGCTCGCGGCCCATGAACTCCTGGAAGAGGTGGTCCGGGTCCGACGAGTCCCCTCGGGAGAGGATGGAGTCGACGTACGCTCGACCGGTGGCCCGATTGAAGATCCCTTCGTCGCGGAAGCGGGTGAACGCGTCGGCATCGAGCACCTCTGACCAGAGATAGCTGTAATAGCCGGCGGCGTACCCGCCGGCGAAGAGGTGCGAGAAGGACGTGAGGATGTGGAGGTCGGCGAATCGCGGGTCCGGCGCGAACTCCGCGAACCGGGCCCGACCGAACGCCATGACCTCGTCACCCTGCCGCTCTTCGGCCTCGGCATCGGGATCCTCATCTGCCTCGCGTCGGAGCTTGGGGGCGAGCTCCTCGTGGAGAGCCAGGTCCACGGTGCCCAGGGATAGCTGGCGCATCTGTGCCCACCCGCCCATGAACCGACGTGCGGCGATCATCCGATCGAAGAGGTCCTCTGGAAGCGGCTCGTCCGTCTCGTGGTGTCGGGCGAACAGGTCGAGGGCGTCGCGCTCCCACGTCCAGTTCTCCATGAGCTGGCTGGGGAGCTCTACCCAATCCCAGGCGACGTGGATGCCGGCCCGCGAGGGGATCTCCACCTTCGACGTGCAGTGGTGGAGGAGGTGTCCGAACTCGTGAAACGTCGTCTGGACCTCACGGTGCGTGAGGAGTGCGTCGGCGCCCTCCTCGGGCGGAGTGAAGTTGCCGCACATGACACCGAGGTGGGGCTCGAAGGACCCGTCATCCCGTGGTCCACCGGTGATGAAGTGGTTCATCCAGGCGCCCTGGCGTTTCTCCTTACGCGGGAACCAGTCCGTATAAAAGGCCCCCAGCCGGGTGCCGTCCTCGTCGAAGATCTCGTAGAACCGGACCTCCTCGTGCCAGACCTCCTCGATCTCCTTCTCGACGATACGGAAGCCGAACGTCCGGTGGACGATCTCGAACATCCCTGCCAGGACCCGACGCAGCGGGAAGTAGGGCCGAAGCGCCTCGTCGTCGATGTCGTAACGGTGCTTCCTCAGGTGCTCCATGGTGAAGGAGACATCCCACGGCTCCAACTCGTCGATGCCCAGCGTCTTCGCGTGAGCCTGTAGCTCAGCGGCGTCCCGCTCCCAGTAGGGTCGGGTGCGCTTCACGAGGTCGGCTTCGAACTCCATGGCACGTTCGCCTGTCCCCGCCATGCGATCCGCCAGCACGTAATCGGGGAAGTCGTCGTAGCCGAGGATGTCGGCAACCTGGTCCCTAAGGCGGAGGATCCGGGCCAGGAGTCGTCGATTGTCGTGCTCGCCGTCACGGCAGCGAGTGGCGAAGGCGACGAGGATCTCGCGGCGGATCTCCCGGTCCCGGCAATACTTGAGGACGGGCTCCACCGACGGATAGTCGAGGGTTAGGAGCCAGCCCTCCTTCCCGTCCTCCTCGCCTCGAGCCCGGAATCGCCGCTTGGCGGCTTCGGGGACCCCGTCCAGGCGCTCCTCGTCTGTCACCAGGAAGGAATAGCTGGCCGTGGCGTCGAGAACGTTCTCGCTGAACTTCTGCTGCAGTTGGGCCAGGTCGACCCTCAGCGCCTGAAGGTGTTCCTTCTGCTCCTTGGGGAGGTCGGCGCCGGCGCGCCGAAAATCCCGAACTGTCTTTTCCAGATGGCGTGCCCGGATGCCTGACAGCGACGAGGCCTCCTCCGTTTCGGCATAGGCCTTCACCCGCGCCCAAAGATCTGCGTCGAGAGGGATACTCGACCAGAAGGCCGAGACCTCGGGAAGCATGGTGTTGTAGGCGTTTCTGAGCTCTGGGGTCTCCGCCACGGAGACGAGGTGACTCACGGGGCTGGTTCGCTCAGAGAGCGTCTCCAGCGCCCGATCCAACCGGCCGAGTGAGTTCTCCCACGTGGGAGGTGCATCGTCGGAGGAGACGGCGCCGACCTCCTCCCGGGCGTCCGACAGGGCTTGGCGCAGGCCCGGCTCCACATGCTCGGCTCGGATCTCGTGGAACGGGATCCGGAAGGAGCCGGAGAGAAGGGGGTTGGATGCTTCGTTCATGTGCAGGCGTCCAGGTTCGCTTCCATCAAAGACTCGAAAGGTACCGGGCCCTACCCGCGATTCCAGGGCCGACGCCGCACGATGGCACGTCGGGATGGTCGCCACCATGACTCTGTGCGGCGATGTCGATACAAGCTCGTTGACTTGATTCGGCCGGAATTTATTTTCGCGACAATGGGCCCTGACAGTGGACCACTCGGGTGCACGCGGTCAGGGTCGACTCCTACGGAGGCCAGGTGATGACCGGGTCGGACCTGCTGGACGACGAAGAGATCGGCGCTTTCGTCGCCGCCGACGTCGACGATATCGAGGAAGACGACGAGATCGACGGTGAGGATTGGCCCGACGACGACGACGACGAAGAGGATTGGGACGACGACGACTGGGACGACGAAGAGGACGACGAAGAGGAGGACGACGAGGACGATGGGGAGGCCGACGTCGACGATGATGACTACGAGGACGAAGAGGACGACGACGAGGATTGGGACGACGACGACTGGTAGTCGGTGGCTGCGTCCTCGGCCCTGGACGCATCACCTTCAGACCGCGGTCTTCACTCGGCGCGTAGTGACTCCGCCGGATCGATACGCGCGGCCCGCCGGGCGGGTATCCACGCCGCAAACGCTGACACGAGGGCGACGACCCCGGCTGCCGTGACGTAGGCGGTCGGAGCCATCGGCTCGACGCCGACGAGAACGCTCCGCCCCACCCGCGAGGTGAAGACGGCTAGCGGCAGTCCCACCATGAGGCCCACGACGGCCAGCCTCATGGTCTGACCCACCACGCCGCGCACCACCTCGGACGGCGCCGCGCCGATGGCGAGGCGGGTACCGATCTCCCTCGTCCGGCGGGAGACGACCCAGGACACGACACCGTAGAGGCCGACCCCGGCCAACAAGAGGGCAGCCAAGGCGGCGACGATCATGAGCGTCGAGAGGAAGGACACTCCCGCAGTGGCTTGGTCCAGGACCTCACTCACTGGACGTGCGTTCGCGAGTGGGATGTCGGGGTCGATGTCGTTGACGACGCGTTGGACCGCCGGCAGGACAGAGGTGGCTTCGACGCCCTCGGTCTTCACCACCAGGTCCATGGCCCCGGGCCACCAGAAGCCCCACCATCCCTCGGTGTCCGCGTTGTGGACGCCGGGGTAGTAGATGGCGATGGCGGTCTGACTCAGAGGAGGGGTCCCGTCGTCGGAATTCCTGGCGACGTCGCCGGCGACGCCTACCACCCGGTAGAAGGGCGCGACGGTACGCCCGCTGGGGCCGACCCCTTTTCCGATAGGATCCTCGCCGGGCCAGAACCGGTCGGCGAAGGCACGGCTTACGACCACGGACATGCGGCCGGGGTCGTCGTTGTCACCCGGCTCGAGGAAGCGGCCCGCTTCCAGGGGAATTCCCAGAGCTTCGAAGTACCCTGGGGTCACCCGCACCTGGGATGCGCACGTCGTCATGCCCGCGTCGTTCATCCGGTCGTACACGGAGGCATCCTCGAAGCCCTGGACCGTGCATCCCTGGAGGCCGCTCACGGGCAGCCCTTCTCCCAGGCCGACCTCTACGACGCCGGGGATGGCGGCGACCTCGGCCAGGACGCGCCGGTGAAGATCCCACAAGGCCACGTCGTCGGGGTACCGAGACTGGTTTGCAAAGACTTGAACCGACACGACGCCCTCGGAGTCGAAGCCCGGATCGCTGGAGCGCAATGCGAGGAGGCTTTCGAAGAGGAGACCGGCGCCTACGAGCAGTGCCACGGCACATGCCATCTGAGAGATGACCAGGGCGCCCCGCACCCGCTGGCGGTCGATGCCGACCGAGGCGCCCCGCCCACCGCCTCCGAGCTCTCCGGCGGACGGGGCCCGGGCGAGGATGGGGTACAGAGCCACGAGACAACCGACGGCGATGGCGGCGAGGAGGGTCACGAGGGCCGTCTCCCACCCCAGGCCGACGTTATCCACACGCGGCAGCCCCTCGGGTGCCAGGCGGGCTAGGGCGGGGATACCCCAGATCCCGACGGTCACGGCCAGGCCGCCTCCCAGCAGCGAGAGCACGAGGCTCTCGGTCAGGATGTAGCGCCCCAGTGTCCTTCTGCTCGCCCCCAGCGCACGCCGCAGGGCGAGCTCACGCCGACGGGCCTCCACCCGAACCAGGAAGAGATTCGTGACGTTGGCGCAGGCTACAAGGAGCACCAGCACCACGCCTCCGAACAGCACCCATAGCGTAGCCCGCACTTCGCCCACGATGTCGTCATGGAGCGGGGTTGCCATGGTTCGAAAGCCGTAGCGCTGGAAGAACGTTTCGCCGTACGCGTCCGGGAAGCGGTCCACGAGGAGCGGTTGGAGCCGCGCGGCCTCCTCTGCCACCGCCTCGACGGACGAACCGGTGGCGACCCTCGCGATGGCGGGGTACACGTGGCTGTTGCCGAACCCTCCTGCTCGATCGATCTGGAGTGGAGTCCACACGTCGGGTGGAGCCGACCAGCCGGGCAGCGTGACACCCGGCTCCAGCACGCCGATGATCTCGATCACCGCAGTGCCCATGGCGAGCGTCTGACCCACCACGGAAGGGTCGGCACCCAAGGCCCGACGCCAGAAGCCGTCGGAAATCATGGCGGTCATCTGGGCAGACGGATCGTCGTCGGCCTCGGTCAGGGCTCGGCCCGTGTGGGTCGTTAGCCCGAGGAGCGAGACGATGCTGGACGTGACGCGTACGGAACTGATGCGCTCCGGGCCCGACGGGGTGACGACGTTGGCGCCTTGTCCCACGTACAGCGCGACCTCGTCCAACGTCGTGGCCTGGTCCGTGAAATGAACCCACTGGGCCGTGGACAGGTGCCAGACTGCGTCGGGGCCGACGCCCGGCACCTGGTTCTGGAGCCGAACGAGCCGGTCCGACTCGGGATATGGGAGTGGATCGAGGACGATGCGGTCGAGGAGAGTGTACACGGCCGCCATGCTCCCCAGGCCGATGGCCAGGGTGAGCACCGAAACGCTGGTGAAGCCCGGAGTGCGCCGGAGGCTTCGGAACGCGACGCGGAGATCGGTCACCACGCCGGGGGAGCTTCCGCCTGAGGCGAGTTGCCGCATGGCCAGGGCATCGGAGAAGGCTCCGAACGAGGCCCATAGAGCAGAGGCGGCACTTCCGCGCTTCGCCTCCCGGACCAACTCGGCATTCCATTCGGCGCGCATCTCGGCACGCCGAGAGACCGGTGCCAGGCCCGAAGCGATGGCGACCACGAGGCGGGCCAGTGCGAGTAGGGACTTCATCGTCATCTTCCTCCCGTTCTCTCCCTATGCCTCTTCCACGGCCGTGTCGGACTGGAACAGTGCCTGCTGGGCACGAAGACGCTCGCGCGCTTCGGCCAGCGCTGCCTGACCGGCCCGGGTCGCCTTGTAGTACCGCCGGGGGGGACGGCCTTCTTCCCGCGCCTCCTCCGCGTCCTCCCAACTCGAATCCAGCAGGCCGTCGGCTTCGAGTCGCCTGAGCAAGGGGTAGACGGTTCCACTGGGCAGGTGCGCCGCCCGCATGATCTCGAAGCCGTATCCGAATCCCTGGGCAAGCGCCTGAAGCACCAGCGCGGCGTTGTAGCTGAGGGGGGTCGATGAACGGGTCATGACAGCTCCGAGCCCGGGTGGGGGAGTACGGACCGTACATAGGTCGATTTATACATAGCTGGAAATGTATATAGATGGGTTCCTACATAGGGTCAAGAAGAGAGAGGCGGCAGAGGCCGGAGTCGGGGTGGCCTGAGGCGCTCCGGCAGGGCACCTTTCGCGACCCTCGATTCGAGCACCTCACTACGGAACGTCGAAATGCCCGCAGCACGTGCCGCCGCACTCGTCACGTTCGTCCTCGCCACGACCCTCTCACCGGGGTCGGCCACGGCCCAGATCCCCACTCCGGAGTCGGTGCTGGGCTTTCCCGTGGGGGCCGACTTCCAGTTGGCCACCTACGAGCAGTCCCTCGAGTACTTCCAGCGGCTTGCCGACGCCTCGGATCGCGTAGAGCTCCAAGAGGTGGGGCGCACCAGTTTCGGTCGCCCGTGGTACCTGGCACTCATCTCTTCGGCCGAGAACATCCGAGATGCGGAGCGCTACCGGGAGATCGCTCGCCGCCTGGCGTATCCCGAACCGGGCATGACCGACGCCGATGCCCGAGCGCTGGCCCGTGAGGGCAAGGCCATCGTCCACATCGACGGGGGGCTGCACGCCACCGAGGTGGCCCACGCCCAGCACACCATCCAGCTCGCCTACGATCTGGTGACGGGCGACGACGACCCGGAGATCGCCGCCATCCTCGACGACGTGATCCTGGTCCTCTGGTTCAGCATCAACCCCGATGGCCAGACGATGGTAGCGGATTGGTACAACGCCAATGTCGGTTCACCGTACGAGGTGTCCTCGGCGCCCTTCCTCTATCAGAAGTACATCGGGCACGACAACAACCGCGACGGCTACATGATCAATCAGATCGAGTCGCGGGTGGTGACGAGGGTGGATCGGCACTGGGAGCCGCAGATCATCTACAACCATCACCAGACGGCACCCTTCCCGACGCGTATCTGGATTCCGCCTTTCGCCGAGCCCATCAGCCCCAACGTCCACCCTCTCATGTGGCGCACGGTCAACCTGGTTGGGATGGCCATGGCGCAGGCTCTGGAGGAGCGCGGGCAGAAGGGCGCGATGCACATGGGCAACGCCTTCGACAACTGGTACCCGGGCTTCATCGACCACGCCAACAACTTCCACAACGTGGCGTCGTTTCTCACCGAGACCGCTCTGTACCGCTATGCGACGCCCCACTTCTACACCGTCAACGACTTCCCGCAGAACCGGCGTGATCTGCGCCCTCAGTCGCTGTACGCATCACCGTGGGAAGGGGGTTGGTGGCGGATCCGCGACGCCATCGACTACATGCTCACCGCCTCGGTCTCGGTTCTCGACGTGGCGGCGAAGTACAAGGAAGACCTGCTCTTCAATCGCTACCAGGCCGCTCGCGACGTGACCGAGCAGCACCGCGAGGCGCCGCCCTACGCCTTCTTCATCCCTGCGGACCAACGCGATCCCGTGGCACCGGTGGAGATGCTCCGCCGCCTCGCTTTCAACGGCATCGACGTACATCGACTCACGCGGGCCGTCACGTACGACGGCGTGACCCACCCCGCCGGGACGTGGGTCATCCGAATGGACCAACCCAACGCCAACTTCGTCAGCCAGCTCTTCGCGGTTCAGGAGTACCCCGACCTTCGCGAGTATCCCGAGGGCCCGCCGGAGCAGCCGTACGACGTTTCGGGCTGGACGCTCCAGTACCTTTTCGATGTGCGCGTCGTGGAAGCCCGTACGCCGCTGGACGATGACTTCCGATCGGCCCTCGAGCCCGTCCGCGGCGAAGCCCTGCCGTGGGATGCCGAGGGCGATGCCCAGGCGTGGGACAGCCCCCCGGGTGTCGGCTTCGACAGCAACCCCGCGGCTCGGGCCATCGAGCCGCTACCGGGTCGCGTTCAGGGTGGCGGGTCGGCCCTCGTCCTCGACGCGGCGGAGAACAATGCCTACAAGGCGTTGCACAGAGCGTGGAACATGGGCGCCCAGGTGCGCTTCCGGCCGGGCACGCCGGCGACGGAGGAGGGTGAGGCAGGAAGCTCCGGTGCCTGGCTCATCGACGGTCTTTCCGGGGGTCAGAGGAACGCCCTCGTTTCCGACCTTCGCCTTCAGGCCACGGGTGGCTCGGCGTCCGGCGCTTCGGTGCCGCGCCCGCGCATCGCGCTCTACCGCCCATGGAACGCGTCCATAGACGAAGGCTGGACCCGTTGGCTCATGGAGGTCTACGACTTCGACTTCCAGAGCCTGCGGAACGCCGACGTGCGAGCCGGCGATCTGCGTTCCCGCTACGACGTCATCGTCATTGGCGATATGAGTGCGAACGGAATCCGCGACGGCTTCGCCACGGGTTCGGTGCCCCCCCGCTACGAGGGCGGCCTGGGTGACGAGGGAACCCGAGAACTCGACGCCTTCGTCCGGGCAGGCGGTACCCTGGTTACCCTGAACGGCTCCAGCCACTACGCCATCGAGGGCCTCCACCTGCCGGTCCGCGACGTCGTCGACGACGCCGATCGTGAAGACTACTTCGTCGGCGGGGCCATCGTCGAGCTCCTCACCGATCCCTCCCACCCGGTCATGAGCGGCATGCCCGAGCGGGCGAAGGCGTTCGTCGGGTCGAGTCCGGTCTTCACCGTCGAAGATGGCTTCGAGGGTCGTATCCTGGCCAAGTACCGTGACGCGGGTACACCGCTGCTTTCCGGCTACTTCCTGGGAGAAGAGCACGTGCACGGATACGCCGCGGCCGTCGAGGTGGAGCACGGAGAGGGCCGCGTCGTCCTCCTCGGGCTCAGGCCCCAATGGCGAGGCCAGCCCTTCGGTACGTTCAAGGTGCTCTTCAACGCCGCTCTGTATTCCGACGCCGTCGCCGACCAGGCGCCGGACAATGACGCCTTCTGGAGTGCGCCGGAGGAAGCGGTGGTGGAGGACGAGGAGGTAGGATCGGGCCGGGGAAACCGGCGTTGAGCGGAGGTACCAATGCGACGCATGGCTCGCGGTGGCGACGGCCGTGGCGTCAGGACTTGAAACACTTCAGAGGGCGGCGGGGGTAGGGCAGGGCATGTACGCGTTGACTCCGTGGGTGACGAGGATCCTGGTCGCGAACTTCGCGGTCTTCATCATCATCCAGACGAGCCGAGGGCTCTACCAGGACCTGGCGTTCTATCCGCCCGTGGCGCTCTTCCGGCCGTGGACGCTGGTCACGTACATGTTCCTCCACGCCAACTTCGGCCACCTCTTCTTCAACATGCTCGGCATCTTCTTCTTCGGGCCGCGGTTGGAGATGAAGCTCGGCGGGTCGGTCTTCATGCGTTTCTACATCCTGTCGGGGATCGGGGGGGCCTTGTGCCAGGCCCTCTTCGCAACCGCAGCGCCCATGGTCGGAGCTTCGGCTGGGGTGTACGCGGTTCTCGTGGGCTTTGCATACTACTACCCCAGGGAGACCATCCTCCTATTCCCCATTCCCATCCCCGTCCAGGCGTGGATCCTGGTCAGCGCCTATGTGGTTCTGTCCATCTACAACGGGATCACCGGCACGGCGAGCGGCGTGGCCCACTTCGCCCACCTCGGAGGCGCCGCCGTCGGTTTCGGCTTCCTCAAGTGGTACGAATGGCGTCGCGGCTCGGGGCAACGGAGCTTTCAGAAGAAGATGAAAAAAGGGCGAGCCAAGCCCGGCTTCGTCAGCGACAGGACGGCGATGGCTCGCTGGAAGGGGATTTCCATCGAAGGCCTTCACGAGCTGAACCGCGAGGAGGTCAAGCGGCTCCTGGACAAGGTTCAGGCCGGGGGCCCCGGGAGCCTGTCCGACTCCGAGCGGGAGTTCCTGGACCGCATGGCCGCGCCCTGAGGCCTCCTACCGGATTCGCTCCCCGCGCATCATGAGTCGGTCCTCGAGGCCACGGACGTCAAAGCTCCCAGCCTGGTCCCCGGACGGATCGAACTCGAAGTACATGTCGACCTCGGTCTCGAAGATCACGCCGTCCATCATCCACGCAGGGTTGAAGACGCCTTCGGCGACGGGGA
This sequence comes from Gemmatimonadota bacterium, assembly GCA_013002885.1. Taxonomy (GTDB): domain Bacteria; phylum Gemmatimonadota; class Gemmatimonadetes; order Longimicrobiales; family Gaopeijiaceae; genus UBA2589. The sequence goes on along the minus strand of JABDLS010000103.1, from coordinate 4,367 downwards.
TGAAGGCCAGGGTGTTGGGCAGCCCCGGCGGACCGCCCTCAATCTGGCCCAGGAGCCTACCGTCATCGAACCACACCTCCAGGGCCATGGGCGGCATTTCAGCTCCCGCCGGCGCGCCAGGAGGAGGCGGCCCTGCCATCTCCACGTCGTATCGACCGACCAGCCGCGCGCCTGAAGCTCCGTCCACGGTCAGGACGCGTGTGGGTTCGATGTCGATGCGAAGCGGAAGCCCGGTCTCCGCCCATCGGAACCGAAGGACCATGCCCCTCGAGTCCACAGCCGGGAACTCCCACGTCAGTCCTTCGGTGTGTTCCACCGACGTCGGCGAGACCTGCAGGCGAATCTGGTCGTCGACCGGCGCGGGTGGCTGGGTGTGGTAGAGGGCGTCGTTGGGGTCCAGGACCATCTCCCAGGGGCCCGACTCCGCAGGGACGAGCCACACCGAATAGCGGCCAGCCGGTACTTCGGCGCCCTCGAGCGTGAGCGGTTTGCTCGTTTCGAAGACCGTGGCCTCGTTTGCGCCCGGCGTCCACACGTGGCCCCAGGGGACGAGTCCCCCGAAGACGGGCGTTCGCCCGCGGGTGTGTGGGCGCGCATAGTCGATGGTGACGACCGTGCCGTCGGACGTTTGGCTGACCACAGCCCGTTCGCTGCCGCGGATCTGTGCTGTCGTCGGTGCCGGTACGACTGCGAGGGACGTCAGGGTGAAGAAGGCCAGGAGGCTGGCGCAGCGGGAGGAGTGGTGTCCGAACATCTGTGTCCTGGTTCCGTGGGACAGGGGGAGAAGGGTCGAGCCCCCACGCACTCTAAACAACCGTACGGCGAGGGGACACCGTGGCAGTGACCGAGCCCTTCGGCGGGGCGCAATAGGCCGTCGCCCGTGACCCGCTACCCCGTCCCCGCCCGCCGCCACACCGTCGAGGAGACCATTCGGCGAAGCCGCTTCATCACGACGCTGGCTCGGGCTCCGGAGCCAGCGGCGGCGCACGCCTTCGTGGCTTCCGTCCGCGACGAGTCACCGGACGCCACACACCACTGCTGGGCCTTCGTCGCTGGACCTCCGGGGAGCACGGCGCGAATCGGGATGAGCGACGACGGGGAACCTCAGGGTACGGCAGGGCGGCCCATGCTCACCGCCCTGCTCCATGGCGGAGTGGGTGAGGTGGTGGCCGTATGCACCCGCTACTACGGAGGGGTGAAGCTCGGCACAGGCGGGCTGGGTCGAGCCTATTCCGGCGGCGTGGTCCGGGCTCTCGACAGCCTCACCACCGAAGAGAGGGTGGAGCGCGTACCCTATGTGGTGACCGTCGGCTACCCTGACATCGACGCGCTCCAGCGTCTCATTGCCGAGATGGAGCTACCTGTCCTCGACGAGGCTTTCGGCGCCGAAGTTCGGTACCGGCTCGATGTCCCGGTAGACGAGGCGGCGGCGCTCGTACGTCGGGTGACGGATCTGAGCCGAGGGGCCGGCGTGGTGGAGAAGGGCGAATAGGGGTCGAAGCGTGGCTAGCCGTACCGCGCGTCCGTTGCCCGGCGAATCTGCTCCAGCGTCTGGCCCTCCTGGAAGCGGCCGTAGGCCAGCCGCGCCTGTCCCTGGCAGATCCGGCACCCCATGGCCATCCCTGTCGGGTAGTAGCAGGTGAGGAGCGACCGGTAATCGGGAAGGATGGAGCACCCGCACGAACAGCCGATGCCGTCGGCAATGTGCGGCATCTTGCGCACCATGTCGTAGATCTCCTTGAGTCCCTCCGGGAACGCCGCCAGCGACTCACGACTCATGACCTCCGAAGCGTCGATACCCGGCCGGGGGTCGGGATGTACGATTCGGCCTCTGCCTGCCAACAGGAGCTCGGGTCGGAGAGCGACGGCGGTCAGCACCGGCGCAGCTCTAAGAAACGAACGGCGGCTCGTCAGACCTCGGTTTTCGCCCCTCGCCTCGATCTCGTGGATGGCGTCATCTCCGGTGAAGTTCTTCACCCCGATCTCAACCGCCGGGCGGGGGCGGCGTGACCATGATGTGCGCCCCGGGCGTGCCCGGGAACATGAGCCACGGCTGACCCGGGGCCGCCGGCTGCGGCGGTAGACCCGTCTCCTCGAGGGTCGCCCACGGCGTGTAGAGGACCCAGCGGGTGAAGGGGTTGCGCACCGCGTTGCTCCCGGCGTCGTACGCGTCGCCGGTCATGACGTACAGCATGGCGGGCTCCTCGGGCATGGGCAGGTCGCCGGATTCGGCTTCGGCGAACCGCTGGCGCGTGACCTCCTGGGGGTCGGTGACGCCCTGCGCCCGCAGCTCACGGCCCCGGGCCATGTACGGCTCGATGGACTCGTGGTAGCAGGCGACGCTCCACCCTTCCTGAGCCGGGTTGTCGGCCAGGCAGATGAGGGAGTTGGAGCCTTCGCGCAGAGTGGTCACGGAGCCGTCGGCCGCGTAACCAAGAACGGTGGCTCCCGCCCGCTCGGCCTCGGGCGCGGCCTGCAAGGCCGCGGCGATCTGCACGCTGGGCGCGGGTGCCTGGGCGGTTGCCGGAGAGACGGCCAGGACCAGACACAAGGGGACCGGCAGCAGCCGGAGGAGGGATGAGGACGAGGCGCGCATGAAGACTCCGTCGAAAAGCGGGGAGGACGTCGCTTCGACCGGTACCGGTCGAAGGGTGCAACGATATGCTACACGGCTCCCCCCGACCACCGTTCCTTGTCGGCACCCGACCCAACCCCCACGTTGGCCTCTCGCGGGTGAGCGCGGGACGGGGTGCGATCGACTCTCGGGCAGGAACGGAAGATGAACGACCATATGAGAAAAGCTCTCGGGACTGTCATCCTCATGGGGGCCGCCGCTTGCGGCGCCGAACGCGAAGAGATCCCCGCGGCCCCGTCCAGCGACGGCTCCGCCGAGCAGGTCATCGCTCGGGCCGCGTACTTCGACCTTGGCAGCGAGTACGTCCCGCCGCCGGGCGAGGCCCTCCACCACCAGACCGCCGGCTTCGCCAAGATCCTCTGCTCGGGCGTCTTCGTCACCGGCCTCGACCCCGACGATGCCGCGGCCAACGTCGGGGGCTTCATCTCGCCGTTCGACGAGCGTAGTCACGTCGTGGATACCGTCGTGGACCTCCAGCGGCAAATGGTGTCGCTGACGCTCCCCGACGGTGTCACCCGAACGGCGAAGCGCTACGGAAGCCAGGGCTGCGTCGCTCACCCCATTGGCGAGGACTCCATCTACTACACCCCGTCGGTGGTGGAGCCGAACCTCCCGCCGGCCGAGACCACGCCTTGGCCCATGGGAGACGTTCTCTCCGACGAGCCGTTTTCGGCCGATGTCGACCTGGACCTCATTCGCGAAGCCCTGGACGTAGGCTTCGGCCCACCCGAGGCCCGTACGCTAGGGCTCGTCGTGACCCATCGCGGTCGCATCGTTGCCGAGCGTTACAGCGACGACGTCGACATGCACAGGCCCCTCGAGAGCTGGTCCATGACGAAGAGCCTCACCGGCACGCTCATGGGCGTCCTCATCCAGCAGGGCGTGTACGAGCTATGGCAGCCAGCGCCGGTACCCGAATGGCAAGCTCCCGGGGATCCGCGGCAGGAGATCCGGATCGGCGACATCATGAGGATGTCCAGCGGGATCATGATCAACGCTCCGTCCGATCCCGATTACGACCCGGACACCTACGCTGACCACTACTACCTCTATACGGGGACCATCGACTCCTACGAGTACGCAGCCACCCGTCCTCCCGAGTGGCCGCCGAACACCGTGGGACGTTACCGCAACACCGACCCGGTCCTCACCAGTTACCTCGTACGCTTGGGCGTGGAGGCACGGGGCGAAGACTATCACTCCTTCCCACAGCGGGGCCTCTTCGACCGCATCGGGATCCGAAACGGCCTCATCGAGACCGACCCCTACGGCAACTTCCTCGGCCAGGGCCTCGCCTTCATGGCGGCTCGGGATTGGGCGCGCCTCGGCAACCTCTATCTACAGGATGGCGTGTGGGATGGGGAGCGGATCCTCCCCGAAGGCTATGTCGAATACGCGTCGACGGTGGCGCCAGCCTATATCGACGACGGACGTCGGGTCTATGGTGGCGCCTTCTTCTGGGTGAACGGAGAGGGGGCCGACGGTCTGCCAACGACGTCGTACAGCATGCGGGGCGCCGGCGGTCAGAGCACGACGATCATCCCGTCCCATGAACTGGTGGTCGTCAGGATCGGCAAGTATACGGGGGCGGGAGCGGGAGGTGACGCGCTCGACGCCATGTGGCCCATGCTGCTGGAGGCGGTGCCGGAGGTGCAGTAGGGAGGAGCTTGGCGAGGAGCAGCCGCGGCCGCTAGTTCACCGGCCCCACCTCGATGGTCGTCCGGTGCCCGAT
>JABDLS010000127.1 GCA_013002885.1 Gemmatimonadota bacterium | reverse complement strand
AATCCCACGACTCCGACGACGCTGTCCGTGACCTCCAGCTCCTCGATGAGCTCAGCGCCCAGGAGCGGATCTCCCTGGTCGTCGGCGATCCTGGCGGTGACCGTGAAGTCGTCGCCCAGAACCGTGGACACCGCCAGCTCTATGCCCTCCCTGATTCCCAGAGCATACTGGGCCAGGGCCGGCGGTCCCGTTTCAGGCAGCACGGCCCCGATGGCGAAGGTCGTCACCCTGCCGCGGCCCGGTGGCAGCTCCCCCTCGAGGACGCCCGCGGCCCACTCGGCCTCGACGCCCGCCACCCCCCCGTCCAGTGAACGCCGGGCGGCCACACGGGCCTCGTCGCCGAAGCCCGCCTCGAGGTAGCTCACCGCCAGCCTGGCCTCGGTCAGGGGCCGCAAGACCCCATCCTGGGGTGCGGCAGACACGATCTCGGCCAACACCTCGACGTCGAGGGAGTCGATGGCCGCCCTCGCCAACTCCGCCCCCTCCAGTCGCGCAGAAGAACCTTCCAGGGTGGTGATGCGAAGGAGCCTTCCCAGGCTCTCCGAAGGCTCATCGGAGAGGGCTCGGGCCTGGAGGAGCCACATCTCCTGGGCCCGTTCGTCTCCGCCTGGCAGTAGCGCCAGGTATCGGTCGGCGGCCGCGACGGCCTCGCTTCGCTGCCCTGCGCGCTCATGGGCCAGGGCCGTCAGCCGTAGAGCTTCTCCCGACGCCTGAGACGATGGATAGGCCGCCAGAAGCTCTTCGGCGGTGCGAATGGCCTCGAAGTACCGGTTGGCGTCGAAGGACGTCTGCGCCGCAGCCAGGAGATCCTCAGCAGCCCTCTCGTCGGCGGCCGGGATGGATCCCGGTTCCACCACCACAACCGGTAGCTCCGGAGGCGGTACCGGCGCTCCCGGCCCACCCGCGGTCTGACATGAGGCGGCGACCACAACAGCCGCCCAAAGAAAGCGCCCGGACGCACTCAGCGTCCGGGCGCCGCGGAACCGTGAATTCATCGAAACGCCTTCTGGAAAGCTCTCGACATTCGGCTCCTATTCCTCCTCTGAGTCGGCCTTCTCGGCGTCGTCTTCGTCCTCCGACTCGTCGTCGGACTCGGCCTCGGCGGCCGGCTCCTCGTCGGCATCGTCGGCATCTTCAGCTTCGGAAGCCTCGTCCTCTGAAGCCTCGTCCTCTGAGGCCTCGTCCTCTGAAGCCTCGACGTCGGAAGCATCCTCCTCGGCTTCCTCACCACCGTCGTCAGCGCCTTCATCGGCCTCCTCGGCGTCCTCACCACCATCGTCAGCGGCTTCATCGGACTCCTCCGCTGCTGCGGCGGGCTCCGGCGCCTCGGCGGCCTCCGCTTCCACCTCGTCGGCCTCCTCCGCGGCGCCTTCCGCTGCGGCTTCGGCCGTTTCAGCAGCAGGCTTCTTCGCCTTCGGCGTGAAGTCCTCATCGTCGTCCGCCTCGGCCGCCGACGCCGCCGCTGCTGCAGCCGCTGCTGCCTCTTCCGCTCTCAGGCGGGCCGCCTCGATCTCCTCCGGCGACTTCCGCTCCGGCACCTCGGTGACTTCGAGCACGATCCGTCGGTTGGCCGCGTCGGACTCGATGACCCGGAGGTCTATGGTATCGCCGTGGCCGTAGTACTCCTCCAGCCGCTCGACGTCTTCGATTCCCGTGTGGGACACCGGTACGAAGCCCTCGATGTCGTCTCCGAGGTCGACCACGATGCCCTTGTCCTGCACACGTACGATGTCGGCCTCCATCTCGACGCCCGCGCCGAAACGCTCGGAGATGTGGGGCCACGGGTCATCCTGAAGCTGTTTGATGCCCAGGCTGATCCGCTTGTTCTCGGCGTCGACGTCGAGGACCATCACCTCGAGCTCTTCGCTCTTGTGGACGACTTCGGCCGGATGCTCCACCCGACGCGTCCAACTCATGTCGGAGACGTGGACCAGACCGTCGATACCGGGTTCGATCTCAACGAACGCACCGAACGAGGTGAGGTTCCGCACCGTGCCGGTAAGGGTCGTGCCGGTGGGGTACTTCACCGGCAGCGCCAGCCACGGGTCCTCCTCGATCTGCTTCATACCGAGGGAGATCTTCTCGTCGTTCGGATCGACCTTGAGGACCACTGCCTCGATGTCCTCACCGATGCTCACGACCTTGGACGGGTGCCGGACGTTGCGGGTCCAGGACATCTCGGAGATGTGCACCAGGCCCTCCACACCCTTCTCCAGCTCCACGAAGGCACCGTAGTTGGTGATGGAGACCACCCGGCCGCGCACACGTGAGCCCACGGGGTACTTCTTGTCGATGTCCGTCCACGGGTACGGTAGGAGCTGCTTGAGCCCCAACGAGATCCGCTCGCGGTCCCAATCGATGTCCAGGACCTTCACGTCGATCTTGGCGGCGATGTCCACCACTTCGGAAGGGTGTCCTACGCGACCCCACGACATGTCCGTGATGTGGAGCAAACCGTCGAGCCCGCCCAGGTCGATGAAGGCACCGAAGTCGGTGATGTTCTTGACGATGCCCTCGCGCACCTGGCCGACCAGGAGCTCCTTCACCAGGCTCTCGCGCTTCGTCTCGCGCTCGGCCTCGAGGATCACCCGGCGCGACACCACGATGTTCCGGCGACGCTTGTTGAGCTTGATGATCTTGAAGCGGTAGACCTCGCCGATGAGGTCCTCGATGTTCGGGACCCGACGCAGAGCGATCTGGGAGCCCGGCAGGAAGGCGTCGACTCCCATGAGATCGACGGTAACCCCACCCTTGATCTTGCGAACGAGCGTTCCCTTGACGGGGCGGTCGGCGTCGTGGGCCTCGCGGATCTTCTCCCAGACACGGAGGAAGTCGGCCTTCTTCTTCGAGAGGACGACGACTCCGTCATCGTCTTCCAGGCTCTCGAGCAGGACCTCGACCTCGTCACCTTCGTTCGGCGGATCCTTGAACTCATCGAGTGCGACGGACCCTTCGCTCTTGAAGCCGAACTCGAGGATTACCGATGCGTCGGTTACCCGCAGCACGTTGGCGTTGACGATCTCGCCCTCTCGGAACTGCTGGAAGCCTCCGCTGAACTCCTCCAGGAGGGCTTCGAAGTCCTCCTTGGAGGTCGAGAGCACCTCTTCGCCGTAGGGGTCGAAGATGAGCTCCGGCGACACGCCAGTGGGCGCGTCCATGACGGCGGTGGTGAGAGCCTCGCGGTCGATGGCCTCCTCGCGGGCGGCCTCCTCGGCGGAGAGGGTCTTGACCTCGCCGGTCATGGCGTCGACATAGATCTCTTCGCCTTCAGCGAGGTCGTCGGCGTCGTGCTCGGGGGCTTCGGTGGCCGTCACGTCCGAGGTATCGGACTCGGCTTCGGGGGTGGGGTTTTCTGTGTCGGTCATGGATCTCGCGGGCTCGCGGAGTGCGAGCGCTTGTGCCGGGGCTCGGGAGACGAGCCGCGCGGGTTGGAGGAAGTGAATGAAGGAGCCGAAGCGCCTCGGTGGATGCCGGCGGCTGCGAAGCGCAGGTGCCGAGCCGTGGAAAGGTAGGCGAGGCCACCGGATGGGTCAACGTGAGGGCGCATCGACGCTACTCACGCTGCTCGGCCTCCTGGACCAGCCGGATAATGGCTTCGACCTGCTCATCGAAGGAAAGACGGGTCGTGTCGATGAGCTCGGCCTCTTCCGGCTTTCTCAGCGGCGAGTGCTCCCGTTCCGAGTCGTGACGATCCCGCTCTGCGATGACGCCGGAGTGGGTGACCACCTCTTCTTCGGAGGGTTCTTCCATCCCGCCCTCCCTCAGCCGTCGCCGGGCCCGCTCACCCAGCTCGGCCACCAGGTAGATCTTCACGTCGGCATGGGGAAAGACCACGGTCCCCATGTCGCGGCCGTCGGCGACGAGGCGGCCCTGGGCGCCGGCCGCGCGCTGGAGGTTCAGGAGGCAAGCCCGAGCCACCGGAAGGCTCGCCAAGTAGGCCACCTGCGCGGTGACCTCCTTACTTCGCAACTCGCTGTTCACCACCCGGCCACCGACCCCGACCTCGAGCTCGGTCCCCTTGGCCGTGACGGTCACGTCCAGTGCCCTCATGGCCTGCTCGTCGAGGTCAGCCCACTCGCCCGCCGGCACGTCCGACTCGAGGAGCGCCAGCGTGAGGGCACGATAGAGCGCGCCCGAGTCCAGGTGCCTGAAGCCCAGACGGCGAGCCACCTCTCGTGCCGTCGTCGATTTACCCGACCCGGCAGGCCCATCGAGCGTCACGATGGGGCCTTTCACGCCCGGCGTCTCATCACCTGAAGGCGCAAGAGGGGTCACTCCGACCTCCTGCGCGCACGCTCGACCTCGGCCATGAGCCCCCAGAACCCGGGGAAGCTCACACCAGCCACGGCGCGGTCATCGACCTCGATATCACATGATCTCACTGTATTCAACACACTGAATGACATAGCGATACGATGATCATGAAAGGCGCGCACTTGACCCCGGAGGGGGTCGTCGGTGCCCTGAACCTCGAGCCCATCCTGGTACTCAGTGACTTCCACGCCAAGGCCTCTCAGGTTTTTGACCACCGCGTCGATCCGGTCCGACTCCTTCGCGCGGAGTTCGATGGCATCGGAGATCTTCGTCGTACCCTTCGCCCGAGCCCCGAGCGCGGCCACGAGTGGAATCTCGTCAATGAGACGGGGGACTTCCTCTCCTCCTACGATGGTCGCTGTGAGTCCACCCGGTCGTACGGAGACGTCGCCCACCGGCTCTTGATCGGGGGCCTGTGACCCTCCCTCCATTTCGATGTCGATGAGCGCTCCCATGCGCTCGAGAACGTCCAGGAAGGCCGTGCGCGTGGGATTCAGGCCCACGCGCTCCACCGTGATCCCTTCTGGCCCCGCTCCACCCAGAGCAGCCGCAGCGAAGAGGAAGGCGGCGGACGAAACATCGCCCGGGACGTCGAACTCCAGGGGGCGGAGGGTCTCGGGCGGATCCCGCATCTCCACGCGCCACCCTTCGGCCACGGGGTGCTCGACCACGGAGACCCCAACCGATCGGAAGAGGCGTTCGGTGTGATCTCTGGACTGGCGAGGCTCGGTGACGAGGGCGAAGGCGCCACTCGTCAGCCCCGCGAGGAGGATCGCGCTCTTCACCTGGGCGCTGGCCACCGGGCTCGGCCAATCGATGGCCGCGAGGGGGCGACGTCCCTCGATGGAAACGGGCAGACGACCCACCTCCCCGAGGTACTGAACGCTCGCGCCCATCTTCGTGAGGGGATCGATGACCCGCGCCATCGGCCGCTGCCTCAACGACGCGTCACCGGTGAGGACCGCCTTGGCATCACAGCCGGCCAGCACACCCATGAGGAGACGCGTCCCCGTGCCCGAGTTGCCCAGATCGAGCGGGCCGGTCGGCGCTCTCAACCCCTGGAGCCCGACGCCCTGGATGCGTACCTCGCCACCGTCGGGTGGCAGGGCTGGGATCTCGGCCCCCAACGCCCGCAGCGCGCCGGCGGTGGAGGCCGCGTCGCCGCCGTGCAGCAGGCCGGTCAGGCGGCTTTCGCCGGTGGCCAAGGCGGCGAGGATCAGCGCCCGTTGGGTCAGCGATTTGTCGCCGGGAACTCTCGCTCTCACCGGCGCTCCCTCCAGGTGGCGGTCCGTCTCATGACCTTGGAGAGCTCGGCAAGGTCGAGCGTCTCCACGTAGTCGGCGATCCGTTCGGCTTCCACAGCGACACCCCGCAACCCCTTGACCAGGTCGGGATGGGAGTGGGCCAGGAGGTCGAGCCACATGTCGGGGCTGCTCGACGCCAGCCGTGTCATGTCACATCCCCCCGGGCCAAGCGCCGATGGGCTCAGACCCTCTGAAGCCAACACCCCGGCCAGAGCGTTCGACACGAGCTGGGGAAGGTGGCTCGCGAGCGCCATGGCCCGGTCGTGACCCCCAGCGTCGATCTCCTCCGTAGTGGCACCCACGGCCCTCCAGAGCGCCTCGACCCGCTCCCGATGCTCTCCGGAAGCGGTCCCCGACACGACCCAGACACGAGCGTCCTGATAGAGGTCACTGCGTGACGCCCAGAAGCCCGATGAAGCGCCCCCCACCATGGGGTGCGCGCCTACCCAACGGTCGCCGACACGCGCCGCCTCGGCGCCGTCGGCCAAGGGCTGCTTCAGGCTCACGACATCGGTGAGGGTGACTGCCGAAGGGGTCGCTGCCCCGACGTCCGGCAGCATCTCGACCGCGGCCCCGAGTGGCATGGCCAGGACGACCATATCGGCATCGGCCACGGCCTGCCGCCAGTCGGCGCTCGCGAAACCCACCGCACCGGCGGTGAGCGCCGCGTCCCGTTCCGTGGATCGGGGCGACCAGCCTGTCACCCGTTCGGCCGCGTCGACCGCCGTGATGGCCCTCGCCAGGGACCCGCCCATGAGGCCGAGTCCGAGGATCGTCACTCGTCCGAGTGGGCGCTCAGGCATGCTCGGCGCCGAAGACGTACACGAGTCGGACCGTGGCCAGGATGGGGTCCACCGCAGCCGCCGCCATGAAGCGCTCCTGACGAGCACGGTGCTCGCAGAGGTCGTCGAACGGTACGTCGAGGTGCATGAGTCCGCGGAGGGGCCCGTCCGGGCGGATGCCGATCAAGCCCATGTCCGTGACCTTGCCGAACACGTCCTCGGCGAGCTCCCGGGCGCGCCACTGAGCGGCGCGGACCTCCCACCGGGCCCTCCGTTCCGCCGGGGTGAGAGGACGCTGCTGAAGCCGTGGGTCGTCCTGGTCCGGGACGACGCCGGGAGCACGCGACGGAAGGAAGGCGCTCACGAGTTGGACTCGGCGTGAGCGGCCGTCCGCTCCTGGTGTCCATCGTCCGACCCGGGCGCGGCCGACGACCGCGGCGAAGCCGCGTCATCGTGACCGATCTGCTGGAGCGCCACCTCCACCGTCATCCCGTCCTTGGCCACTCGCGTCTGCGGGTAGATGGCTCGAGCCTCGTCTTTGAGTCCCCTCGGGTCGTCCGAATAGCGAGCCGACAGATGGGTCAGGTACAGCGCCTTCACCTCGGCCTCGGCCGCGACCCGAGCGGCGTCCTCCGACGTGCTGTGCCCCGTCTTCCTCGCCCTGTCCCCCTCTTCGGCGCCGAAGGTGGCTTCGTGGACGAGGACGTCTGCCCTTCGAGCGGCCGCCACCGTCTGATCGCAGGGCCGGGTGTCGCCCGTATAGACCACGCGGCGCCCCGGTCGCGGCGCGCCCACGAGCTCGGAGGCTCGGACCGTCTTCCCTTCGAACTCCACGTCCTCGCCCCTGTGCAAGCGGCCGAAGAGTGGACCCTCGGGGATGCCCAGAGCCCTCGCCCTGGCCACGTCGAAACGGCCCAGTCGCTCGTCCTCCACCAGTGCCCACCCTACCGCCGACGTCCCGTGTCCGTGACGCACCTCGAAGGCCTCCACGGCATACTCCTCCGCACGATAGCCCTCGCCGGGACGACACTCGACGACATCGACGGGAAACGACATCCGGTCCTGACCCAACTCAACGAGTTGGCCGAGGAGCCGCGACGACCCCTCCGGACCGTAGATGGTCATCGCCTCCGTCCGGTCCTGGAGGGCCATGGTTCGAAGGAGGCCCGTAATCCCGAGGATGTGGTCGGCGTGTGTGTGGGTGACGAAGATCGCCTGCACGCCGAAACCCGACGCGTAGCGCATCATCTGGCGCTGGGTTCCTTCCCCGCAGTCGAAGAGGAAAAGATCGCCCTCGCGTTGGACCGCGAGGCCGCTGACGTTCCGTCCCACGGTCGGTCGGGCGGCTGCGGTACCGAGGAAGGTGAGGCGGATCATCGCTGCGGCGAGGTGAAGCGGAGGTCGGTTAGGCGAACGCGGGGCCTGGCAAGGTAGCGTCTGTGGCGGTTCGGCATAAGGAAAACGCCGAAGGCGCTGCAACCGAAGCGGGCGTCCTCCTGTCGTACGATATGAGCGGATGAACCTTCGACGAGGAGCACGGGATGGGGCGATGGACTGTGGCAGCAGCGATGGTGGGCATCATGGCCTTTCCGTTCATGGCCTTTCCGTTCAATGTGGAAGGTCAGTGGACGCGGGCCGACGAGGGCTGGTGTGACCGCTCGTGGGGCGACGGGGACCGAGACAGGGAGTGCTTCGTACTCGAGGCCGAATTCCCCCCAGAGAGCAGCCTGGGCGTGGACGGTGGGCAGAATGGAGGCATCTCCGTCGAGGGATGGGAGCGCGATGTGATCGCCGTCCGTGCGAAGGTCTGGGCCAACGCCAGCTCCCCGGACCGTGCGCGGGCTCTCGCGGACGACGTCCGGGTGAGACTCGTCGACGGTCGCCTCGAGTCCCACGGACCCGACACGGGGCGCCGGGAGCACTGGGGAGTGAGCTGGGAGGTCATGGTCCCCCGCTCCATGAGCCTCGATCTCGAGACGCACAACGGCGGCATCGACATCACCGCCGTGAACGGCGACATCCGATTCGAAGCGCGCAACGGTGGTGTGGATCTTAGGCGGGTCGCGGGTGATGTCTCCGGGCAGACGACCAACGGCGGGCTCCATGTCGAGCTCGATGGCTCTCGTTGGAGCGGCGAAGGCCTCGACGTGGAAACGCGCAACGGCGGCGTGACCCTCGTCATCCCGGAGTCGTACTCGGCGCGCCTGGAAACGGGCACCGTCAACGGAGGCATCGACATCGACTTCCCCATCACCGTACAGGGGCGTCTCGGCCGTCGCCTTTCCACCACCCTCGGCGAAGGTGGACCGACCGTCCGGGCCGTGACCACGAACGGTGGGGTGGAGATCCGGCGCGGAGGCCGCGCGATCCGCTAGAAGGCTGCCGCGGAAGTGCCGCGGGCCGGCCATCGACAGTGGCCGGCGCGCGGCGTATTCTGGGAGTATCATCGTTGCCCCCGGAGGCCCCATGCAGAGTCGTCGTTCTTTCCTCGGTACCGTGTCCCTTCCCGCCGCCGCGGCGGCAGCCGGCTTGACGTTTCGGCCCACCGAGCTTCGAGCCGAAGCCGTCGACATTGCGGCGACGTTGGCCCGACACCCTGGATCGGCCGCCGACACGGTCGCCGACGAGGACTTCTGGTTCGAGGTACAGAGCGCCTTCACGGTGGATCGCACACTGGTCAACCTGAACAATGGAGGGGTCAGTCCGGCGCCGAAGTTGGTCCAGGACGCGATGAAGAGGCATCAGGACTATTCGAACCTGGCGCCCACCTACACCATGTGGCAGGTCCTCGAGCCCCAGCGCGAGGCCACCCGGGAGCGCATGGCACGGGCGTGGGGCGTGGACGCCGAGGAGATCGCGTTTACGCGCAACGCTTCGGAGAGCCTCCAGACGATGCAGCTCGGTATCGACCTCCAGCCCGGCGACGAAGTCCTGACGACGACCCAGGACTATGGCCGGATGATCACCACCTTCAAGCAACGGGAGCGTCGGGAAGGCATCGTCCTCAAGCAGATCCAGATCCCGGTCCCCGCCGAGGATCCCTCCGAGGTGGTGCGTCTCTTCGAGGAGGCCATCACGCCGCGCACACGCATGATCCTGGCGTGCCACATGATCAACCTCACCGGCCAGATCCTGCCCGTGAGTGAGCTCACGGCGATGGCTCGCCGCCACGAAATCCCCCTGGTCATCGATGGCGCGCACGCCCTGGCCCACTTCGATTTCGATCTGGGCGAGATGGACGTCGACAACTATTCGACGAGTCTCCACAAATGGCTCTTCGCGCCACACGGGACCGGTCTCCTGTACGTCCGTCGCGACAAGATCGCCGACATCTGGCCCCTCATGGCGGCGCCCGAGGCCAAGGATGACGACATCCGGAAGTTCGAGGAGATCGGCACCCATCCTGAGGCTCCGTACCTCTGCATCGGCGAGGCGCTCTCGTTCCACGAGGGCCTGGGGCCCGCCCGGAAGGCCGCGAGACTCACCTACCTGCGGGACTACTGGGCCACGCCCCTCCTCGAGCACGACAACGTCCGCCTCCACACCAGTCTCGAGCCGGGCTTCGCCTGCGGCATCGCCAACGTCGAGATCGTGGGTCTCGAGCCCAACGACGTGCGCGACTACCTCTGGGACCGGCACCGGATCATCACGGTGAGCATCAATCACGCCGAGTTCCGCGGCCTTCGCATCAGCCCGTCGGTCTATACGACGCTGGCCGAGCTCGACCGCTTCGTGGATGTGATGTCGGGCGTCGCGAAGCACGGGCTTCCCGCCTGATGGTACTGGAAACAGCTGCATCACTGGTCCTGTCGGCGCTCATCGGCGTCTCACCGGCCGCGGCCGATGGCCCTTGCGACCTACCCCCGCCTGATCCGGTACCCGTGGCTTCCTCGAAGGCCATCGACGAGGAACTCCAGGCTCTCTACCGCTCGGGCCGCAGCTATGCGGACTTTCTCGAAACCGCCACCCGGCGCACCGAGCTCTGGCACGGCAACACCGGGCGTGCCGAGGACCTCGACCCGACTCTGCTCCGCCGCGCCCGGGCCGTGGAGGGCACGTGGTACTTTCTCGCCGTCGCCGTGGACTCGTGCTCGGACTCGGTGAGCACGATCCCCTATCTCGCGCACCTCGTCGCCATGGTTCCTGGCCTGCAGATGCGGGTCGTGGACTCGGCGGCGGGTCGAGCCGTCATGGAGTCCCACCCGACACCCGATGGCCGCGCGGCGACGCCGACGGTCCTCCTGCTCGACGCCGATTTCGATGAGGCCGGGTGCTTCATCGAGCGTCCCCCGGAGCTCCAGACGTGGATCCTGGAGAACTCCGAGTGGTCGGGCCAACAGGTGTACGAGCAGAAGATGGAGTGGTACGACAAAGACGCCGGTCACGGCACCGTCGAGGCCTTCGTCGAGATGCTCGAGTCGGCCGCGGAAGGCGCGAGCATCTGCCGGTAGCTGGGCCACCGAGCCTCGTACGGGCCGGGGAACGCCACCCCGCCTCACTCTGTGGTTGGTCGGAACCCACTGCGACATCAAGGGGTTGGAAGGTCGAGCCGGACGCATGCGACTTCGCGACGTGCGCGCAGCTTCCGGACCATTCTCGACGCCTGCGGAGACTTTCATGATCATCCGACGCCCGCCCGACATCCCCTCGTCCGAGATCACGCCCGAGAGCGTGTACGTGAACCGGCGGAAGTTCATCAAGGCTGCGGCAGCAGGAGCGGCAGGCTTCGCATTGGGACCGTCGGCCCTCTACGGAGCCGAGCAAAGCCAGGAGATCCCGCCCCGATTCGCGCGGCTGCAGTCGGAGCTCGACGAGCCCCTCAACTCGTACGGCGACGTCACGACGTACAACAACTTCTACGAATTCGGGACCGCCAAGGACGACCCGCACCGCAACTCGGGTGACTTCCAGCCCGAGCCGTGGACCGTGTCCATTGGCGGCGAGTGCAACAAGCCCGGTGAGTACCACCTCGAGGACCTGCTTTCGGGCGTGACCCTGGAGGACCGGGTCTACCGCCTGCGGTGTGTCGAGGCGTGGTCCATGGTCATCCCTTGGTACGGCTTCCAGCTCTCGTCGCTCATCAACCGCGTCGAGCCGACGGGCAACGCTCGCTACATCAGGTTCGAGACGGTGGTACGCCCCGAAGAGATGCCGGGCCAGAGGGCCCCGATCCTCAACTGGCCGTACGTCGAGGGGCTACGGATGGACGAGGCGATGCATCCCCTCACCATCCTGGCAACAGGTGTCTACGGAATGGACCTGCCCAACCAGAACGGTGCGCCCCTTCGGCTGGTCGTGCCGTGGAAGTACGGCTTCAAGGGCGTCAAATCCATCGTGCGCATCGACTTCGTCCAGGACATGCCCCTCAACACCTGGAAGCGTCAGAACGCCAACGAGT
Organism: Gemmatimonadota bacterium; assembly: GCA_013002885.1. Taxonomy (GTDB): domain Bacteria; phylum Gemmatimonadota; class Gemmatimonadetes; order Longimicrobiales; family Gaopeijiaceae; genus UBA2589. Next base: position 5,578 of record JABDLS010000127.1, on the reverse strand, counting down.
ACGGCTTCTACGCCAACGTGAACCCGAACGTGAGCCACCCCCGGTGGAGTCAGGCCAGGGAGCGCAGGCTACCCAGCCTCTTCAAGAACTTCGACACCATGATGTTCAACGGGTACACCGAGCAGGTTCAGAGCCTCTACGCCGGTATGGACCTGGAGCGCTGGAAGTAGCGGCGACCCCGACCGGACCATGAGTACGAAGAAGACCGTCTTGGCGCTCAAGACGGGGCTCTGGGTCGCCGCCCTGTCGCCGGCGGCGTGGTTGACCCGCGGGGTGGTGCAAGGCGAGTTGGGGCCCAACCCCATCGAAACGCTGACCCGGGTCACCGGTTTGACGGCTCTCACCCTGCTCCTGGTGACGCTGACCGTGACCCCGTTCCGGCGCGCTACCGGCTGGAATCCGGTCATCAAGCTGAGGCGACCGCTCGGGCTGTTCGCGTTCTTCTACGCCGTGTCGCACTTCAGCATCTGGTTCGTCTTCGACATGGTCTTCAACCTCGGCTACATGATCGAAGACATCGCCGAGAGGAAGTACATCACGATCGGAATGGCGGCATTCCTCGTCCTCATCCCCCTGGCGGTGACTTCGACGCGGGGGTGGATCCGCCGACTGGGCAGGAAGTGGGCGACACTGCACAAGGGCGCGTATCTGGCCACGGCGCTGGCCGTCGTCCACTACTTCTGGGTGGTCAAGGCCGACACCCGCCTGCCCCTGCTGCTTGGCCTATGCCTGGCCGTTCTGCTCATGATCCGGCTTCCGGCCTTTGCACCGGGGCGCCGGTCGTCCCGGTCAGTGGGTAAGGGCGTAGAGGACGATGTTGATGCCGAGGGCGTACGCGTCGGGTGAGAAGAGGTAGAAGAACTCGTCGTCCTCGCCTTCCCGCTCCCACCCGTCGGCGATGTCCGTGTTGTGGGTCATGACGACCAATGGTCGGCCATCCTCGTCGAAGATGGCACGGAGGTGCGGCTCGGCACTTTCCGATCCCCGCTCCGACGTCCGCGACCGCCCGGTCCGGCGCCAGAACTGGATGGATGGCACCTGGGGGACCTCCGGCACTCGGTAGAGGGCCTCCATGATGGTGTGGCCCGGCGCCACGTCGACGATGGCGAACTCGGGCACGATCCGCCCCATCTGCGCAGCCCAGTGCTCCCAAGCCCAGTCACCCCAGAAGTCGTCGGCGTAGATCAGGCCACCCTTCAGAAGGTAGAGCCTCAGACGCTCGACCTCCGTGTCGGAGAAGCCCGCCGTCCCCGCATCCGACACGAAAAGGAACGGGCACTGGAAGAGCTCGTCCTGCATGGGGCGCACGACGGCATAGCCGGGCTGGCCATCGGCCCACAGGGCCGGCCGCGTGGTGGTCAGCTCCTCCAATCGCTCCAGGAAGTTGTGGTCCGAGCCCGGGTAGTCCGTGTTCCACCCGTGACCCATCTGCTCCCGGCGCACGCTCGAGTAGAGAAGTCGGCAGAAGGTGAAGCCCCGATCGACGACCCCGTTGTCGGCTACGGGGAGTCCCTCACGGTACGGGTCGGGCCTCCAGCCGCCGCCACCCCAGAAGCGCTGGGGACGCACCTGGAAGCCTGTCATGACGAGCACGACGAAGACGAGTGCCAGGCTCGCCCACCGCCGCCGGGTCATGCGTCGGGAAAGGCGACGGCGAGGAATCGCTGGAGGATCCCGTCCACGTGGTCGAGCTCCGGGGTCATCCGGCCAAGGTGCTCCAGGCTCGTCGCCCCTGCAAGCGGAAGGTAGGAGGGGTACCGGCCGATGCGGAGAAGGAGGCCTTCGCGGTTGAGTTCGGGGTGGAACTGAGTCGCGTAGATGGGCTTGCCCGGGAAGTTGAAGGCCTGATTCTCCACCCGATCCGACGAAGCCAGCAGCTGAGCGGACGAGGGAAGCTCGACGACGATGTCCTCGTGACCGCTGACCGCCTGAAAACGCGGCGCCAGGGGTCCGAAGACCGGATCCGCGCGCCCCGCCTCGGTTAGCTCGAGCCAGGTCACGCCCACCTCCGCGCGGCTGTGATCCGTTACGACGCTGCCCCCCATGGCCCTCGCCATGGCCTGGAATCCCCAGCACGACGCGAAGGTGGGCTTCGACGTCTCGTACAGACCCACCATCGCCTCGAGGGCCGCAGGTAGCCACGGACCTCCTCGAGCGACCGAATAGTCGCCGCTACCCCCGAGGAGGACCACGTCGGCCTTCTCGATGGCGTCTCCCGTGGGCGCCTCGCCGAGCAGATCGATGACGTCCACCTGCCCCCGCTCGAGTCCGAAGCAGCGTTCGAAGCAACCGATCTCATGGCCCCGCATAGGGTCGTCGGCGTTGCGGACCTGGAGCAACAGGAAGCGAAGATCGTCGAGAGGGGGTGGCAATGGCCGGCCGGCTCAGGGAAACGGGAAGCGACACCCAATGGGAACCCCACCCACCGATGGTGTGATCCGTACAAGTAGGGTCAGGGGAGGCGGTGCCGGCGACAACAGCCCAGAGCGGAACCACCGTTATGCTATTTATTCTACAATACTGATACACCCCTCTTGAAATTCGGGCGCTGAGCCCCGATGTTCTCCCGGTCGGCCACCGTCTTGGTTTCGCATGCGGTCCGGTCGGCACGACACGAACGGCCGACGCCCGCTGAGCCTTCATGACGAAAGCCAACATTCCGAAGCGCATTTCCAAGCTCCTGCGATCCTTCGTCCTGTGGTTCGACTCGTCAGCCGTGGACCGGGAGCAGATGACCGACACGACCGTCGTGGACTGGTTCCGCGTGCTGCCGTTCGTCGGCATGCACCTCGCCTGCCTCGGAGTCCTCTGGGTCGGGTGGAGTTGGATGGCGGTAGGGGTCGCCGTCTCTCTCTACGCGGTGCGCATGTTCGCCATCACGGGCTTCTACCACCGCTACTTCTCACATCGGTCGTACAAGACGTCGCGGGCGGCGCAATTCGTGTTCGCGGTCATCGGAGCCAGTTCCGCTCAGCGTGGCCCCCTGTGGTGGGCAGCCCACCACCGTCATCATCACCGCCACTCGGACACGGAGCACGACGTCCACAGCCCCCGCCACCACGGCTTCTGGTGGGCGCACATGGGCTGGATCACCGCGCCCGGCAACTTCCCCACCGCCTTCGAGCGTGTTCCTGACCTGACCAAGTATCCGGAGCTGCGTTTCCTCGACCGCTTCGACGTGCTGGTGCCCATCGCTCTCGCCGTGACGCTCTTCTTCGTCGGGGGAGCCCAGCTGTTGGTCTGGGGCTTCTTCGTCAGCACCGTCGTCCTTTTCCACTGCACCTGCTTCATCAACTCTCTGGCACACCAACTCGGTACCCAGCGATACGAGACCGGCGACGACAGCCGGAACAGCCTTCTACTGGCTCTCCTCACCTTCGGGGAGGGGTGGCACAACAACCACCACAAGTATCCAGGCTCGGCTCGACAAGGCTTCTTCTGGTGGGAGATCGATCTCACCTACTACGGCCTGGCCCTCCTCCAGCGTCTCGGCGTCATAAGCGATCTCCGCCAGCCCCCGGCGCGGCTCCTGGACGGGAATTGATGCGCGTCGCCGTCGTCGGTACGGGGGTGTCCGGACTTGTGGCGGCCCATCTGCTCCAGTCCCGAGCGGAGTTGACGATCTTCGAGGCCCGCGATCGAATCGGTGGCCACGTCGCGACGGTCGAGGTCGAGGGCCCCACCGGGGGCGCCATGGCCGTCGACACCGGCTTCATCGTCTACAACCGACGCAACTACCCCCTCTTCTCCCGGCTCCTCGACGACCTGGGCGTGGAGACTCAGCCATCGGACATGAGCTTCAGCGTCCGGTGCGACCGGACGGGACTGGAATACAACGGTTCGACCCTCCGCCAGCTCTTCAGCAGGCGTCGCAACCTCCTGGATCCGGGCTTTTACCGGATGCTCCTGGACATCCTGCGATTCAACCGCGAGGCAGTGGGGGCACTGGAGAATGGCGCTGCCCAGGCCTCACTGGGCGAATATGTCGTTTCTGCCGGGTACTCCCGGCGCCTCGCCGAGCACTACCTCGTGCCCATGGGTTCGGCGCTCTGGTCGGTGCCACGGAGCCGGGTCCTGGACATGCCAGCAGCGTTCTTCGTGCGGTTCTTCGAGAATCACGGCATGCTCACCGTGGACGACCGGCCGGAATGGCGCGTGGTGACCGGGGGGTCCCGTCGGTACGTCGAAGCGCTCGTGCGGCCCTTCCGCCCCCGGATCCGGACGGGAGCCTCTGTTCAAAGGGTCGAGCGCACGGAGGATGGCGTGCGGGTCGATGGAACGCTCTTCGACCACGTCGTGCTGGCGTGTCACTCCGACCAGGCCCTCGCGCTCCTCGCCGACGCGACGCCTGCGGAACGAGCGATCCTCGGGGCCCTGCCCTACCAGGAAAACGATGTCGTCCTTCACACCGACACGTCGGTCCTTCCCCGTCGGCGTCGGGCCTGGGGCTCGTGGAACTACTGGCTCAAGGGCGGCGATGACGCTCCCGCGACCGTCACCTACGACATGAACCTCCTGCAGAGCCTTCCCGGTGACACGACCTACTGCGTGACGCTGAATGCCACGGACGCCATCGACCCCGAGACCATCCTGCACCGCACCAGCTACGCCCACCCGGTCTACACGCAGGCCGGGTTCGCGGCTCAAAAACGGTACGAGGAGATCGGTGGAGCCGCCCGACGTACCCATTTCTGTGGCGCCTATTGGGGCTACGGCTTCCACGAGGACGGGGTGCGCAGCGGCGTGCGTGTAGCCAGGGATCTAGGCGTCGACGTCGGTTCGGCCCTGGGCTCCGCCGCCCGGAGTGCCGCATGACCGCGAGCTGCATCTACCGAGGGCGAGTGTCCCATTCCCGCCGGGTGCCGCGCCCCCACGCCTTCGAATACGATCTCTTCATGATGTACCTCGACCTGGAGGAGGCCGACGAGCTTTTCGACGACCGCTGGCTCTGGTCGGTACGACGTCCAGCGCCGGCGCGGTTCCACCGAGCCGACTACCTGGGCGACCCGGACGTGCCCCTCGCCGTCGCCGTGGCCGACGAGGCCGAGCGACTCACGGGCCGACGGCCGACGGGCCCTATCCGGGTTCTCACCCACCTCCGCTACTTCGGCTACATCCAGAACCCCGTGACCTTCTACTACTGCTTCGCACCCGACGGCGGACAGGTGGAGACGATCCTCGCTGAGATCACGAATACGCCCTGGAACCAGCGCCACACCTACGCCCTGACATCGGGTGGAGACGCGCAGGCGGTTGGTGACGGTCCCGACACATCCACCCCCGGCTCCCCGGTGGACACGCCCCATCGTTTCGAGAAGGCCTTCCACGTGTCGCCGTTCATGGACATGGACCACGACTACATGTGGCGCTTCTCTGCGCCCGGCCAACAGCTGGCCGTCCACATGGTGAACCAACGGGAAGGTGAGAAGGTCTTCGAGGCCCGACTCGCCCTGGAGCGCGTCGAGATCTCCGGGACGAGCCTCGCGGCGGTCTTGGCGAGCTATCCTCTCATGACCCTCCAGGTGGTGTCAGGGATCTACTGGCAGGCCTTCAGACTCTGGCTCAAGCGGGTGCCCTT
>JABDLS010000094.1 GCA_013002885.1 Gemmatimonadota bacterium | reverse complement strand
GCCAGTGGTCCACGCGCTCCATGTCGAGCACGAGACGCGCCGGCTGGGAAAGCGGCTTGTAATAGCCGAGGGTCTCGACGAAACGGCCGTCGCGAGGGGAGGCGCTGTCGGCAACGACAACCCGATAGTGGGGTGTCTTCTTCCGGCCCATCCGCCGGAGTCGAATACGTGCAGGCATCTTCTACTTGTCTTCTGTGGTGTTTTGTGTCCGAATCCGTCGCGCGGACGGGCCCTGTCAACGCTAGGAAAGCGGAAAAAGGGTAGACGCAAAGGATAAAAGCATCGGGAGTGGCTGTACAGCGACGGCGGCGGCTGCGCCGCAGTCGGAAGGCCCGGGGACTCGTCGCGTCACGTCCGTCTGTTCCTGTCCGTCGGGACGCCTACCCGAATTCGTAGACCGGCTCTGCTTGGTCGGGCCCCACTCGGCCAGTGGTGATCTCGGCCTTGAAGTAGTTCTCGCCCTTCACAGGAGAGCCCGCCACGCGTCTCAACATGGCCAACTGACCGATGTGGTTCAGCGCATCGGCGAACGGTCCCTGGGCCAGGCGAGCGGGAGCCCGGGCGATGGGGTCACCCGACGCCAGGTGGGTATCGACCGCGGCAAGCCCGGCGAAGAAGCGCTCCACCTGCGCCTCCCAGTCGTCGGACCCGGTGTCGGTCCATCGGTGCTCGCCGTCGGAGGCCAGGGCAAGACCCCAGTCGAAGAGGTCACCGATGTGGGCGAGGATCTCCACGGCGTTTCGCGTCCCGTGCCCTACCGACGTAGCCCCGAAGCCCTCGGGCGCCCCGCGTAGGACCTTGCCGCCCCGGTAGGCGATGATGGCCAGCATGTGGCGAAGGGCTGCCCGTTCGTCATCCATCGCCATGCCTCCAAGCCATCGCCCTCACGCCATCGCCCCTCACGTCCACACCTCGGAGAAGAGCCGCATGAAGTTGGCGCCCAGTACTTTCTCGATGACCCGCCGATCGTGGCCTCGGTCGGCCATGATCCCCGCGATCGTCTCCATGCGCCTGGGACCGTTGAGCTGGGGCACATACGGAACCGTGTCTTCCCGAGGTGCCGCGATACCCGCCCCCGCACGCTGCGCCGAGACCGCATCGAATTGCTCCTGAAAGGCCCCGCTCACGTCCAGTGGCACGATGCCCTGATCACTGCCGATCCCAACATGGTCCTCGCCACAGATGTCGAGGGCATGCTCCACATGCACAACGACGTCTTCGGCGGTTGGAGGCCCGGCGGCATTAAGGAAGGGCATGAGGTAGATGCCCACGACGCCACCCCGGTCTGCGAGGAGCCGCAGCGTCGCGTCGTCCTTGCTCCGCGGGTGATCGTAGATCGCCTTGCATCCCGAGTGGGTAATGGAGACCGGACCCTCGGCTGCACCGATGCCGTCGAGGGTGGTACGAGGGCCGCAGTGGGAAAGATCGAGGAGGATACCCAGCCCCTCCATGCGGATGACCGATTCGCGACCCAACTCGGTGAGCCCGCCGTCCTCGGGGGCGAGGCAGCCCGCGCCCAACTGGTTCTGGACGTTGTACGTGGGCTGGATGATCCGCACGCCGTCGGCGTAGAGCACATCGAGTCGGTCGAGGTCGTCCTCGAAGGGAACCCCGTCCTGGAGGCCGTAGACGAGGGCGAGGGCCCCTGCCTCCTTCGCCTCTGTGAGGTCCGCCACCGAGCGGCCTGACGACAGGAAGTCGGGATTCGCCTCCAATTCCCCTGACCATGCCGCGATCCTTCCCCGGGTGGCCTCGTACGCACCCACATCTCCCTCGCCCCGGCCGTTCACCGTCAGGTTGACCGCCGTGATGCCCGAACGACGGACGGCGTCCAGCGCCGCGGGACCCAGAGGGAGCCCCTCCTGGGGAATATTGAACTGGATGGGCCCGGCGAGGGCGTCGACGACAAAGGCCTCGTCATACGGCGTCCAAGGCACCCGCAGGACGTCACTCGACGGCCCGGCCCCCGCACCGGCCGCCACCGAATCACCCGTTCCGGCGCCCGCCCCTGCTCCGCCCCCCCCATCGTCACCCCCGCATGCCAATCCAGCCACCGGGGGGACAAACACCGCGCTGGCCGCCCGCCGCAGAAACGCCCTCCGATCCAGGCTCATCGGTTTGCCCTCAGTGCGGGAAAGAACTCATCGACGACCCGCGCCGAGAGACGCATGCGAAGGGCGTTGGTGTCGGGACCGGTCTCGTCACCTGCCCCTGTGTTGAAGGCTGCGATGACGCCCGTTCGCGTGCCGGGGTCGATGTAGAAGAAGGAGTAGAAGGTACGCTGGGTCCCTGTGTGGCCGACCACCCGCTCGCCCCGCTTGTCATGCAGAAAGAAGGAGAGACCCATGGAGCCGTGGCCGAGAGGACCCGCTCCGATGGGGACGACCGGCTCCCACATCTCCTCCAGCGAGCTCCGGCTCAGTACGGCATCGGCATCCATGTCCTCCATGGGCGTTCCCAGGAGGAAGGCCAAGTACCGCGCCATGTCCCGGACCGGGGCGTTGAGGCCTCCGTTGCTCACGGTAATACCGGTGTTGAAGTCGATGCCGCCGGGCTCCGGGACACCCTCACGCACGACGTAGTGGTTGGACCGATGCTCCCGGAGGCCCCAAGGCGTGACGTCGAAGTACGCCCGCCGCATGCCCAGAGGGCGGAAGACGTTCTTGTCGACGTAGGCCTCGAAGACGTCGCCGCTGACAGCCTCGATGACCCGGCCGAGGAAGATGATCCCGGGATTCGAGTAGCTGTAGCGCGAGCCGGGCTCGAAGTGGATCCTGGTGTACGGCATCATCGCCACGAGCTGACTCCACTCCGTGGGCTCGTGGGGTTGCCACGGCTCGCTTCCCGCCCAAGGCCAGGTGCTTCCACGGAACCCCGCCGAGTGACTCAAGAGGTGCCGGATGGTGATGGCATCCATGGAGCCGAACGGGTTGTGGACTCCGCGAAGCTCTGGCACGTAGTCGACGACGGGGTCGTCCAGCGAGAGGAGCCCCCGGTCCCGAAGCTGCATGATGGAGATGGCCGTGAACGTCTTGGTGATCGACGCCCAGTGGTAGATGGTCTCGTCGTCGACGGGCCGACGAGCTTCCAGGTCCGCCATTCCGAGCATTCCATGGGACGTCAGCACACCCTCCCGGACCATGGCCAGCGACGAGCCGACGATCCCCTCCGATTGCACCGAGAGACTCCACTCCTCGGCAATGGACTCCCACGCGTCGTCGGCCTCGGGGGGGAGGCTCGTGTTGGCAGCCAGGCGGGGTGAAGGGCCGGACGTGGCCTGACCGTCAACCGACGCTGGGGCCGCGAGCAGGAGGGCTGCGAATCCGAGGGCTGTGAAAGCGTTCATCGGGCCAGTATGGGCCCGTGCGGGGAACCCCGCGACCCTCACCTCGCGAGGCCACGCACGCTTCGTGGTGGTCCCGGGAGTGGTCAGCCGCCGAACGGCATCCCCGGAAGCCCCGGCATCCCACCCCCGCCCATCATCCCCTTCATCTGCTTCATGAACTTCTGCATCTCCTTGAACTGCTTCATGAGACGATTCACCTCGGCAACCGGCCGGCCGCTCCCTTTGGCGATCCTGGCCCTACGCGACCCGTTGAGGATGCTCGGGTTCTTCCTCTCTTCGGGCGTCATGGAGAGGATGATGGCTTCCACATGCTTCATCCGCTTCGGGTCCATGTTCGCGGCGGGGATCTTCATTCGATTCGCCCCGGGAATCAACTTCAGCAGTTGGTCGAGGGGGCCCATCTTCTGTACCTGCCGCATGGCGACGAGGAAGTCCTCGAGGGTGAAGCGCCCCTGGCCGAGGACCTTCTCCTGGAGCTTGGCTTGCTCTTCTTCGTCGATGGCGACCTGGGCTCGCTCCACGAGTCCGACGACGTCACCCATCTGCAGAATCCGGCCGGCGAGCCGCTCCGGATCGGCGGTGTCGAGATCATCGATGCCTTCGCCGACACCCACGAACTTGATGGGCTTGCCGGTGACACCTCGGATGGACAGGGCGGCTCCGCCTCGCGCGTCACCGTCCATCTTCGTCATGACGATGCCGGTGATGCCCAGCGCCTCGTCGAAGCCCTGTGCGATGGTCACCGCCTCCTGACCCGTCATGGCATCGGCCACCAGGAGGATCTCCGTAGGCCCGACGGCCTCCTTGATCTGGCCCAGCTCTTCCATGAGGGCCTCATCGATCTGGAGGCGGCCAGCGGTGTCGACGATGAGGACCGAGTGCTTCGATTCCTCCGCCTGGCTCTTCGCCGCTTTCGCCGCCTCCACCGGATCGCCGCCGAACTCCCCGGCGAAGACCTCTGCTCCGATCTGGTTGCCGAGGGTCTGAAGCTGCTCGATGGCGGCGGGGCGCTGGAGATCACAGGCGGCAAGCATCGGGGTCCTGCCTTCACGGCCGAGCCGCCGAGCAAGCTTGGCCGCCGTGGTCGTCTTCCCCGCCCCTTGCAGACCCACCATGAGGATGACGGTGGTTCCCGACGGCGCCTTCTCCAGCGTCGGGCGTCCCTCGCCGAAGAGATGCGCCAGTTCGTCGTGAACGATCTTCACGATCTGCTGGCCGGGGGAGACCGCCTTCAGAACCTGCTCGCCGAGCGCCCGCTCCTGGACCCGCCCGAGAAAGTCGCGGGTGACCTTGAAGTTGACGTCGGCCTCGAGGAGGACCCGCCGAACCTCCCGGAGCCCCTCCTTGATCATGGGCTCGGTGAGGACACCGCGCTGACGCAGCTTCTTCAGCGCCGCGTCGAGTTTGTTTCCCAGTTCTTCGAACATCTCGGTTATCTCCCGACCGCCCCTGCACCGTGGCCGCCTCTAGCTCGGCGGATGCGAGCCCGAAAGTTAACGAGGCGACATACCGGCTCAAGCGACCGCCCGCTCGATCCCTCACGTAGGTCTGGCATCAACTTTGCCACACAAAGTAGATTGTATCGGGCGACCAGAACGGCGATTCAGGAGAACACGCGATGAGCCCTCTAACGGAGTTCCTTTTTCCAGTCCCGGCGGAACGCCGGTTCGGTGCCATTCTGAAATGGTGGGAGAGGCGCAGGTTTGGCTTCAATCTGGCCGTCATCGGAGCCGGCGCTTTCACCTACGCGTACGGCACGGTCATCACGCTGCTTCCGCCCATCAGTGAAGGGCTGGACTATCCGCCACTGGAAGGCCCGCTCACCGTGCTGGTCATCGCGAACGTGGTGTACCTGCTGGGCCCGATGGCCGAAACGACCCTCGGTGGCCTCATGGGACGCGGCGGACCGGCAACGGGCCCGGTCCTCTTCCGTGGAATGCTGACCCTCGGCATCGGTGCGGCACTCCTGCCCTCCCTGATCATGACGTTCATCTGGGTCGCCCGGTTCATCGCCTGGATCCTCGTCTCCGCATGAGCGACCTGACCCATCTCGACGGCGGCGAGGCAAGCCCGGAAGACGACGTCTTCGCTCTGACCGACGGTCGGACCCGCTCCCTCGTGGACTTTCTCTACCCCACGCCGGCGAAGCGCGACACTATGTCCATTCTCGGCTGGTGGGAGAAGCGGCGCCTGCCGTACAACCTGATCGTGGGTGGGGCCGGGGCGCTGGCGACCTTGGCCTTCTTCTTCTTCGCGACAATTCCGCCGCTCGGTGCAGTGCCGGGCCTCGGTCTCCGGATCTTGATCCCCATCGGGGTCTTCGGAGTCATGGCCAACGTGTGCTACACCTTCGGATCGCTCATGGAGATCTTCACCGTGAAGATCTGGGGCCGCGACGTCCTTCCCGTCGGACCCGCGCTCTTCCGCATCGGTCTCACCTTCTCCGTGGGGCTCGCACTCCTCCCAGCGCTTCTCATCGTGATCATCTGGGTGGCACGAATCGTCGCCACGGTTGTCGGCTGACGGCAGTTCCACCCGGTCGCCGGCCGTTGGTGCATGGAGGGGCCGAAGGCCTAGCCGCTTGGGCCGACTCTCCCCAGCACCATCGTCACGCCGGTCGTCTCCAGAGCCAGCCACACGACGAAGGCGGCGTAGAGGGTCAGGAGCACCCAACCCTCCGCCCTCGAGAGTTCGAGGCTCGTCCGCAGGAAGGTGAAGAGCACCACGGTGGCCAGCGTGAGAAAAGCCATGAGGGGGGCGGCCACGCGGTAGTCGACGACCGCGGCGCCGGCGATGAGTACACCCGCGGGGATCGCCACGAGGAGATCGAAGACGTTGCTGCCGAGGACGTTGCCGATGCTCAGGTCGCCGTCGCCGCGACGGGCGCCCCGAAGGCTGATGATGGCGTCCGGCACACTCGTGGCGGCGGCCACGACGGTGGCGCCCCATAGAAACGACGGAGTGCCCAGGGCGTCACCCAGCCCGATGGCCACCCGGAGCAAGCCGTCGACACCAGCGATGACGAGGCCGATGCCCACGACGAGCATGAGCCAGGCCTTCGCGACCAGTTGGAAGCGGCGACCGTCCCGGCGCTGGGCCGACCCCGGCCCGCTGCGGGCCGCACCGTTGGGTGCCTTCCCCCCTCCATTCCGCCGTCCGCGTTCATCCTGGACCTCCTGCTGCTGGAGGAAGAGATAGAGGCCGTAAAGGAGGAGCGGCACCATCGCCGACCTGCGGGTGAGACTGCCGGTGAGGTCCGCGCCAGTCACCGGGGCATAGATGAGCGCGAAGGAGAAGGTGAGGAGGAGGACGGCCACCGAGGTCAGATAGAACTGGGCGTCTCTATAGACGAGGCGTAGCTCGGCACTGAGGGCCCGACCGTCGACCAGGGCCGAGAGGCCCGGAATCACGAGGATGTTGAAGATGGCCGAACCGACGATACTGGCCATGCCAAGTTCGAAGTCCCCGTGAATCAGGGCCGACGCCACCACCGTGGTGAGCTCGGGGAGGCTGGAGGCCACAGCCACCACGAGGGTACCATGCACGAGGGGCGGCAGACCGTAGTGGCGAGAGAGGAAGCCGGCGCTCCTCTCGAGCCGCACGCTACCGAACCACGTGGCGGCACTCGACGCCACGAGAATCGCGACGTACAGAAGGATGGTCGTGGTCACGAGCCGTCAGCGGCCCCGCGAGTCGAGGGAATCGAACTGGCGTCGACACTCATCAGCCGACGCCGAGCCACTTCACCCGACGGGGATGATCTGACTCCGCTTCGTGCCCACCGACACCCAGCGGACGGGCGCGTAGGTGAGCTCCTCGATCCGGTCCAGGTACGCCCGGGCCTTTGGCGGAAGGTCCTCGAGCTTACGGACGTCGTGGGTCGGGGCCTTCCATCCGGGCATCGTCTCGTAGACGGGCTCGACCTTACCCAGGGCCCACGTGTCCGCAGGGAAATGCTCGGTCACCCTCCCATCAGGAAGCCGATACGCCGTCGCGATTTGGAGCTCGTCGAGGGTGTCGAGGACGTCCAGCTTCGTTACCGCGACTCCCGTGAGTCCGTTCACCTGCGAGGCGAGTCGGGTCAGGACGGAGTCGAACCATCCGCAGCGGCGGGGACGACCCGTGGTCGCGCCGAACTCACCGCCCAGAGTACGAACGTGCTCGTCCATCTCAGGCTCGAAGGCGCTGGGTAGAGGGCCTTCGCCCACACGGGTCGTGTAGGCTTTCACCACACCGATGACGTCGGTGATCTGCGTCGGGCCGATGCCCGTGCCCGTTGCGGCCCCACCGGCGGTGGTGTTGGACGAGGTGACGAACGGATACGTCCCGTGATCCAGATCCAGTGCCGTGCCCTGGGCCCCCTCCAGAAGAACGCTGCGACCTTGCCGGAGAGCCGCGCTGATCTCCGGGCCCACTTCCGTAGAGAGGGCCAGCAGCCGATCCCCCAGGGCAAGGGCCTCATCCATCGCGCGATCGAGGTCCTCGGTACCGGCGCCCAGCTCGGTGAGACGTCGGACGGTCCGCTCCTGAGCGGCTTCGATGCGCTCCGTGAGCCGGGCCCGATTGCCGAGGTCTGCGACCCGCACGCCACGGCGGCCGGCCTTGTCCTCGTACGCCGGCCCGATCCCGCGACCGGTGGTGCCGATCTTGACCTCCGCTGAATGCTCTACGGCCTTGTCGAGGAAGCGATGGTACGGCATGAGGAGCTGCGCTCGACTGCTCACCCCGACACGGCCTTCGATGTCGACACCCCGGGCTACCAGCGCGTCGTATTCCTCGAAGAACTGCTGTACGTCCAACACGACGCCGTTTCCCAGCAGACAGCGACGCCCTTCGTGGAGAATCCCAGAGGGAATCTGGTGGAGGACGAACTCGTCCTCGCCCACGTGGACCGTGTGACCCGCATTCGCCCCGCCCTGATAGCGGGCAACGATGTCGACGTTCTCCGCGAGCACGTCGACGATCTTCCCCTTGCCCTCGTCGCCCCACTGGCAGCCGACGATGACCGTGCATGAGCCCTGGTGCGCCATTCGTACCTCAAAAAGGAAACGGGCCCACCCCCGGTGGGGATGGGCCCGTGACTAGTGTATCCTTTGGGAGAAGCTAATCCCGGAGAAGGGCGTGTCAATCAGACGGAGACACCCCGGTCGTGCTCTCCTAGGCCGCCACGCCCTCCAGGAGCCCCGCCTTCTCCAAAATGGCTCTCACTTCCTCGACCCGCGCATCGGCGGCGGGGGGGAGCGGCGCGCGGGGCAGCCCCCCGTGCATGCCCTGAAGATCCAGGGCCGCCTTGATTCCGGACACACCCATGCCGCCGACGATGTCGTTGTGGACAGGAGCGATCAACTCCTGGGCCCGACCGGCGTCCGCGCTACGCCCCTCGGCGAAGGCGATAGAGATCTCCGCCGCATGGGCGGGAGCGACGAGGCCGACGGCCATGATCCCGCCCGCCGCCCCGATCTCCAGAGACGGGTACAGAAGGGCCCCGCTGCCTACGAGCACATCGAAGTCCTCCCCCGCGGTGTGCTCCACGAGCTCGCCCACGAGGTCGAGCTTACCCCTGGAATCCTTGATGCCGACGATGTTCGGGTGCTGCGCCAGCTCGCCGATGAGCCCCGAGGGCAGATCCAGCGTGCTCAGCCGGAGTGGGACCTGGTAGACGAGAACCGGCACGGGGGAAGCATCGGCTACAGCCCGGAAGTGCGTCGCCAGAACCGCAGGCGACATGGCGCCCTTGTAGTACGCTGGCGGGCTCACCAGGACCGCGTCAGCGCCGGCGGCTGCAGCCTGCTCCGTGAGGCGGATGGTGTGGCGAGTCGACTCTGTACCCGTACCGGCGATAATGACCCGGTCGGGAGGCACGACGTCGGCTGCGGCCTCGACGAGTGTGACCCGCTCGGCCTCGTCGAGAAAGACCGACTCGCCGGTGGATCCGGCGATGAGGATGCCGTGGACCGGGTACTCGAACCAACGGCGGAGGTTGGCCCGGAAGGCAACCACGTCGACATCGCCCGTCACCGGATCGAACGGGGTCGTCACCGGCAAGAACGATCCCCTCAGATTCACCCGCTCGCCATCTGCCATCTCGTTCAGCTCCCCATCATGTTGGACATTTCGTCAGCCAGACCCTGCGTGCCTTGCGGCCCCCCGCCACCCGACGGACCCGTGCCGAGCATGTTCATCTGAAGATCGAAGTCCGACGGGTTGTTGGCCGCGGCCTTCGCCACCTCGAACTCCACCTCACCCGACTTGACCAACTCCATGAGGTGCTGATCGAAGGTCTGGGACCCGTACACGCTGCGCCCTTCCGAGATGAGATCGGAGATCTCTTCCATGCGGTCGGCGTCTCGCACGCAGTCGCGGATGGTGCCCGTCATGAGCATGACCTCCATGGCCGCGACCCTTCCCCCTTCCTTCTTCGCCACGAGGCGCTGGGAAATTACGGCCTGGAGGGACTCGGAAAGCCGAACCCGGATCATCTCCTGCTCCGTGGGTTCGAAGACCGCGATGATACGCGAGATCGTCTGGACGGCGTTGCGCGTGTGAAGGGTCGAGATGACCAGGTGGCCGGTCTCGGACGCCTTCAGCGCGGTCTCGATGGTCGTCTTGTCCCGCATCTCGCCGATGAGGATCACGTCGGGATCCTGACGCAGCACGCTTCGCAGACCCGTCTGGAAGGAATCGGTGTCTGTGCCGATGTCCCTCTGGGTGATGGAGCACTGGTTGTCGCGGTGAAGGAACTCGATGGGGTTCTCGAGTGTGACGATGTGGTGCTGCTTGTGATGGTTCATCCAGTTGATCATCGCCGCCTGGGTCGAGCTCTTACCCGAGCCCGTAACGCCGGTTACCAGAACGAGGCCTCGCTCGAAGCCGGCGATGCGGTTCACGATGGGCGGCAGCCCCAGGTCCTCCACCGACGGGATCTCGATGGGGATGGCCCGCATGATGATCATGGGCGAGCCCCGCTGCTTCATGATGTTCACGCGGAAGCGCCCGACGCCGGGGATCCCCCACGAGCAGTCGTAGTCGAGGATTTTGTCGAAGTTCTCCCGCTCATCCTCGTGGGGAATGAGCTGAAGGGCGATACCCCGGACCTGGTCCACGGTCAGCTTCTGCTGTGTGAGCGGCTGGAGCTCGCCGTGAATGCGGGCACGCATGAAGTCGCCGGCCTTGATGTGGATGTCGCTGGCGCCTCGTTCGACTGCGGCTTTGAAGAGTTCCTGCATGGGGGATGTCTCCGGAGCTGTCCATCGGCACGAGGCCGAGGATGAAGGCGGGGGGCCTCATAGCCGAAAATAGGGGCACGCCGTCGCGAGGGGAATCAATGCGTTCCGGAGGCGCTTGGGTAGCGGGGCACCAGTCAGGGCCCGAGCACCTCGAAGGGCCTCTCAGCCGCCTACGGCCTTTCTCCAGTCGATGCCCATTCGCTCACGTACTTCGCCGATCGTTTCCCTCGCGATGGCGCTCGCCTTCCGGGCGCCGTCGTCGAGGATCTCCCGGACCTGCTCGGGATGGGCCTTGAGGTGCTCCGCGCGCTCCCGGAAGGGTCCAAAGGCCTCGACGATGTTGTCGGACAGCACCCGCTTGCAGTCGATACAACCGATGCCCGCGGTCCGACAACCCTCCGCCAACTCCGCGCGCTTCTCGTCGTCGGTGAAGAAGCCGTGGAGGGTGAAGACGTTGCAGACCTCCGGTCGCCCGGGGTCGGATCGCCTTACCCGCTGTGGATCGGTGACAGCCGTCCGCACCCGATCCCAGACCTCGTCGGGTTCGGCGAGGACGGGCACCGTGTTGCCCAACGACTTGCTCATTTTCGCCTCGCCATCGAGGCCGAGAATCCGCCCCACGTCCTCTCCGATAAGGGGCTCCGTCTCGGGGAAAGTCTGGCCATAGGCGGCGTTGAACTTCCTGGCTATGTCGCGGGTGAGCTCGAGGTGCTGTTTCTGGTCTTCGCCCACCGGTACGGCGTCCGCCTTGTAAAGCAGGATGTCCGCGGCCTGGAGAATGGGGTAGTTGAAAATCCCCGCGGGAATCGACTCGAAGTGCTGCGCCTTCTCCTTGAACTGTGTCATCCGTTCCAGATCGCCCACCGGCGTCACCGCGTTGAAGAGCCACGCCAACTCGGTGTGCTCCGGCACGTCCGACTGCACGAAGATGATCGAGCGCTCCGGGTCCAGCCCCACCGCCAGGTAGGAAATTGCGAGGTCGAAGACGAAGCCCGGTAGATCCGCCGGGTCCCCGCCGGCGGTGATCATGTGCTGATCGACGATGCACCAGATGCAGTCGTAGTCGTCCTGCATGTCGACCCATCGGCGCAGCGCGCCGAGGTAGTTCCCGAGGTGCGCCTCACCGGACGGCTGCATGCCGCTGAAGACGCGCTTCCTTTTCTTCGAGGTGGCCGTTGGGGTCATGGCGAAGCCGTACGAGGGTATGAGGGGGGTGTGCATGTCACCTGGCTCACCAGCACACCCGGTCCACGGGAGCGGTTAAGTTAGCGCGTGAATCCGCTGCTACGAACCGCGCGCGAGGCCGCCGAGGCCGCCGCCCGAATCCACCGTCGGGACGCCGGAACCATCCTGCTCGCCGGAGCCACCGTGAAAGCGCGGGCGGACTACGTCTCCAAGACCGACCTGGACGCCCAGGCCGCCGCCCTCGCCGTCATCTCGGCCAACCACCCCGACCACGTCGTCCTGGCTGAGGAAAGCGATGAGCTTGTCGAGGACCAGTTGGCCCGGTGGGACGGAGGGCCTCTGTGGATCGTCGATCCTCTGGATGGGACGGCCAACTTCCTCCACGGACACCCTCACTACTGCTCGTCGGTGGCCGTCGCGGTCGACGGGCGGCCGGTGGCTGGTGCGGTGGTCTCCGGTTCCTCCGGAGAGCGATGGTGGGCGTCAGAAGGCGCCGGCGCCTTCAAGAGCGGGAAGCGCATCCGTGTGTCCGGCGAACGGCCGCTGAGCAAGTCCATGGTGGGGACGGGGTTTCCCTTCAAGCTCCTCGACGCCATGCCGACATACCTCGGCCAACTCGACCGGGTGCTCAGGAACGCATCCGGTGTGCGACGGGCCGGCTCGGCCGCTCTGGACCTGTGCTACCTGGCCCAGGGTTCTCTCGACGCCTTCTGGGAAGAGATTCTCATGCCGTGGGACTTCGCGGCGGGCATGGTGCTCGTGCGCGAGGCCGGTGGTGTGCTGTCCCGGCCCGACGGCGGCGAGCTGGAATTGGTGCCGGGAGCTGTGCGCGGGGCGAACAGCGCGAAGCTTCTGGAAGAGTTGAGGGAGCGCCTGGGGGACAACGAAAGCGGGCGTCGGTCGAGGAGCGCTTCGTAACAGGAGGCCGGACGAAAATCGAAGGCCGAACGTAGAAGCGGGCCCCGGACGACTCCGGGACCCGCCGAGCTGCCGCCGGAGGTCGGGCATCCCGCCCGACCTCGTCGAGCTCGCTACTTCGAGATCTCGATCTTGCGCCCCTTGGCCTCAGCGACCTTGGGCATCCGGACGCTCAGAATCCCCTTCTCGAACGACGCGGTGATGCCGTTGGGATCGACCGTTCGCGGGAGCGTGAAGGAGCGGCCGAACGAGCCGAAGTGCCGCTCGTACACATGGTAGCGGCGCTCTTCGTCGCCTTCCTCACGGACCTCGTTCTTCTGTCCGCTAATGGACAGGACGTTGTTCTCCAAGTCGATGGAGATGTCGTCTTCGGCCATGCCGGGGAGCTCCGCGGTCAGCAGGAGCTCGTCCGCAGTCTCCGACACGCTCACCGGGGGCGCCCAACGTCCGCCCTCACGGTTGAGGTTCAGCAACGACTCGTCGAAGAACCTCGAGAGACGGTTCGACATGTCGTCGAGGTCGCCCCAGTTTGAGTACGTCGGGCGGCGCAGTTGATACTTCGTGATTGCCATGACAGCCTCCTTTGGAAGGGTTCGGCAGTTGATGGTTATTTGCCCTGCATAGGCAGCAACCCCCGTGCCATTCCTGAGGACGGCCTTTACTGTCAAAATGAACGGCGCCAGGGGGTTACGACGTCTTGCCGCCTGTCAAAACGACGCCCGGGGCACGTGCCGGCTGTCGTTTCGGCATCAGTCGCCCGACACCGCGGTAGGCCGCCTTCCACTCGGCTCTGGCGCCGCGCTCCACGCTCAGCGCTTCCCCGGCGGCCGCGCCTCAGCCCCCGCGGGCAGCCCTCGCCAAACGGGCTGCGCCGAGGGGCGGGTCGACCTCCTCGGCAACGACGCGCAGCCCCAGCGATCCCACGGCTTCGGACACCCGACCTCGGAGGGGCCCACCGGGAGCTACCAGCCCGCCCCACAGCACGACGTCACCGCCCACCTCCCCGGCCGTACGGACCATGACCTCGAGGTGCTCGACTGCCTCGGCGACGACCGACGTGGCCGCATCATCGCCCTCGTCGGCGCACGCGACCACATGGGGCGCCAGTGAGGCGATTTGGCTCTTGGTCGCCGTCTCCACCCACCCGACCGCCTCGTCGACGGCATGGATGCCGCACGCCTGGAGGAGTGGACCCTCCATAGTCGTCGGCTCCGCCCGCCCGTCGGCGCTCCGGGTGAGGCGGCGAAGTCCTTCGAGCCCGATCCAGTATCCGCTCCCCTCGTCGCCGAGGGTGCGACCCCACCCCCCTACCCGCCGCTCGGCCCCGTCCTCGTTCCGGGCCCATACGATGGAGCCAGTGCCGACGATGACCAGAAGCCCGGGACCACCTGCGAACGCGCTGTAGAAGGCCGCCTCGACGTCGGTGCCGACGATGAGGCGCTCAGCCAGGTCCAGGCCGCGCAGAGCGCGCGTCACGGCAGCCCGGGGAGCGGCGGTGCCAGCCCCGGCAAGCCCCGCCCACAAGACCTCCGCCTGGCGCCGACCACCGCTTTTCTCGAGGGCCGCCCCGACAGCCCGCCGTACCGCCTCCACCGCATCATCGGGACGATGGGCGGTGACCACCGCCCCTTCATCCTCGGCCCGAGCCAGCTCCCTACCCTCGGCGTCGATGACGACGGCACGGGTCCTGGTACCGCCTCCGTCGACTCCAACGAAAACGCTCACCGCGCGAGCCGGCTCATAGCCCCCGAGGGCTCACGCTTCGGCCGGCGCTTCGAATCTGCCCACCACGACGCCCGTCATGAAGGTCACCGTCGATCCGACCAGGACGTACCACGGCCACGCCATCTGGTCGCGCATGAGCGTCACCGTAGCTATGCCCACGGCGATACCGATGATGGCAGATCGTTGGCCTGGACGAGTGGTGAATACACCGAGGGCGAAGGCGCCGAGGAGCCCACCGTAAACGAGCGACGCGATGCCCAGGGCCACCTCCACAGCAGACGTGCCCTGAGAAAGGGGGATGAAGAGGATGGCACCCCCCACGAGGAGCCCGGCCCACATCAGCGTGAAGAGCTTCCCTGCCCGCAGCACGCGAGCCTCGTCTCCGACCGCACCTACCAGCGGGGCCCAGTAGTCGTACGCGGTAGCCGACGCCAGGGAGTTGATGGACGACGAGAGGGAGGACATGGCGGCGGCGAAGACCCCGGCGATGAGGAGACCCGTGAGTCCCGACGGAAGCTCCTGGACGATGAAGGTGGGGAAGATGGCGTCCGACGACTCGAAGGGTCGACCCTGGTAGAAGGCCCAGAGCCCGAGCCCGACCATCAGGAAGAGGAGGAACTGGAGGATGACCACGAAGCCGCTGCCGATGAGCGCCTTCTGAGACGCCTTCTGGTCGGTGCACGTCAGCAGGCGCTGAACGATGAGTTGGTCCGTCCCGTGGGACGCCATGGTGAGAAATGCTCCACCGAAGAGACCGGCGAAGATGGTGTACGGGACGCTACGATCCAGCGAGAAGTCGAGGAGCTGGGTCTTTCCGACCTCGGCGCCCGCCACCCACACCGCGCCCCACCCGTCGGGCACCAGATATTGGATGGCGACGATGGTCACCGCAGCGCCGAACAGGTACAGGCCCATCTGCACAGCGTCGACCCAGACCACCGCCTTGATGCCGCCGAAGTAGGTGTACACTACCGTCAGTACACCGATGACGGCGATGGAAACCGGGTAGGGCCAGCCGGTGATGATCGCCAGCGGAATCGCCGTGGCGAAGAGCCGAACGGAGTCGGCGAGGAGTCGAGTCACCATGAAGATGGCCGACGTGAAGCGTCGGGCGCCGACACCAAACCGCGTCTCCAGCAACTGGTACGCCGTAGAAAGCTCCCCGGCGTAGTACGAGGGCAGAAGGAGCGCCGCCACCAGGACCCGCCCCGCAAGATATCCGACGGTGAGCTGCAGGAAGACGAGGCTCCCCGTGTACGACACGCCGGGGATGCTGAGGAAGGTCAGGGTGCTCGTCTCGGTGGCCACCACCGAAAGCATGACCGCCACCCACGGAAGCGAACGGCTGCCGAGGAAATAGTCGGTACCCCCCTTCTGACCCCGTCCCAACCAAGCGCCCCATGCGGTGACGCCTGCCAGATACGCGATGAGTACGACCAGGTCGAGTGAGGTGAACGCGCTCAACGCGACCTCTGGCGCACGGCCCGGTCGGTGATGGACAGCACCGCCGCGTCGGCGACGGCCCTCCGGACGGGCACGTGCTTCAGGTTGTCCCGCGTGGGGTGGACCCGGTTCGTCAGAAGCACCACCCAGAGATCGAGCTCGGGATCCATCCAGACGGACGTTCCCGTGTACCCGGTGTGGCCGAAGGCTTCGTCGGTGATGTAGTCGCCCCCGGCCGAACGCTCCGACGGGGTATCCCATCCCAGCGCCCTTGACGAGGTCTCGTCATGGCGGGTGGTGAACTCCTCCAGGACAGCGGCATCGACGATGCGACGATCCTCGGTCCGGCGGACCGGGCATGGCTCACCTTCGGTGCCGTCGGGGCTGCACGCCGGAGCCACGCCGTCGTTGAGCATCATCCGGGCGAATACCGAGAGATCCACCGCCGTGCTGAAGAGGCCTGCGTGGCCGGCCACCCCACCCATGGCGTCGGCGTTCTCGTCGTGGACCGTCCCCCAGACCATCTCGTTTCGATAGATGGTGTCGATCTCCGTCGCCGCGATGCGGGGCCGCAGCGTGGAGGGCGGATTGTAGCGCGTCTCGAGCATCCCCAACTCGTCCCATAGGCGATCTTGCAGGAACTCGTCGAGCGACTGGCCTGCGACCTCCTCGATGACCCAGGCGAGTGTCATGATGCCGATGTCGGAGTACGCAGTCTCCTGCCCCGGCGGATTCTGAAGGGGCTCGTCGGCAGCCGCTTCCTTGTAGGCATCCATCCCGTCGAAGTCGTGATACCAGGTCCGGAAGGGGATGAGACCCGTGCGGTGGATGAGGAGCTGGCGGACGGTGACCTCGGCCTTCCGCGGATCACCCCGCGACCACCAGGGCAGATAATCGACTACAGGAGCGTCGAGGTCCAAGCGACCTTCAGCCACAAGCATCATGGCCGCCGTGGTCGTGCCCACCACCTTCGAGACCGACGCCAGGTCGAAGATCGAGGTGGGCGTCACGGGTCGGCCGGTGCCGTACTGGAGCTCGCCGAAGCCGTCGAGCTTCACCAGCCGCCCTCGTCGACCGACAGCCACCGCGGCCCCGGAGAAGGCCGAGTCGGCGATGGCGTCGACGAGGATCGAGTCGATGCGGGCCAGGCTCTCATCGGACATGCCGACGCTAGTGGGAGGGGCGAGGGTCTGAAAGCTCCCCCTCGGAGCCCCCCCTCGGCGAGCCATGATTCCGGCAGCCACCACCGGGTCCTCGATCTCCAGCGTCGCAATGCGATCCGCGACCTTCGCGCGGTTGAGGCCTTCGCCGAGGTCGTGAAAGGGTGGAAGCGCCACCGGGAGCCGGCCACTGATGGACTCTTCTCCGAAGAGGGCGACCGCCGCTGCCCTCTGGGACACGGCCCGGTCGCCCCAGGCAAGCATGTATGACCCAATGTCCGTGACCGCGGAGAGGAGGTACGGATTGCCGAACGACACGAGGACCGTGGGCAACGTCCGGGCCGCCTCGTTCACGAGCTCGCGGAAGGCTTCGGGGAGGACATCCTCGTCCGAGCCCGCAGAGGCGGGCACGTACGCCGTGACCACGACGCGGTCGGCGTCGGCGAGGGCTTCGGCCGCCGCCGCGTAGGCGGCCGAATCGCTTCTCTCATCCAATGAGATTTCGGTGAGCTCCAACGCCCGTTCGGAGAGGGCTGGTCCGAATTGCCGGTTGGCCCAAAGCCTGGAGGTCGGCGCCCACTCGAGGTGGAGCGTCGGCGCGAGCGACAGCCCGTCCATGGGCACGAGACGGTCGCGGTCCCGGGCGAGAACGATGGAGCGGGTCGCCGCCGTATCGGCAAACGCCAGGTGGGCTCCCGACCCCACCACCTCGGTGACATGCTCCAAAGACGTCGCACGCTGTCGGTGAAGCTGCGCGCGGGCCTTCGCTTCGAGGAGTCTTCGCGCGGAAGCCTCCAGACGCTGCCTGTCCAGTCTGCCCGCCTCCACCGCCGCCTCGATGGCGTCGATAGCGTCCGTCACCGCCTTGGGAGAGAGGACGACGTCGGAGCCCGCCTCCAGGGCCCGCACCGCGGCCTCACCGAGCCCGTACATGTCGGTTATCCCTCGCATCGTCATGGCGTCGGTGAAAATGATGCCTTCGAAGCCGAGGTCGTCGCGGAGGATTCCCGTCATGACCTCCGGGGCGAGGGTCGCCGGCGGCGCCCCGAGTCCGAGGACGTCGGGCAGCTGCACGTGCGCGGTCATGATGGCGTCGACGCCCGCATCGATGGCCCGAGCGAAGGGGTAAAGCTCCAGAGAGTCGAGACGCGCCCGATCGGCGTCCACCACCGGGATCCCGATGTGGGAGTCCGTGGATGTATCGCCGTGACCGGGGAAGTGCTTGCCGGTTGTGAAGGTCCCGCCGTCGCGGGCGCCGCGAATGAACGCCACGCCCATCCTCGCCACGAGCTCCGGATCTCCCCCGAACGACCGGGTGGCGATGACCGGGTTGTCCGGATTCGAATTGACGTCGAGAACCGGAGAGAAGAGGAAGTGGACCCCGACGGCCCGTGCCTCCACGGCGGTGATCCGACCGTACTCGTAGGCGAAGCGCTCGTCACCGATGGCCCCGAACGCCATGGTGGGCGGGAAGTCGGTGCCGCCTCCCTGGGGCAGCATCGACGGCAAAGCGAACGACCCGTTGATTCGCATGCCGGGGCCGCCGTTTTCGAAGTCCGCCGTCACCAGGAGCGGGATCTCGGCCCGGGACTGTAGTTCGTTGAGCTTGGACACGTAGGCATGGGGCGTCCCGATGGACGGTGACACTCCCCCGATACGGTCCTCCTCGACCCACGCTCGCAGCGGCTCGAAGTCAGGGCTACTCGGAGTCACGTATCCCCCCGGGATCCACTCGATCACCAGCTGGCCTATAACCTCACGTAACGTGAGCCCCTGGAGGGTCGACTCGACCCAGGCTCGGGACTCGGCATCGAGGTCACCCCGGAGAATGGGCCGCGGGCCGGACGCACCGGGCCCGGTCGCCTCTGGCGGAATCACCGGCCCGGAGCCACCCGTGGGGCCCTGCTGCGTCAGCGGACGCGAGCACGCGGCGAGTAGGGCCAGCGCACTTCCGCAGAGCGCCACGCCGAGCAGACGCCGAGCCGTGCGCCTCGAGCTCGCCACGTCAGCGGCCTCCGGCGAGGCCGCGTTTGCTCCCGATCATGAGTCCGTCCCCGATCTCGAAGAGGGGGGGGATGCGCGTGGGTACCCGGCCGGTGATCTCCACCTGTCCGACAAGGGCCTGGGCCGCAGCGCGCTGGCTCGCTTCCGACCCGTTCCACGCCAGCATGTACGACTGGACACCTGGGAATTCGGTCACGAGGTAGGGATTGCCGAACGAGACCACGACGTGAGGCACCCCGATGTCGGCGAGGCGGTTGATGAAGTTGCTCAACTCCTCGGGAATGGCCACCGAGCCCGAGTACGAGACAGCCGTGACATGGGTGCTCACAACGACCAGCGCTCGGTCACGGGCCCGTCGCAGGAGCGCGTCGTAGATCTCGGCATTGGTGTCACGGTCCAACTCGGCAGTGGTCAGCCGCGGATACGTCTGCCGAAGCTGACGGTTGAAGAAGCGACCGGCGAGGATATCCGACGACCTGCGATACGTCACCGACATAACCCGTGCCGAGCGTGTGCCAGCCAGGGGCAAGAGCCCGCGATCGTTCTTGAGGACCGTTATGGACCGCCGAGCAATGTCGTCGGCGACAGCGGTGTGGTCCGGGATCCCGACGGTATTGGCCACCGTCTCCATGCCCACGAAACGGTCCTCGTGGAGGCGGAGTCCCTCTTTCGTCTCCAGGACCCGAAGAACCGATTCGTCGAGGCGTGCCTCACTGAGACGACCCGACTTCACCGCTTCGACGATACCCTTCGTCGCGCCGGTCACCGAGGCCGGCATGAGGATCACGTCAGCACCGGCCTCCAGGGCACGAACAGCGGCCGCTCCCGAGTTGTGGCTCCTCGATATGGCACTCATGTCCATCGCGTCGGTGAACACGATGCCGTCGAAGCCCATCTCGCCCCGAAGAACGTCGGTAAGGACCAGTGGCGACAGGGTCGCCGGCTCGCGGACCCCGCCGTTGAGGGAGGGCACCGAGATGTGGGCGGTCATGATTGCCCCCATGCCCGCGTCGATGGCTTCCTGGAAGGGATGTAGCTCCACCGAGTCCATGCGTGCCCGGTCGTGGCGGATGACCGGCAGCGCGATATGGGAGTCGACTTCGGTGTCGCCATGTCCGGGGAAGTGCTTGCCCGTTGCGACGGCCCCGTTCTCCTGTACACCTCGGACAAAGGCGATGCCCATCTTCGCGACGCTCGACGGATCTTCGCCGAAGGAGCGCACGTTGATGATCGGATTGTCGGGATTGGAGTTGACGTCGAGGACGGGCGCGAAGGGCACGTGGATTCCCACCGCTCTTGCTTCGAGGGCGGTGATCCGGCCCATCTCGTACGCCAGCCGCTCCTCTCCCGTGGCACCCACGGCCATGAGCGAAGGGAAATCGGTGGCGCCCCCGAGGTCGATGTTGCCGGGCATGTGAACCGCTCCACGCATGCGGAAGCCCGCTCCTGTCTCCAGGTCTGCCGCAACGAGGAGGGGTACGTCCGCGTGCGCCTGGAGATCGTTGAGCTTGGCCGCAACCTCGAAGGGCGTGCCAACAGACATGATCACTCCACCGACCTTCTGCTCTTCGATGAAGCGAAAGACCCGCTCATGACTGTCGGACCCCTCCGGAGCGAAGTCACCCAGGACCCAGGGCATGATGAGCTGGCCGGCCTTCTCTTCCAGCGACATTTCGTCCAGGGTCCGCTGGGCCCAACTCCGCATGTCCAGGGGCTCCGGTTCCGGCTCGGGGACAACAGGCTCAACCGACGCCGTGGCCCCCTCCCGGGCGGCGATGCTGTCGAAAACGGCGTCCAGAGATGGTGCGCCTCCGACGACGCCGGAGTCCGCGTCTGCTGCTAGCCGGTCCGCTCCCGTTGCACCGTCCGCCGCGGGTTCGTCGGCGTCACCAGACGGCGACGGCGGCCCACCTGAGCCGCCGAAGAAGCCGCACGACGACAGGGCGATTACGAGCGCGAGGGTGCCGAGTCCCCGGAGGGAGTTGGACCATGGAGCGAGGCGTCCCTGCGTCATTCGTGGGTGGACCGTTGGCTGGGGGGTGCGTTGACGTAATCAAATGTGTCGCCGATGCTTGCCGGATGTCACGAACTACGTGGGAGCATGCAATGCGGCACAACCTCGACCATCGCCAAAGTATTCATATGTTTCTACCCCCACAATCGGCCTTGTTCACCGGGCTGTTCGCGTGCCTTCTGGCCGCGTGTGGCACGGACTCCGAGGGGGTCGATGCCGAGGCTTCCGGTGCCGCCCTCGTTGCCACCGAGGCCCCGGCACCCCCCGTACGCCCGGGCGTGGACGTTCTCCTCACCGATTCCGCCCACGTCGTCGCCGGGCGGCGTGTAGGCCTTGTCACCAACCACACCGGCGTCTACTGGGCGAGCGCGACGGCCGAGGCGTCCACCGACGAGGCCGTCGGTCACGTCATCGACGCCCTGTACTCTTCGCCCGACGTCGAGTTGGTTGCTCTCTACGGGCCGGAGCACGGCATCCGGGGCGCCGCCGAAGCCGGGGTCCGCGTAGATACGGAGATCGACGAACAGACCGGCGTCACCGTCTTCTCCCTTTACGGTGAAACCCTGCGGCCCACGCCCGACATGCTCGAGGGCGTGGACATTCTCGTCTACGACATGCAGGACATCGGCGCCCGCTACTACACCTACGTATCGACCATGGCATATGCCATGGAGGCCGCGGCCGAGCAGGGTATCCCCTTCGTCGTTCTGGACCGGCCCAATCCCATCCGCGGCGACGTCGTTCAGGGCAATGTCCTCGATCCCGCCTTCTCGAGCTTCGTCGGTCTCTACCCTGTGCCGATGCGCCACGGAATGACGCCCGGGGAGCTCGCTCGGATGTACGTGGTCGAGCAAGGGATCGAGGTGGACCTGCGCGTCATACCCATGGAGGGCTGGGCGCGCGACATGACGTACGACGAAACCGGCCTGCCCTGGGTGCCACCGTCTCCGAACATGCCGTCGCTCGAGAGTGCGCTGGCCTATCCCGGCACGTGCCTGTTCGAAGGGACTCCACTCTCCGTGGGCCGCGGCACGGATCGTGCTTTTCAATGGGTCGGGGCGCCGTGGTTGGATGGCGGCGCCCTTGCGGAGGCGCTGAACGGGTACGGCTTCGAGGGAGTCAGCTTCGAGGCGGTGACCTTCACGCCCGACGCACCCGGCGACGGGAAGTTCGGTGGAGAGGCGGTGAACGGAGTGCGCGTGGTCGGTGAGTCGAGTGCTTACGACGCTCCGAGAGTCGCCGTGGCGATGCTCGTCGAGACCCGCCGGGCGTCTGGCGACCGGTGGTTCTGGCGCGAAAGCCACTTCGACCGGCTGGCCGGAACCGATGCCCTTCGTACGGGCATCGACGCAGACATGACAGTCGACGAGCTCACCCGAGGGTGGGCCGAAGCGCTAAGCGGCTTCGAGGCGACGAGAAGCCCCTACCTCATCTATCCATGACCAACACCCGACCTCCACTGGCTCCTTGGGTGGCCGCATTCCTCGTGGCGTGCGGTGGCGCGGCGTCGTACGGGCCCACCACACCGGCCCCCACCTCGCCCACCGAGATCGCCGACCTTCACGACGGCGCCCGGGTCACGGGCTTGGACGACCGCCGCTTCGACCACCAAGGCTACTGGGACGCCGTCGAACCGTATCTCGGAGGATCGGTCTCGTCTCGCGTCGCCGGTGAGAGCGCAGAAGGTCGGTCCATCCGACACATCACCTTCGGTAGCGGCCCTGTCACGGTGCTTCTCTGGTCCCAGATGCACGGCAACGAAAGCACCGCGTCCATGGCGCTGGCGGACATGACCCGCTTCTTCCACGACTCGCCGGACCACCCCCTGGCTCGCCGGATCGCCGAGGGGGCTACGGTCCACATGATCCCCATGCTGAATCCCGACGGAGCGGAGCGATTCCGGCGGCGCAACGCACAGGGCATCGACGTGAACCGTGATGCCCGTCGGCTGCAGACCCCCGAAGGCCGGCTTCTGAAGACCGTCAACGACGAGCTACAGCCCGACTTCGGCTTCAACCTCCACGACCAGAGTGCCGCGGTAAGGGTGAGCGGGACCGACCTCGGCGTCGCCATCGCTCTACTCGCCCCGGCCTTCAACGAGGCCCGGGATGTCGACGACAAGCGTAGACGAGCCATGCAGGTCGCCACCCTCCTCATCGAAGCCGTGGAGCCCCTCGTCGGCCAGCACGTCGCCAAGTACGACGACACGTTCAATCCTCGAGCCTTCGGTGACCTCATGGGTGCGTGGGGCGCGAGCACGGTCCTCATCGAGTCGGGCGCGTGGGAGGACGACCCCCAGAAACAGCATCTCCGAAAGACGAACTTCGTCGGAATCCTCGCAGCCCTCGACGCCATCGCCACGGGCCGTTACGCGGAGTACGACCCGGAGGTATACGAGAGCCTGGCCTACAACGGCCGGCGCCTCCCCGACCTGCTCATCCGTGGAGGAACCGTCGCGGTACCTGGCATCCCTGTCCTCGAAGCCGATCTCCTCGTGGAGTACTCCATGCCGCTCCTCGAGGAGGGAGGCATGATCTCCGACATCGGGGACCTGGGGACGTCCGAGGCTCAGGACACTCTCGATGTCGACGGTCTCTACCTGGTCCCCATGAGCAGTGCTTTGGACGCCGGTGGCGGGCTGGACGTAGGCGCCCCTGCGCATTTCACGGTGGCGGACGACCCGGAAGGCCGGCGCGTGCGCTTCCTGTTCGAGGGACGGCCATCGACTCGGCGCTGACCGAACGAGTCAGCCGCCGCTAACCGCCGGAAGCACCAAGACCTCACTCGAGGGACCGACGGTTGCCTCGAGGCCTCCGGCCCACCGGATGTCGGCTCCGTCGACGAAGACGTTGACGTGAGGCCGTACCTCACCCTGCTCGGTGAAGATCCTGTCGTAGACCGAGCGATGGCGCTCGCGGAGAGCGAGGAACAAAGCCGCTACGGTGCCGCCGGCCCCTTCGATGACGATCTGGGCCTCGCCCCCCGTCAGCTCACGGAGTTGACCCGGCAGGACGACGGTCACCACCCTGGTCGACGCTGTGGTCACGAGACTTCGCCCCCGCTCATCGGGTCCGTCACGCGACGACCCCGGCCTTAACACAGACCACCGGCGGCAGCCCTTCGATGACCGGCGTCCAGGAGTCGCCGTCGTCGGAGGAGGCGAAGACCTTGCCGCTCCTCGTTCCGAAGTACACCCCTGCCGGATTCAGGGAGTCGACATCCAGGGCGTCCCGGAGCACTGTCTCGTAGGCGTCGTGCTGGGGCAGCCCCTGGGTCATAGGCTCCCACGAGGCCCCGGCGTCCCGCGTTCGGTAGACCCTCAGCTTCGCCTCGGGTGTACACCGGAATCCGTCGGACTCCAAGGGCACGATGTAGACGGTATCTGGGTCGTGGGGGTGGACCGCCATCCCGAAGCCGAAATCCGAGGGGACGCCGTTGGCCACGTCTTCCCACGACCCCGCCCAGTCATCGCTCCTGTACAGGCCCCAATGGTTCTGGAGGAAGAGGCGCTCGGGGTGCTCGGGGTGATACGCAACCTTGTGGACGCACTGGCCGAACTCGGGATGCTTGTCGGGGAGGAACTCGGCACGAACCCCGTTGTTGCGCGGCGACCAGGTGGCTCCTCCGTCATCCGTGCCGTATACGCCACCGGTGGAGAAGGCAACGAGCATCCGCTCGCGGTCGGTGGCGTGGGGGATGATGGTGTGCATACACAGACCACCGTTGCCCGGCGTCCAGAACTCGCGGTGCTCATGCTCCAGGAATCCCTCGACCGGCGCCCAGCTCTCACCTCCGTCGGCGCTCTCGAAGAGGCACGTCGGCTCTACGCCCAGCCACATGCGCTGGGGTTCGTCGGCAGGCCCCGGGCGAATCTGCCAGATGCGCTCCAGGGAGAGGCCCGAGCTTTCCGGGAATCGGACCGGCCGTTCGTCCTTGCCCGACCAACTCGCCCCCAGATCGTCGGAGCGGCGAAGTGTGGTGCCGAAGAACGGACTTCCCGGCGCAGCCCATAAAACGCTCGAGCCGCTACGTGTGTCGAGGGCCAGGGCGTAGACCTCCTCCCCGGGAAAGTGGGGCCCATCCATCCGCCATGTGGAACGGTCGGGGTCGGCGGTGAAGAAGAAGGCTCCCTTCATCGTGCCGACCATGATCAGGACGTCACCCGGTCGGGCGGGGCTACCAGACGGTGTCTCGGGCACGGATCCCCTCCTCTTCGTCGTTGACTCCCGTCGCGCCCCAATTCTGGGGCGTCGGGGGAAAGAACGCCAGCTTCTCCCCTACCTCCTGGGGAACCGGAATTCGGTCCCGATCTCCGGACGCCAGAAGGGGCCGTCGAAGACGTGCTCCAGCCGATCCTCGAAGTGTCCGATGTCGCTCAGGAAGATGGAGCGGGTAGGCGCGTCCACCGGTACGAAGAAGTCCTCCCAGTGGCCCAGGAGGACGCGGTCCGGATCCAGGTTCTCGACGAAGGCCTCCGGGTGCCAATCGACCTGGTCGAAGGTCGCGGGAACGAAGATGGCGACGTCGACGGGACGCTCGGCGATGAGTGCGTCCGGAGCGAACCCCAGGGGCGGCGCGACAACGGCGTCCTGGTAGTAGATCCGGAACGCGACCTCTCCGGCGTCGTCGAGGAAGTCAATGAGGAAGGCGAGGGTGTTCCCATCGAGCCACTCACCAGCCAGCGTCGGCGCAGCCTCGAGCGGAAAGTCCCGCGTGCCCTGATAGAGGGTGTACCCATCGAAGTGTGGGGCGTGATGGGAGCGCAGAGGGAGGATGCGCACGTTGCCGTAGTGCCTCCACATGGCCGCCGCCTCGGCACCATCGGCGTGGTCGGCTACCTCCGACTCCTCGACGACGTCCATCCTGTCGGCCACCCCGGACCACTCGCTCAACGTGTTGGCCACCGTCCGGTTGCCCAGGATCCTCGCCCGCGGGGAGTGACGGAGTGCGACTCGGGGTACGTCCATGAGGTGGTCGTAATGCGCGTGGCCGCTGAGGATCACCGACGTCCGACCAACGTCGTGCTGAGACATCCATCGATCGATCTCGGTAGTGTCGGCTGCGATGGTCCAGAGCCCGGTCCGGAATACGCCGGGATTGGAGAAGAGGGGCGCGGTCATGATCTGGTCGTCGCCATGCTCCATGATCCAGCCACCGGTACCCAGGTAGACCAGACGAAGAGAATCGGAACCGGGCGGCGCAAGATCCACGAGCCCCTCCACACCGGGCCCGAGGCGGCAGCCGGCCAGAAAGGCGACCGCGATGCAAGCGAGGACGACCCGACGCATGTTAGTGCGTGTCGAAAAGCCGCTGAAGCTCGGCACCCGTCCGGTCCTCGGTGAGGGCGAGCATGAGCAGGATGCGCGCCTTGTGCGGCGGGAGGTCTCCCGCGGTGACGACGCCCTGGGACGGCGATGCCCCACCCGACAGTACACGTCCTTCAGGGACTCTCGAGGCCAGCACCACCCGGACACCCGCCTCTGCGGCATCGGCGACGGCGCGCCGCATCCCCGGACTGCCCCTTCCACCACCGAAAGCCTGCACCGCCACCCCTCGTGCTCCAGCCTCGACCCAATCGTCGAGGACCGCGCCTTCGTTGCCCGTGAAGTCGGCGACGATGGGAACGAACGGGAGCTCTGTGACGCTGTCGGAGAGCCTGACCGCCGAAGTAGTGGTATGGCGCGTCCTCACGCCGTGACGAAAAACGATGGTATCGGAGTCCACCACCCCCAGGGGCCCCCACTCCGACCCGAAGGTGTCAACACGGTTGCTGTCGCGCTTTCGCACGTCGCGTGCCGAGTGGATCTCGTCGTTGAGGACCACGAGGGTGCCCACACCGATGGCTCCCGGGTGGGTCGCCACCCGCATCGCCGATAGCAGGTTGGCCGGTCCGTCGGCGGAGACCGCGCTCGAATTGCGCATCGACCCGACCATCACCACCGGCCGGCTGTCCTCCACGGTCAGGTGGAGGAAGTAGCCCGTCTCCTCCATGGTGTCCGTCCCGTGGGTCACGACGATGCCGGCGAGGCCAGGATCCGCGGCGAAAAGACCGTTGACCCGGCGAGCGAGGCGCAACCAGTGATCGGGTGTCATCGCGGAGGATCCGACGCGGCTGAACTCCTCGACTTCGATCGCGGCGACATCAGCGAGCCCGGGGACGGCCTCGACGATCTGGGCCCCCGTGAGTTGCCCTCCCGTCGCGCGCCCGGCGATGGTCCCTCCCGTCGCGATGACGTGCACGCGCGGAAGGCCCTGACCGGTGACGTCCACCGCACATGCGAGCATCGGCGCGATGACAGCAGCCAGTACCGCGGCCCCCGTCATGCCCCTCGGGACTGCCATGCATCGTGTCCCTTCACCCGCGCGAATCCTCATGCGCCGGGGCTCATCGCGCGGTCCCGACCCTACCCGCCGCCTTCGTGGCCTCGACCCGCTGCAAGAAGACGTCCGACAGTTGCCGCGTGACGCTACCCACCGTCCCATCTCCCACGGGCTTGCCGTCGATCTCCACAACCGGTCGCACCTCACCGGTGGTTCCCGTGAAGAAGCACTCTGTCGCCCACTGGAGCTCTTCGACGTAGACCGGCCGCTCCTCCACCTTCATGCCCGCGGCCCTGGCCTCCTCCAGGAGGACGCCTCGAGTGATGCCGGGCAGGATGTGGCCGGTCACCGGATGCGTCGCAGCGGTGTCGCCGAAGACGGCCCAGAAGTTCTGGTGGGCCCCCTCGATGGCGACCCCGTCGCGGACGAAGATCGCGTCGTCGGCCCCGCGGTCCTTCGCGTCCTGAAATCCCAATGCGTTGGGAAGCAGACAGATCGTCTTGATGTCCACCCTGCTCCACCGCCGATCCGGTACAGTCGCCGCCGTGAAGCCCTGGTTCCAGACCTCGTCGGCCGGCCGGGACCACGCCTTGGCAAAGGCATACACCGTCGGCTCGACTGCCGTCTCGGGGAAGTAATGGGTCCGGGGCGCGACGCCACGGGTGATCTGCATGTAGACCATGGACCGGTCCGCATCCTCGAGCCCGTTGCGGGCGACGAGCTGCCGATGCATCTCCTCGAGCCCGGAGACATCGTAGTCGATGCGGAGGAAGCAGAGTCCCTTGAGGAGCCTCTGGAGATGTCGATCCAACCCGAAGGGCACACCCTCATAGAAGGGAGTGACCTCGTAGAGCCCGTCGCCCAGGAGGAAGCCCCGATCGTCGGGTGAGATCGTCGCGTCGGCCTTGGGGATGTACTCCCCGTTCAGATAGACTGTTTCCATGGAGCAAGTATGAGCGGCCAAGGCACCTCCGGGAAGGCACCCCCAGCACTGGGCCGGGTGCGCACCGTGCTCATCGCCACCTGTTGGGTCCCCGCCGCGACCTGGTACCTCACCAGCGTCTACCTGCGCCAGTACGACGGATGGGGTGCGTGGGCAGCGGCCCCCCTCCTCCTTCCCGCCGTCTTCCTCA
Source organism: Gemmatimonadota bacterium (assembly GCA_013002885.1). GTDB lineage: Bacteria > Gemmatimonadota > Gemmatimonadetes > Longimicrobiales > Gaopeijiaceae > UBA2589. The sequence continues at coordinate 26,768 of JABDLS010000094.1, read as the reverse complement.
GCCTTGGCCTCGGCTTAGCCGGCGGCATCGGCGTCGCCGTGGACTACCGGCGAACGAAGAAGCTGGATCTTCCGCTTGCCGGAGCAAGTCTCGTGGCGGCATCGGTCCTTCTCTACCTCCTGGCACGAAACGCCACCAGTTGAACCGTCGAGATACACCAAGAGCCGGGTCGCGGGGCTCCCCCCACGACCCGGCGGCCCTGCCGGGTCAGCCATCGCTGAGCTCCCCGTCACCCTGGGGTCAGCGGATGTAGGCGCCACCACAGGCGGCGATGAACAGCTCGGTGATGACGTCCACGTCGGCGTCGGTGTCACCAGCCGCCTCGACCATCGCCTGCACCGCGCTCCGGACGCTGGCCCGGTAGTCGGCCATGGCCGACGCCGCGGCGGACGCCGTCGCAGCGCTCTCCAGACGCGTGTTCAGAGTCGCCTCGGCGAGAGCGGTCTCAGCCGCTGCCCGGACATTGGCCTGGACCGCAAAGCTGGCACCCGCTGCCAGAAGGTCGACGGCGGCATCTGCTGCGACGTCGATGGTGGCGTTCAGCCGAGTCTCGAGCTCGCTCTTCACCTCCGCTGCCGTCGAAGACGAAGCCTCGACACCGGCGCGGGCGTCGGCGAGAGACGACTCGACGGCCGCGGCCAGGGTCGCCTCGGCAGAGGACTCGTACTGGGCAGCAGCCCGCTCACGGGCACGAAGGTTGAAGAGCACCGGCTCGGTGATGATCCGACCGCGAACGGAGGTCCGTCCTTCGATGACGGCGTCGAGGGTAGTCGCTGCGCCAGCCGTCGCCATCACGATGGTCTCGAGACGCGCACCGGCACTGGACCACGCATCGATCGCTGCATCAGCATAGTCGTCGTGAGCGACTTCGAGGGAAATTCCACCGAGAAGATCGGCAGCGAAATCCGCGGCAGCACCGATCATCAGGTTCGACCGAGTCGAGGCGCCGAGGGAAACCCCTGCGTTGGCGAACACATCGTTCATGGTCGCACCCGCCTCGGCAGAACCCTCTGCCACCGCGTCCAGCTCGGCGTCGGACGCCAGGAGCGTTTCGAGCTCCGATCCGTTGGCGCGAAGCAGCAGCGCCACATCCGTCGTCGACGTCTGATCTGCGCGGCCCGATGCCATGATCCGGGCATAGGTCCGCGTCTCCATCGTCGTCTCGTACGTTATGGGAGCAGCGCGCACCGTCGATCGTGCCCGGATCTCACCATGGATCATGACCTCACCTGCCGCACGGCCGTCGACATACGCCACCACAGCCGTGTTGGTGCGCCCGTAGGGCACGCTCTCGATCCGGTAGGTCCCGTCAGCCTGCACGTCGGCGGACGCGAGCTCGCCATACTCACCCGACGAGCTGATCTGAACCACGCTCACGGTCTGGGCAGCCGTTCCCGGCGCCTTCTGCGGACCGTTGGCCGAGCTCTGGGGGGGAGTCGTTTCATCCACCCGCCCCTCGACTACGGCAGCGTTCTCCTCGTCGAAATCGGGTGTGGTCGGTGTATCGTCGCAAGCCGCCATGGTGAGCAACGCTGTCATGGCGACGAACATGGTGCTGTTTCGAATCTTCATCCGTGCACTCCTGTTCGCCCTACCGGACCTCGAACGGCAGGGACGTTTCTGGGAAACTTCCGGTGGGCGCTCTGCCCACGACCCGAGGTCGTCGGCTGGGAGGTATGTGCACGGCGCATGCCAGGAGGTCGGAATGCCTTCAAATAGCGACTGGATAACGCTTTAGCGCATCGCTCCAGACAGTATCGGCGATGGATAACACCAATACCGTGCGCATGCAGTCACGTATGCACTATTTTGCTGCATTTGTTTGGTGCGATCCGTGGTGGCGCTTCAAGCGAAAACGGAGCTGCGGGGGTAGCTTGGCCCCGGATTCGCGGGCCGGGGTGCAACGAACGGAGGAGATCGAGATGAGACGATGCGGGGTCGTGGCGTGGGCAGTGGCGGCGGCCATCTCCATCCTGTTCGTCGACGCCGCCGATGCACAGCAGCCGACGCTTCCAGCCGAGGTCAGCGAGTGGCTCGAGCGCGATCAGGCCCGTCGCTGGGCGACGATGATCGCCGAGGGTGACTCCATCTTCAATTCTGGCAGTTGCGCGCGTTGCCATGGCGAGGCGGGCTCCGGAGGGCGCAACGGCCCAGACCTCACCGACACCACCTGGGTACAGAGCGATGGTTCCCTCGAAGAGATCCGGCGCACCGTGTTCTGGGGCGTTCGTCGCGAGCTTCTCTCCGACCCGGCATTGCGATTCGAGATGAACCCAGGAGGCGGCCTCGATCTCGAGTGGAATCAGTACGCGTCGTTGGCGGCCTACGTCTGGAGCCTCTCCAACGAGACGGGCCTACCAGGGCGGTAAGGGCGCTGTCGTCTCGAGAACGCGGCCGCGAGCCCAACGGGGCGGGCGACTCAACCCTGCGTAAGCGTTCTGATGAGGGCGTCCCGGAGACTCGGGAACCGACCTCCGAACAGGTTCCAGCTATTGATCACCGCGACGATATCGTGCTCGGGGAGGACCAGGAGGAACTGGCCTCCGAAGCCCTGACCCGCCCACACCACCTCGCCGAAGGGATCGGGCCTCCACCACTGGTACCCGTACGCCGGCTGGGCTACGTGCTTCGTCGTCGCGGCCTCGACCCACCCGTCTGGAAGTAGCCGGCCATCCTCCCAGAGGCCGTCTTGGAGGTAGAGATACCCGATCTTGGCCAGGTCTTCGGCTCCCAGGTAGAGACCGCCCAACGCGTCGGGTAACCCGGCGTCGGTCATCTTCCAGTGGTAGTCCGTGATGTCGAGGGGTCCAAAGAGGAACTCTTCGGCGTACAGGTCCAGGGTCCGGCCTGTCGCGTGCCGGATCACAGCGGACATCAGCTGACTGCCCCCGGAGTTGTAGGCCCACCGTTCCCCGGGCTGCGAGTCCATCGGCTGATTCAGCGTGAACTGGACCCAGTCGGTAGCGCGCTCCAATTGGATGGTGGTGTTGGTATCGTCCATGGGGCGATCGGTCTCGTGCCACTCGATCCCGGTCCGCATGGTAAGGACGTCTTCGAGGGTGGCGTCCTTCAGACCGGCTTCCACGCCGGAGACGTCGTACCCTGCCAGGAAAGGCAGCAGCGGCTCGTCCACACCAGCAATGTCGCCGCGCACGATGGCGATCCCGATGAGGGTCGCGGTGATGGACTTCGTCACGGACTGGAGCGTGTGGACATCGCGACCCTGGTGATAGGGGTGCCAGTCGGGGTGGAGATAGTTGAACTGATGGTCCCAGGCCGGATCCTCACACCCGTACCCGCACCCGATCTGGCTATGCTGGCCGCGACTGATGGAGCGATAGTCCTGCTCGTATCTTCGGTCGAACACCAGTCTGCCATGGCGGACGACCACGACCCGGTCGACGTATCCGTAGTCCCCGGCCTGAATGCGCCCATCCAGCTCGATCAAGGCGGTCTCGTCCAGTCCCTCCGCTGCGGGGGTGCTCATGCGCCAACCGCGGCTCGGCCAGACCGTGGTCTGGGTCGACGCCTGGAGAGGTGCAACCAGCAGCACGAACAGGGTGGTGGCGGCGGCTCGTCTCACTACGAACCGCAGCGGGTGGGAAGCGCCCCGCGGACACCACGGTGCATAGAGATCCCCTCGCGGCGTCGAGTTGACGCCGAGGTCCTCACGTGGCGCCCACCGGGTTGGGGGCATCCGACCCTCGTCCCACCACCCAACCCATCGCAGCGCTCGCGAGGGCAAGTCGAGTTGCCGTCACCAGCGGCTCGACGAATGGAACGGGGAGGGTCGACCAATTCGTCACGGCGTACAGGTCAAAGGCCACGGCGACCCCGAAGAGCAGGCCGAAGGTACCCCCGACGCGAAGTCCGTCCAGGGCCGACGATGCGTCCGAAAGATGCAGGACAAAGGCCAGCATTGAAGCGAGCCCCACCTGCGAGATGATCATCGCCCAGCCAATAGGAACGTCCCGCATGACGCCTGTCGCGGACCCGAGGTACGCCTCATAGAACCCGCCAAGCAACACGACATACATCACGAATCCGAGGACGAAGAGGGCGATTGAGCCGGTTGCGACAGTCATGACCACGCGTTTCATGGCGCCGGTCCTTCGAGAGTATGGATGAAGTGACGCAACGTCCGAGTGAGGAGGGACTCCCGCAAGGACGAATCTCCCACCTGCCCCGACGCGCAGCCGACCTGCCGGTGCGCGCCCGCGCCGCCTACCATACTGTGTAGTTACGTCGTCGGCCGTCGAGGAGGCACCATGAAAGAGCCGAGCCAGGGGTTCGTTTCGGCTGCAGGACTGGTTCTCACCCTGGTTGCCGTCCAGGTGGTGTCCCTGACCTGCCTCCAGGTCGGGGCCCTGGAGGCGCAGGTCATCTCCGGCCGCGTCATCGATTCCGAGAACGGTACGGGCGTGGGCCTCGCAGCCATCATCGTCCTCGATCCCCAGCGGACGCCTCTCCTCATGCGAGGGGCAGACACCGCCGGCGTCTTTCAGGTCGACTTCCCCGGGCCGGGCGAGTACTACCTGGTCATCGAGCGACTCGGATACTTCGAAACCGAGTCGCCGCTACTGGCCGTGGCCGAGGACGGGCGCTACGCCGTTGATTTCGAGATGAGACCGGAGCCCATCCGCTTGGATCCTCTCGAGGTTTCGGTGTCCAACGAGAAGCTCGAGGACTTCCTGACTCTCGAATTCGGTGTGCACCCGGCCACCCTGCGAGGGTACCGCGCCATCCAGGGGACGCGCCTGGAACAGGTGAAGCTCGACGCTGAAGACAACACCGACCTCCTCCGGAAGCTCTACATTCCAGTCAGTCACGGCGCAGAGGTCTGCGTCGGCACGTTCGGCGCGCCACTGCCGGCAAGGATGGGGTACGAACGAACCACGGCGCGAGCCGAGGCCGCGGGTCGGGTGGACGACCCCAGACAGCAGTGCGGAGCGATCTACGTCGATGGGATGCGCTGTCGGAACGAGCACCTCGAAGAGATCGATGTGGATCGCATCGCCGTCGTGGTCACGTTGCAGGACGCCGTCCACCTGTACTCCCGCAACTTCGACTGGACCTTCCGGCCGGGTTCCCCGGCCGGGGGGTGCTGAACCGGTAACTTTGGCCGACTCGGTCGCCCGCCACCACGGCCTACTCGGTGCGGATCGACTCCACCGGGTCGATGCCACTCGCTCGAAGCGCCGGCAACCACGTGGCCACGAATCCGATCAGGGCGAGAAGCCCAACCGTCCCGATGAACGTCACCGGGTCGGTGGTGCTGACGTTGAAAACCATGCCCTCGAGGAGTCCCGCCATGGCCATCGCACCCAAACTCCCGAGCGCGATGGCGAGCCCGACCTGGCGCATCCCGTCGCGCAGGACCATGCGGAGGATGCCCTTCCGCTCAGCCCCGAGTGCCATGCGAATCCCAATCTCCCTCGACCGGCGAGCCGTGGCGTGAGCCACGACGCCGTAGATGCCGATCCCGGCCAGGAGAAGCGCGACCAGCGCGAACATCCCGAGGCTGATGGCCGCCAGGCGCGACCGGCGGATGGCGTCGGCAAAGAGATCGGCCATGGCGTGCACATTGCCTAGCGGAATCCCCGAGTCCATCTCACCCAACTCGCGCCTCAACCCCGCCACCACCGTCGATGCCGGGACGACCGCCGTCCGAACCACCAGAGACATGAAATTGAAGGCGTTGAACTGGCGGTGTTCCCAGTAGAGCATGGGGTACGGCTCCGTGTCGGGGCCGTTGTGTCGGATGTCGGCCACGACCCCCACCACTTCGGCGACAAGGGTGTCGTTCCAGGGCATTGCGATCTGCTTTCCTATCGCGCGGTCACCCGGCCACGTCCGCTCCGCGCCGGTCTCGTTGACGAGCACCACGAGAGGCGCATTCGCGTCGTCTGCCTCTTCGAACAACCGGCCGTCACGGAGCGCGATCCCCAACACCGTGTGATAGTCTCGATGCACCCACCGGACGTCCGCTCCGGGCATCTCACTCGCCTCCGGCGCAGGGCGATCCAGCGGCCAGAACCCCGTCCGAGACCCTGCCCCTGACAGCGGTGCACCCGTCACCCCGCTGGCTGCGCGTACACCCGGCAGAGTCTCCGCCCGCTCGATGAGCTCCTCGAGGAACGCGGCCTGTGCCGACGCGGGGTACGCGGCTCCACCAAGCTGGACCTGCGTCGTGAGGAGGTTCTCGACCTCGAACCCCACGCCGACATCGAGGCGGTTGGCGAGGCTGCGGACCAGAAGTCCAGCTCCGACGAGGAGGACGAGGCTCAAGGCGACCTGCACGACGACGAGTGCACCGCGGAGCCGGCGCATCCGCACCGTGGTGACCGAGCCCCTGCTCCCGAGCCCGCCGGCGACGGCGGATCGACCCAGTGACACGGCCGGAGCGAGGCCAAAGAGGACGGCGGTGAAGCCGGTGGCAGCGAGAGCGAAGGCGAGGACCCCGGCGTCCAGGCCCACCGTCTCGAGGCGAGGTAGGTCCGGTGTCGCCCGAACCAAGGTGGCGATGGCCCACTGGGTCAATCCGATACCTACCAGCCCACCGACCCCCGCCAGGATCGAGCTCTCCAGCAGCAGTTGTCGCACGAGACGCCCCCGCCCGGCGCCCATGGCGGACCGCACCGCCATCTCCTGCTCGCGTTCGCTGGCTCGACTCATCAGGAGGTTGGCCACGTTCGCGCAGGCGATGAGGAGTACGAAGCAGACGGCGCCGAAGACCACCATGAGCATGGGCCGGACTCCACCCACGATATCGTCATGGAGGGAGACGATGCTGACGCCCCATCCCTCCTGTCGATCCGGGAATGCGTCGGCGAGGCGAGCGGCCAGCGCGTCGGCTTCCTGGCGTGCTGTCTGAAGTGTGGCAGCTGGAGCCAGCCGGGCGAGGACCTGCAGGTAGCGACCACCCGCCTGGCGTGCCTCGGCGCCGAACTGCGGCGGCAGCCAGATCTCGTGGGAGCCCACTCCGCCGAACGAAGCTACCTCCACCTCGAAGTCGTAGCGGTCTTCGAGCACCCCGATGACCTCGAACGGTGCCCCTCCTGGACGTAGACCGAGCTGGATCGTCCGACCGACTACCGTGGGATCCGATCCGAAGCGGCGCTGCCAAAAGCCCTCCGACAGGACAACGACGTTGCCACCTCCCGGCTGGTCCTCGGCCTCGCCGTACAAGCGTCCCACCACGGCTCGAGCGCCCACCATCTCGAAATAGTCCGCAGACGCCTGGATCCACCCGATCCGCTCGGGCACACCCTCCTCGATGATCGTCGTCCCCGTCTCCAGGATCGACGACACGGCATCAAAGGCCTCCAGCTCATCCCTCCATGTCAGGAAATTCGCCGGCGACACGACGTTGCGGTTCTCCGCCGCGGGGTTCGTCTCCCAAACCGCGACGAGCCGGTCGGGATTCGCGTACGGCAGCCGCTCGAGGAGCACGCCATCGAGCACCGCGAAGACGGTCGTCGTCGCAGAGACGGCGAGGGCCACCGTCACGATCACAGCGAGGGAGAGGCCGGGGCGGCGAGCGAGGAATCGGGCGGACTGTCGGAGGTCGGTGGTCATCATGTCCCTCAACTCGCCGCTACTCGTATACGGGCGCCCTGGGACCGCAGGCCCCGGCCGGCGGGGCTCGAGTCGCACCCGTGCGGCGATGCGCAGACCGTGGCTCAGATACCAGACACACGCCAACGTCCTCGAGCGTCGGCGCGACAGGGCTCCGAACTCCTCGCGGAGGTCTCCGAGAATGAAGGGGGTCGAGGCGCCGTGACCGAGGAGCCCCGAGACGGTTCGTTCCAGCAGGGGAGGCGGAGTGGGCGGTCCTCCATCAACGTTTCTCATCGCCCGGCCTCAGGCTTTACCCAGGACGTCCTCGAGACCATCCGCAAGCGCGCGCACCGCCGTGTATGAGCGGCTCACCGCTTCCAGACCCTCGGCAGTAACCGAGAAGCAGCGGCGGGGAATGCCTCCTCGCTCCGGCGTCGTATCCTCCACGGCCCACTCCACCCAACCCTTCGTCGTCAGGCGATCGAGCGTCGCGTACAGCGCCCCACGGGTCACCCTTCGATGAGCGTCGTCCTGGATCCGCTCTCTCAACGCCGACGCGTAGGCGACGGCGCCGAGTTGGAGGATCGCCAGGAGAACGAGCTGTTCGAACTCACCCGGTGCGTCCGCCACATCCACCTCCCATCGGTGTCTACATCAGTGATACTGTCTACAGTATAGACACCGACAGCACCACAGCGCAATCGGCGAACATGTCGTACCACCGCTTGTACCGCGATAGAAGATCAGCCGGCCCCCCGTCGGGGAACCTGCCGCCGTGTTCAGCTCCGCCGCTCGAACCCTGGGGCGTTGTCTTCGAAGCCCCACATGAACGGCGGCTCGCCCCCGCACGCGCGAACGTAGGCGAAGAGCTGGCCCCTGTGGTGGAGGAACTCGTCGTTCAGGACCACCATGGCGAACATCCCGTTCAGGGGGATGCCCCATGGGTTCTCCACTCCGCCCGACAAGCGCTCGTCGCCCACCTTCGCGATGGCCGCGTCGGCACGGCTCCAGCACTCGTGGGCAAATGCCAAAGCGTCGTCCTTCGTCTCGAGAGAGCCAGCCACCGCGTCCTCGCCCGCCTCATCCGCCCTGATGGCCCCAGACGCCACGCCCTCGGCGATGTCCCGAACGATGCTCCCCGAGGTGTGCACCACCATCTGGGCCGGCGTCCGCATTCCGGGCACCGGCTGAAGGTGAAACTGGTCCGCCGGTATCGCGTCCAGCACCCGCAGATAGATCCCGTACTTCTGCCGCGTGTGATCCCATATGCCGTCGAGCCACTGCTTGTTCATTCCAAACTCCTGTGGGTCGGTACTCGGTCGAACGAGCCCGTCGGTAGCCCAACTCTGAGGCCGGGGCGAGGGGTGTCCCGTCGCAGCGAGGAGCGGAGGCGCAGCCTCCGCAGCGAACCGCCGAGTCGCGAGGGGCCCTCGGCCGAACGAGCCCCGTCGGTCTCCCAGCGCTCTGAGGCCGGGGCGCCGAGTGCCCCTCGCAGCGAGGATCGGCGGCGTAGCCGTCGCAGCGAAGCGCCGAGTCGCGAGGGGCACTCGGCGACCCGGCGCCATTGACGCTGAGAGACCCTAGCTCTCCGCTTTCTCTTCCAGCTCCTCGAACTCCGACAGCAACTGCGCTTCGGGGATCGACTCGTCGTCCTCGTCGGCCATCTCCACCTCGGCGTCCTGGACGTTGTCGTCGTCCCCGTCGTCGCCCGCCTCGAGCTGGCGCGGCTTTTCTCTGGAGGGTGCCTCGATGAGGCCCATCTCTGCTTTGAGAGCCAGAAGCTGGTCCTCGACGTCGGCCCCACCGGGACCGGCCTCGAGCCTCAGGAACTCCGACTCCAGCGTGTCGCCACCAAGCTCGGCGTTGACCTCGGCGTGCGCGACGCTCTTGCGCTCCTCCTCCTCGATCTTGTCCGCCATCCTGTTGAAGGCTTCGAAGGCGGACGTGTCGGACAGGCCGGACATCGTCTCGTGGATCCGGCGCTGCGCCTGCGCCCGCTTCTGCTTGGCGATGAGGAGATTACGCTTCCGCTTGGCCTCCTCGATCTTGTCGTTGAGCTGCCGCAAAGACCCTTTGAGCTTCTCGGTCTCGGCAGCCTGAGCCTCCCAAGTCGACTGGAGGACCTGCGCCCGCTCGGTGTGCTCCTTTTGGCGGAGCAGCGCCTGCTTGGCGAGGTCGTCGCGGCCCTCTTTGACCGCGAGCATCGCGCGATGCTGCCAGTCCCGGGCCTGCTTGACCTCGGCGTCGAGCTGCGACTTCAGCTTGCGCTCATCGGCGATGGCCGCGGCGACCTCGCGCTTCGCCTTCGCGAGCTGGTCCCGCATGTCCAGGATGATCTGGTTCAGCATCTTCTCGGGGTTTTCCGCCCGAGAGATGAGATCGTTGATGTTCGACTTGATGACAGTCGAGAGCTTCGTGAAGATGCCCATTCCTAGTCCTCCGCCCCCTTCGCCGCAGCCTCGGCCCCGGCCAGATCGCGGATCGTTTCCATGTGAGTAGCGGCCGCGAGCTCGATGGATTCCATGGAGGCCCGTAGTTCGTGGAAGTCCAGGGTCTCCAGCTCCAACGTATCGCTGATGATGAGCTCGTCCTCTTCGATTCCGTAGGCTCCGTGGACTACCTCGGAGGCGTTGAGCTGCAGGAGCGTGCGGAACAGCTCCCGGCTCTCGTTGGTCTCGGACATGTCCATGAGCTTCATCCGGATGAGGAGAAGCGCTTCGTCATGGTGAACGACGAAGGGGAATCCGTGGTTCCGTCCGCGGACGAGGAACATCCCCGGATCGATCTCCTCGTAGTCGAGATCCATTCGGATCAGATAACTCTCGAGATCCTCTCGGCTAACCATGGTGGTCTCCATTATCTGTGAGGCTGCGTGGCAGCGTGTCGCCAACGTCTTTGGGAAGTCCTACGAGCCCTACGGAATCGCGGTTTCCTCCGTCCGTCCGACGAGCCGCGCCCAGGCGTCGTCCCACGCGGGCCCTTAAGGTAAACGGTTCCGACCCTCCAGTGCACCATCCATCGTGGAGGCTCACAGGATCGCGGCCACCTTGCCGCGGGGTCGCCTTGCCCCTCAACCTGCCGGTCGGATCACCCCATAGGACCTGACCCGCAGACCATCGGCCGTGTCGGGGCCAACGACCCAGATCTTCGCACCCACCTGGGACCTGAGCTCCGGCGGAACGTCCACCAGGGTGCGCTCGTCCTCGCCCTCCAGGCTAAAGCCGTCACCCCCCTCGGCCAGGACCCCTACTGACGGTGTCTCCCCGTCCACTGAGACGACCTCGTAGCGGGCCACATTCACACCCTCGCCCTGCACCGTCTGGGAGGACGAGCCGACGACACTCACGACCGCTCCGGTCAGCCGCATCAGTTCACCTAGAAGATCGCCCGTCAACCCGACCGTCTCTCCCCCCTCCATCTGAAGGTTGACGAGGCGCATGGCTCCTGTTCCGGCCACGACCACCCGGCCCGTTGCCTCCACCTCAGCGGACCCCGGCGGCACCTCAGCCGAGGAATCCGGCGCGGCCGGAGCCTCTGAAGGATCATCAGCCGTTTCTGCTCTCTCCTGTGCCGGCGCGCACCCCACGAGAAGGGTCGCCGAAAGACACACGCACCGTGCGATGGAAGGCCACATTATTGGACCCTCACGATGAAGACCTGGAAGGTGCCCGGCAGATCCTGGCCCGCCAGGTCCGTGAGGCCGATGGCGGTCGCCGGGCGAGAAGCGGCGCTCACGTCGAAGAAAGCCGTCGACGCGGAGCGCACGGATACATCGTCCATGAAGTCACCGAAGGTTCGGGCCCGCGGCTGGAGCGCCGCCTCGGCGGCCCCCCAGGCGTCCTCGAGGCTCCGGAGATTCCAGTTCGGGAACTGGAAGTCGTCGAGGAGGGGGTCGACGAAGCGATCGTCGATGTACAGCATGGGAGCCCACGTGGCCATCAACTCGGCGACGGGAACGCCGAACACCGCCGCGAGCGTCTGGAAGCCCGCACCCCCAGTGTAGTCGACGAGGGCCCGCTGCACCGCTTGCGGCCCGCCGAGTCCCGCGCCGTACAGGTCGATGGCGTGCTGGATCAGGGAGAACGTCACACCGTACACCAGACGGGGACCGAAGCAAGGCCCACTCGTTTCGCCCGCAGTCCCCACCCAGCTGCACTGCTCGGGGGCGTCAGCGTTGCGACCACTCGCAAAGTCGTGCCCAAAGTAGGCGACCAGGTCGCCCAGAGCTTGGTAGTACCCATGGGGGTCGCCACCGAAAGCCGGGTAGATGACCGTGTTGTCGTAGTTCTGGCCCTCTCCACGCCCCTCGAAGGCGAAGCCCGAGTACTGCTCGGCGGCGGTGGCGCCTCCCTCGGCCATGAAAGACGACATGAACTGGCCGCCCAGGTCCATCCGGCGACTCAACTGGATGATGTGCGCGAATTCGTGGGCGACGAGAGAGCGAAGGAACAACCGTGCTGCGTCCAGGGCGACGGGGTCGCCGTGCAAGCCCGACGGATCGGGCACTCGGCCAAAGAAGAACTCACCTTCGTTGCTGGCAGGGCATTGGCTGGCCGGGGTGAGGTCTACTGAGCCGGCGAAGCCAGCGGGCCCGTTCAGCTCGTTGACCATCTTGCTGAGGACGATGACGATCCGACTATTGGCGTCCATGTCCGTCGGCTCACCGAAGTAGTCGACGACGGTGGAGTAGATCGTGCCGTCGAAATCGGCGCCCATGTCGTCGAAGTCGGGGGCCGTGAAGCCACCGACGGGATTGTCGACATCTTCGACGATGATCGCGCGCGCGCTGACCTTGCGAACAATCACGGTGATGTCCGTGGAGCTGTTGCAGAAGTCTCCGCTGAAGTCCGGGAAGCGCACGGTGAGTTCGGTCCCTTCCGTGACGTCACCAGGAATCAGAGCCGGCCCCGTCCGGTAGGCGGGCGTCGGGCGGAAGGGGGTGGCACGGCGAAGGGGCTCGATCAGATCCCGGGCTCGGTCCATGTAGGCCATTTCAGAGACACGATGGCGCACGGCACGCGCCGCCGCCTCGTGGTCGATACCAGTCAGGCGTGCAGAGGAGCGTTGGACCGCTTCCGGCGGCAGGAGCTGTGGAGAGGGGCCGGCACCCGCCACGGCCTCGATTCGAACCCCGGTCAGGGTCGATTCGACCTCCGATACGCTCTGCACGCCGATGAGATATCGTTCCGAGGAAGACTGCTCATCGAATTGCAGACACAGCGCGGACGGGTCGGTCAGCGTGATCTGGTCGCCCACCGCCATACTCAGGAGATCGGGCGGGCTCACGGTCACGCCCTCGGCTGGACTCGTCTCGGCGCCCACGCTGACGACGACGTCCGCCCCTCGCTTGGGGGCGCAAGCGAAGACCGGAACGGTGATTTCGAGGGTGCTCGTCGTGGCCTGCGTGACCGTGGCCGCCACCCCGTCGACCGTCACCGAGTTCTGTGATGGTGTCGGGTGGAATCCTGAGCCCGTAATGGTCGCGGTCTGCCCCTCGACGACGATGGTCGGGGTCACCATTGAAATGAACACGGGCCCCGGATCCGACACTTCCACGGCGGCCATCGCAGAGATCCCCTCCGAGGTCGCGGTGACCTCGGCGCTTCCGTCCGATTCACCCGTCACCAGCCCGTCCGTGTCTACGCTCGCCACCGCCTCGTCGTCCGTCGACCACGTCACCTCGCGATCCGAGAGCACGTTTCCGTCAATGTCCTTCATCGTCGCAGTGAACTGCGCGGTTTCGCCCGTAAAAAGCGCGACCGGCCCCGGCGGGTCGAGCTCGACAGTAGCCACTGGCACCGGCGAAACGGAAACCTCGGCGGAACCAGCACGCCCATCGGACGTCGCCGTGATGTCGGTGACCCCCTCTCCGACGCCCGTGACGAGCCCCGAAGAGCTGACCGTGGCTACATCCGTGTCCTGGCTATTCCACGTGACCGTCCGACCGGTCAGCGTCTCACCGTTGGCCCCCTTGGGCGTCGCCGTGAGCTGCACGGTCTCCCCGACGAGGATGTCGGACGATGCCGGTGCGACATCCACCGAAGCGACCGCCACCGGATCCGGATCCGAGGGCGACGAGCCTCCGCAGCCGGCGGCTGCGACGAGGACGAAGAGGGCGAGTGTCGAAAGCGTTGCACCGCGCGGCATCGGCTTCTCCCGTGTCGGAGGTTCGGGCCATTGGGCCCCTGGCGACCGGGGACGATGAAACCCCCTCGAGCCATCCTACGAATGGGAGGGCGGATGCGAAACCGCTGGTCGCGCGTGGCGTGCCACGATCCGAGCCGGTGTCACCCGTCCCGACCTCAGCCGAGGAGCGGTGCCAGATGCTCTCCGGTGTACGACCCGTCGTGGGAGGCCACGTCCTCCGGAGTGCCCTCTGCGACGATCCGTCCGCCACCCGCCCCACCCTCCGGTCCGAGGTCGAGGATCCAGTCGGCCGTCTTGACCACATGAAGGTTGTGCTCGATGACCACCACGGTGTTGCCCTTGTCCACCAGCCGATGGAGAACCTCGAGCAGCACCCGGACATCCTCGAAGTGGAGTCCCGTGGTGGGCTCGTCGAGGATATAGATGGTCTGGCCGGTGGATCGCTTGGACAGCTCGGTGGCGAGCTTGACCCGCTGCGCCTCTCCCCCCGATAACGTCGTAGCCGACTGGCCCAGGTGGATGTAGCCGAGGCCTACGTCGTGGAGTGTCTGGAGCTTCCGCTTGATGCGGGGCACGGCATCGAAGAACTCGAGGGCGTCTTCGACCGTCATGTCGAGCACGTCGGCGATGTTCTTCCCCTTGTAGTAGACGTCCAGCGTCTCGCGGTTGTAACGCCGCCCGCGGCAGACATCGCACGGCACGTACACGTCGGGAAGGAAGTGCATCTCGATCTTCACCAGGCCGTCGCCGGAGCATGCTTCGCAGCGGCCGCCCTTCACGTTGAGGGAGAAGCGGCCGGGATCGTAGCCCCGCATCTGCGACTCGGGGAGGTTGGCGAAAAGATCGCGGATCGGCGTGAACAGGCCGGTGTACGTCGCCGGATTCGAGCGGGGCGTTCGCCCGATGGGGGACTGATCCACGTCGATGACCTTGTCCACGAGATCCAGACCCTCGATGGCATCGTGGGGCCCGGAGACCACCTTGCTGCGGTAGAAGTGCCGTGCGAGCTGGTGATAGAGCGTCTGATTCACCAGCGTCGACTTGCCCGAGCCGCTGACGCCGGTGACACAGAGGAAGACGCCCAGCGGGAAACGGGCATCGATCTTCTGGAGGTTGTGCCCCCGTGCCCCTCGAACAACAAGGGCCCGATTCGGGTCCACGGGACGACGTTCGGTCGGGATCTCGATCTCCCGATCACCCCGCAGGTACGCCCCGGTCAAGGACCGCTCTTCGGCCAGGATATCGTCCACCGTACCCCTCGCCACGACCTCACCCCCATGGCGACCGGCGCCCGGCCCGAGGTCCACCACATAGTCCGCCAGGCGAATGGTGTCTTCGTCGTGCTCGACGACGAGGACGGTGTTGCCGAGATCGCGGAGCCGCTCGAGGGTCGTAAGGAGTCGGGTGTTGTCCCGCTGATGCAGCCCGATCGACGGTTCGTCGAGGATGTAGAGCACGCCGACGAGCCGACTCCCGATCTGTGTCGCCAGTCGAATGCGCTGGGCTTCCCCACCGGACAGCGAACCCGCCGACCGCCCCAGTGTCAGGTAGTCGAGGCCCACGTCGCGGAGGAACCGAAGACGCTCGCCAACCTCCTTGAGTATCGGACCGGCGATCTTCTCCGGGAGCGACGCGTGGTGCCCCGCAGACCCATCCCTCCCCGAGGGCGCCCCCCCATTTCCGTTGGACGCGCCCGACGCGGTCGTGACGGCCAGGCGCTCGAAGAATTCCGTCGCCTCGGCGATGGACATCTCCACCACGTCGCCCAGGGAGCGACCGAATATCCTCACCGCGCGCGACGCGTGGTTGAGTCGACTCCCGCTGCACACCGTGCAGGGCAACGTCGACATGTACTCCTCGAGCTGGCTCCTGACCCGATCGGATCCGGTCTCCCGGTACCGGCGCTCCACGTTGGCGACGACGCCTTCCCAGTGGTCTTCGTAGTAGCCGCTCGACTTCCCCGCTTTGTACGGAAAGCGGAGCTTCATCTCACCCGACCCGAGAAGGATGGCCTGCCGCACGTCTTCGTCGAGTTCGCCCCAGGGTGTATTCGGGTCGAACTCGTACGCCTCGGCGAGCCCCGCGATGACGGACCTCCGCAGATGTCCGGATGGATCACCCCACGGCAGGATCACGCCCTCGAGGATGGAGACGCTCGGGTCCGCGGTAAGGAGTTGCGGGTTCACCTCCTTACGCGTGCCTAGACCGTCGCACTCCGGGCACGCCCCATACGGTGAGTTGAAGGAGAACTGCCGGGGCTCGAGCTCAGCGAGGTTGGTCCCACAGTTCGTGCAGGCGTAGTGCTCGCTGAACACGTGGACCTCGGGATCGTCCTTCGGCCGGCCCTTGCCGTGCTCCAGCACCTCGATAACGCCATCGCCGGTTCGCAGCGCGGTCTCTACCGAATCGGCGATCCGGTCCCGGTCCCGCTCCCGGATGACCAGGCGGTCCACCACGACGGCGATGTCGTGGTTCTCGTAGCGATTGAGGGAGGGCGGCTCGGTCAGGTCGTACGTTCCACCGTCCACCCGCGCCCGTATGAACCCCTCTTTCCGGGCCTTCTCGAAGAGGTCGCGGAACTCCCCCTTCCGACCCCGAACGAGAGGCGCCAGGATTTCCACTCGGACGTCCTCACCGATTGCCAGGAGGCGATCCACGATCTGGGTCGCCGACTGACGGATGACCGGCTCACCACACGTCGGACAGTGGGGCGTACCAGCCCGGGCCCAAAGGAGGCGGAGGTAGTCGTAGATCTCGGTGACGGTCCCCACGGTCGAGCGGGGGTTCTTGCTGACCGTCTTCTGCTCGATGGAGATGGCGGGGGAGAGCCCCTCGATGGAGTCGACGTCGGGCTTTTCCATGAGGCCGAGGAACTGCCGGGCGTACGCCGACAGCGACTCCACGTATCGGCGCTGACCCTCGGCATAGATGGTGTCGAACGCCAACGACGATTTGCCCGATCCCGACAGCCCCGTGACCACCACGAGCTTCTCCCGGGGGAGCTCGACGTGGACGTTCTTGAGATTGTGCTCCCGGGCGCCGTGGACGACGAGCGTTTCTCGGCCGCGGGGCGCCGGCGTCGGTCCGTCCGCGCGGTGTCCGTTCGAGGCGGACCCGGCGTCGTCCGTAGAGGAATCCGTGTCCACGGTCGAGGCGCCGACGCTCATCGAGGGGGTGCTGGGTTTAGGCATAGCCCGGAATACTAATCAGAGAGGTGGGACAGGCTCAAACCGGGTGGCTGGACGCGCGCGAGGGGCCGGCGCTGGAGCCGGCCCCTCTGCGGGTTTCGCCCAATCGCGTCGCAACCCCACGAACCGGGCAATGGGCGGAGGCGGCCCGATCCGCCCGTCCCTCTGGCGTCCTGCCCCGCGTTAGAGCTCCAACTGCTCCAGCCGCCGCACACGCTCTTCCGTCGGCGGATGGGTCCGGAAGAGACCCGCCAGGGGAATCCGCGCGCCACCGGCGAAGGGGTTGATGATGGCCATGTGGGCGGCGGCGGGGTTCACCTGCATCGGCACCCGAGTGGCCACGGCCTCGATGCGCTGCAGGGCGCTTGCGAGACCCCGCTTGTCGCCGACGATCCGGGCGGCGGTGGCGTCGGCCTGGAACTCGTTTTGACGGCTGATGGCCATCTGTACGATCAGGGCGGCGATGGGCGCTACGATGGTCATGGCGAGAAGGGCAACCGGGTTTCCCCCCTCGTCGTCTCGCCCGGTGCCCAGGATGAAGCCCCATCGAACGATGCTGGCGAAGAGGCCGATGGCGCCTGCCATGGCCGCCGCCACCGTACCGACCAGCATGTGCTTGTGCTTGATGTGCGCCAACTCGTGGGCCACGACGCCCTCGAGCTCGGAAGCGTTGAGGGTGTTCATGAGCCCGATGGTGACGCACACCACGGCGTGCTCCGCGTTGCGGCCCGTGGCGAAGGCGTTGGGCTGCTGCTGGGGCGCGATGGCAACCGTGGGCATGGGCAACTCGGCCCGCTGCCGAAGCCGGTCCACCATCTGGTAGAGATCCGGTGCATCGTTCGGTCCGATGACCTGTGCCTTGTACATCTTGAGAACGGCTTTGTCGCTGAACCAATACGCCCCGAAGTTCATCGCCATGGCGATGACGAAGAAAAGGACAGCCCCGCCCGAACCACCCACGTACTGGCCCAAGCCGACGAGGATCAAGGTCATCGCCGTCATCAAGCCGAACACTTTGGCAATTTGCATTTCTGGATCAGCTCCTATCGGTCACGTGTCGGGGAGTAACCCCACTCCCGGAAGAGAAAGACCCCGAGAATCTCGTCCTGTCCGAGAAGTGTGGAAGACGTCCTCAGTCCGGTGCTCCCGCTTCGAAGGAAGCGGTCTTCACGGAAGAGCTCCACGTTGTAGTTGTCGTTCAGAGCAATTTCTACCCTGACCCCGGCCAGCTTGTTCTCATCCTGACCTTCGGTAGCGAAGGGCCGAAGCACGAAGATGGCGAAGACGTCGTCGCCGATGTAGCGGCCCAACTCGACCTGAGAGAAGGTGTTCGCGGCAAAGGACCGCCCGATGGTCTGCGCACCTGTGAGCTGCTGGATGGAGACGTAGTCCAAGGTTACAGGCAACTCCCGGGCCAACGCCGACCCCAGCTGGTTGGCGAAGGCACCGCCGAGAAGAGTGAGCGTCCCCTGACCCACCGACGCGACGGCGTTGAGTTCCTGCAGCTGGCCAGCGGCGCCATTCCTCCCACCCAGGGCCGCGCTTGGCTGGCCGAAGACGATGTAGGAAATGAGGTCTTCCTCGGCGAGACCCGCCTCTTCGCTGGAAAGCGTGACTACGGGCTGCACCAGCGTGCCTGTGACCTGCGCATCGATCGTGATGGGGGCCTCGTCCGGACTCCGGATCCTCGTCGACGCCGCGATGTCGAGGTCGGGGTTGAGCCCGGGCCGTCCGATGAAGGCGACGGTCCCTCCCTCGAGCTGGAAGTTGCGGCCGAGAACCCGGTGTGACCCCCGAAGCGCCTCCAACTCACCGATGAGGACGAAGTCACCGGCCGAGCGGTCGTACCGCACCAGCAGATCACCCGTCATCTCCACATTGGTGTCGATGGAGCGCAGCCATGTGCCACGAGGCACGGCCAGGTCCACATCGACGCGGAGGTTGTCGAAGAATGGATTCCGGAGGCCCGCAAAGAGTGGCTGCGACACCAGCGCCGTCGTATCCACCGCGAGTCCGACGTCGAAGAGGAAGGGATCACTCAGGTCGACGACGCTCGCCGCCCGTTGGAGCTCGTCGACATAGATCGTCCCTTCGTCCACCGTGAGGGCGCCTTCGGCGACCGGCCGCGTATAGGTTCCACCCAGGTTGAAGCCGCCGCTGACGTACCCCTCCATGTCCGGTCGCGACACACCCAGAAATCGGGTGAACCCGAAGTCCAGATCGAGTTCCGGGTCGCGGACAGGTTCCAACGTGACGGTGCCCGAGACCGTCGCCTGCCCAGGCACTCGTGCCGCCAGTGTCACGTCCACCGTTCGGTCGGGACGCAGACGCAGCTCGCCGTCGATCCCCTGGTGGCGGACGCCGATGGCATCGATGGACCAGGCTGCGTTCCGTAGCTCGACCGTACCCTCCGGTTCCGGCCGCTGGGGCGTGCCTCGGACCCGGACCTCGCCGGATACCGTCCCCAGGACTCCATTGAGCGACGTCAGGTACGACAGGGCGATGGCGGCGTCCAGGGAGTCGGCCACCACATGGACCTCCATGGGCTGGTCGAGAACCCGTTGCTCCACGTCGCCGAGACCGAGATCGAGAGGCAGAGTCGCCGTGCCCGTGACGACCCTCCGTATCGCGTCCCACCCGGCGAGCTCGACTGCGAGGGAGCGCCCACCGTACCGGACGGAACCGTCGACCCTGGTGAGTTGGGTGGTGCCGTACCGGGGGCCGAGCACGGCGAACTCACCGGTGATCTCCGGCGAGCGTGACGTGCCCCTGACGGTCAGGTCGGCATCGACATGACCTCCAACCTGGAGATCCTCCCGCTGCGCCATATGGAGGATCCGATCGATGTGTAGACCCTCCACCTGGAGCTGGAAGTCGCTCTGACCTTGACGGGTCAGATCACCGTCGACGGAAAGACGCATGGGATCAGCGCCTTCCCGCATCACCACCACGCTGTCGACGGAGACTGTCGCGTCACCCCAGCTCACCGGACCGGCCTGAGCCAGGACCCAGGTCTGCCCGTCCAGACGCACCGAGGCCTCGTCCAACTCGATGCGTCCACCCACCGAGTCGAGCTCGAAGGAGCCTCGAGCACGGTATTCCTCCCCTGGACGTCGCACGACTTCGATCCGGCCGGCACCCGCCCGAGCGAGCATATCGGCCTCGAACCCACCACGCTCGAACTCCCGTCCCTCGAAGACGATGCCTATTGCGCTGGCCCCGATCTCCCAATCTCCCAGCGTGTTCGGGAGCCCCGTGGCCGTGAAGGCGACACGGGCCGTGTCGACCTGGTTCTGTTTGAACGCACCTCCCACGATGTCCACGATGAGCCCCAGGTCGAGGTCGTCGATCGACCCGCTGAGGCTTGCAGCCCCGGCCACCTGACCCTCCATCCGGACGTCCCGACTCGACGGCAGTGTATCCGGTTCGATGCCCTGGAGCCGAAGGAGCTCCTGGTCGAGAGGGCTCAGGTCGTCGCTGACGAGGACCGAGTCGGGCACCCCCATGACCAACGGCCGGAGGCCCACGAGGGTCGGGGCAGAGAACTCCAGCGTCGAAGCGCCCCACCGTCCTGGCCGGAGGCCCAGGCGGCCCCGCCCGCTCACGTCGACGCCGCCGACCCTGCCCTGCAATCGATCGGTGACGAGGATCCCGGCCTGGACCCGCCCCGATGCCACCAGGGTGTCTACCCGGAGGGGGCCCAGCCGAGATCCACGGGCAGACATGGTGAAGGCGATATCCGCCGAATCCACAGAGAACCCCGAGCCCTCCAGTTCGAGGGTTCCACTCCATCGGGTCTGGGCGGGGAGGCGCTGGGCAAGCCGGGAGAGCGGCAAGGAGTCGGCATCGATGGCAAGCCGATAGTTCGACGCTGGCTGGCGGAGGTTGACCCGACTGTCGACGACCACTCGGCCGAAGACGGTCTGTAGCTCGCCTCCCACGTTCAGGTCGTCGAGTCGCCCTTCCACGGTTGCCGGTCCTGAGACGTTGCCCACCAGGCCCAACTCGGGCGCGAGCGATGCGAAGATTCCCACGGAGAGCGGCTGGAGATCGAGCTCCATGTCGGTGGTCCAGCTTCGGTCGTCCGCATCCCGCCACACATGACCTCGGGCCTCCACCACCGAAGGCTCCTCGAAACCGGCCCGGTGGTTCAACTGGGCGACGATCTCCATCCCCTCGTCGAAGCCACCGTCGAGCTCGACGGTAGCCTCGCCCAGACCAGCCCAGGGGAGCTCCGGCCAGAAGGCGGCGAGGATATCGTAGTTGAGGGGCTGAAGCCGAGCCCGGAAGTCCCGGGCGCCTTCGCCAAGGCGGACGGCACCTTCGAACTCCATGGTCGTCGCCTGGCCACCGTATCCCGTTGGCACCAACGTCATCCTGCCCCGGCCGGTGAGGTCGTTCAACGTACCGTCGAAGACGCCGTCGCCACTGAGCCAGCCGTCCAGGGGGATGTCCCACTCGAGCCATGGTTCCAGCCGCTCGAGGGTCACCGGGCTCGCTGTCACGGACATGGCTTCGAGGACCATACGATCATCGAAGATCGCTTGACCATCGAAGACCACGTCGCTCGCCTCCAGCTCCACCTGGAGATCCTGCATCTCGATGGCCACCTGGTCTGCCACGTCGATCGCCGCGCCGCCGGTGAAGCGTCCATCCGGAATCCGCGGATCCACCCATTGCAGGTCGGCCAGGTCACCCCAGCCTCGGGTCTGAAGGTCCGTCCAGAACGTCCACGGAGCCCCCGGCTCCGCTGGCCCAACCCGCAGGTCACCCTCCACGAGCGTGCCGGGTAGGCGGAACGCCGCGTCGGTGATGCGGATGCCCTGGTCCCCGTAGGTGAGCGTTCCAAAGACCTCCCGGACCCGCAGCGGCTCGTCGCGAATGCCGATCGTGGAGGAGAACGACGCCAGATCGGCCTGGAAGATCACCGAGCCCCCCGGTACCAGAACGGCGTTTTCAACGTCGATGTCGAGGGCGTCGAAGGTGAGCTCCTTCACGGGTTGCCCGTCCGGCCCTACGGCGTTCGCCACCCTCCGCTCGTTCGCCGGAGACACGATGCGCGCCCGGCCCTCGCGGATCGCGACGTGACCGAGACGCGTGGGCCGGCGCTCGCCCGAGGCGACAGCGCTCGTGTCCCCGGTGGTGAGGAGCCGAGCGACGTTGACGACCTCGTCGTCGGAGTATCGCGAGACGATGATGTCGGCACCCCAAACCGTCGTCGACCGGATGGGCGAGCCCCCGGTGATCGTGGACAGCAGGGAATACCGCAGCAGCACCGAATCGGCCACGAGGAACGGGGTCCCCCCCGCAGCATCGAGTCGGACGCCCCGAAGCGTCGCTCCGGTGAGAAGGGTGCCACTCCGGATCCCGCCGATGGTCAACTCGCCCGCAAGCGAAGAGCGGACTTCGTTGAGGGCGGTCCTCAGGACGATGTCCTGCCCTCGCCCGGTCTGCGAGGCGAAGGCGATGATGACGATCGCCAGAAATACCAGGCCCCAGAAGGAGCGTCGGATGAAGCGGCGCACCCGCACGAGCCGGCGCCGCCACGTCATGGCGAGGCTGTGTCGGACCTCCTCCTTGGGCGCCTCCTGAATGGATTCCGCGCCGTCGTCGACGCCGCCGCCGTCGGGCAGTGTGGTCCCGGGATCCACTCCGTCGGACATCAGAAGGCCTGACCGATGGAAACGTGAAGCTGAAGCCCACCATCATTGGATCCGAAGAGCACGGGATTCGCCAGCGTACTCAGCGCGCCGGTGCTGGCCCAATCGATGCTCATCTCGTTTCCTGCGGCCGTGCGGATGAGGATCCGCTCATGTTCGGGGTTGGCGGGGTCGTACGGCTCGATGAGCTCGGTGACCACATCGAGGCTCTCGGCTCCTCTGAATCGATACGCGAGGTCCACCCGAATGGGTCCCACCGGGCTGGGAAAACGAATCCCGAGACCTGGCGTCACTTCGAGACTGGCGAGGCCCACCGCCTGGTCTCGCCCCCACGCCTGGCCCGCGTCCCCGAAGATCACCCCTTCGAATACCGAAGCCACCGGGAATCGCAGCTCGGCGTTGACTTCCAGGACCCGGGTTCCCCCCGTGGGTCGGGGCTGCAGCGCGGTGTCCTCCGCGGGGTCACACGTGAGCGCAGCGAGGTCGACCGGGTCACACTGACCGAAGCCCTGGGCAAGGGACAAGAGCTGGTTGGCGGTCGCGAACAGGACCCGAGGACCGAGGTTGCTCTGGGCGAAGCCGCGCACAGAGCTGGCGCCACCGGTATAGAACCGTTTCTGCGGATGGACGATCGTGCTTCCTTCTGTCGTCCCGGCAAGACCGGCGAAGCCCCCGGAGCCGACCCAACCTCCCCGGATTCGCCCCGCGAGTACGATGTTGCCCAACGGCACGTAGCGCGACGCCTCGGCCACCACCCGCGTGTAGCGGAAGTCGGAAGTCGTCCACGACGCCGCGTGCTCGAAGTCGGCGAGAACACGGTAGCCGCGTCGCGGGTTCAGGAGGTCGTCGGAGCGGTCCCTGGCCAACGACACGCCCACCGGTGAAAGGAAGTTGCGACCCTCCAACTCCCGCACGTCGTCAGGGTCACAGACGAGCAGCCCCGTGCAGAAGAGCACGTCTTCGGCATCCAACTCCGACACCTCGGGCCGGTAGAAGCCGGTGAGGATCGTTTGCGGCGCGATGGTCCGAGACAGGGCGAGCTGAGCACCGACGGCTCGTCGAACGAAGATGTTCGGCAAGGCCTGGCGCTCAGCGAAGACCGACGCCGAGAGTGAGTTACGGGTGGAGAAGATCCACGGCTGCACGAACTCCACTGAGGCGAGGCCGGTGAGCTTCCCGTACTCGTCGGTTCCGCTCTGACTGCACAGGATCTCACGGAAGTCCGCGGCGAGAATATTCCCGACCCGACCCCTGACCTGGAGGAGGCGGCCTCCACCGAAGAAGTTCCGGCTCGTCCACCTCGCCTCGACGTTGAGACACTCGGCCGTGTTCAGACCGCCGCCGGCCCGAACCCGGTAGGCATCGCCCTCGCGGACGTCGATCTCCACGTCGATCACCGAGTCGCGGACCAGTGAGACGGTATCCGATCGGATGGGCGTGACGCTGGCACTCCGTACGATCTGAAGCCCGTACAGCCGGGTGGTCGCCTCGTCGATGGCGCTCTGGCGGTACACGTCACCACTCGAGAGCTGGACCGTCCGCAGTACAGTGCGGACGCTGAGGTTCTGAAGCTCGCTGACTCGAATGGCTCCGTAGGTCGAAACCGGCCCCGGATCGACGTCGAACGTCACGATGGCATTGTACGGCTGGTCCGCCGGACGCAGCGCGCTCCGATAGACCTCGGCGTAGGCGTAACCTCGGTTCGCCAGCCGGTCGGTGATGGAGTCGCGGGTAGCGTCCAGGGCGATGGTGCTCAGCCGATCGCCCTCCTGGATCGGCAGGTTGTCAAGGAGCTCGGGGAAGCCGAGATCGGCAACGCCGGCGTAGGTGATGCTGTCGGCGATGACCGGTCGTCCCTCCGTCACCGGGAATACGACCTGCGCATCGAGGGCGGTGCGGACCACCGTGGGGGTGTCCACCTGCACGTCCTGGAAGCCACGCTGACGATACCAGAGGATGAGTCGCGCGCGGTCGCGAGGCAGGTCCCGCTCGCGAAGCTGGGAGCGGTTGAGGGCGAAGCCGAACCCCAGCGGGCACAAGGGGATCGGGAAGTTGAAGAGACCCGATTTGCACTCGGTCTCCCGGGTGACGATAGCTCGGGACAAGGAGTCGGAGGGGAACGTCTCGTTGCCTTGGAAGCGTACCTCCGTGACCTCGGGAAGGCGGACCTGGCCCACGGCGTCGATGGGGATCGTCGTGACGGCTGCCGCACCGGCGGCCGCGACTACCCAAGGGAGTAGGCTACGCCGACCCAACGTCAGCCGCCTTCGTCCGCGGTCCCCCCGGGGGCCGGAAGACGCGGCTGTTGCGTCGGACCGATGGGCTTTTCGTCTCCGCCCGGGTGCTTGGCCGGCGAATCGAGTGTCTCCCGGGAGAGGTACAGGCGGGTGAGGTAATAGGCCGCGGCCGCCCCGCCGAGCCCCGCGAGGATCGACACCGCGAGGGCGCCGAGTTCGTCCGCGCGAGACAACGAGCGCCGCCGGAAGTGAACCGTCATGACGCCGCCGCCTTCTCAGCCTGGCCCATGATCCGGTCGTCACGGAGAGCGCTGCGCGCATCGACCCCGCCCAGGCGCTCGACCCGCGCCGAAAGCCCGAAGGTCCTCACCTCCATCGGCTGAAAGGCCCCTTCGCCCACACCACGCCGGTACGGCGTCACCTCGACTTCGCTCTCGGTGAAGCGCAGGACGCACAAGGTGTTCGCGGCGGCCTCGGCTCCCCGTCCCCGACGGGACGTCGCCGTCCCGGTGGACAGAACGGGCACCGAGCCCGCACTTCCCGTGAGCCGCGCCGAAGAGCGCAGGTGGAGTTGGTGGACGTGGCCCCCGAGGATGGCACTCAGGCCCATCGCCTCGAACTCCTCGAGAAGTTCGTCGGCTGCCGCGAGCGGCCGCCCGGCTCCGCCTCCCTCCACAGGCACGAAATGATGGTGGACGACGACGATGCGGTGATCACCCACGGGAGCCTGACGAAACGCGTCGTGGGCGAAGGCCATCTGTCGGGCGCGGAGGCGCCCCGCAACCACCGCGCGGTACGGCGCCGCCGAGCTGAGGGCCACGAAGGTCGCCCCTTCGACGCGAGTCACGGTGTCCAGTTCGGACGACCCCGAGAAACGACGCCAGTTGCGATAGGGTGAGGCCAAGCGCTCCAAAGCTCGGTATACCGGCACGTCGTGGTTGCCAGGCGTGATCACCACCGGCACGCTCCCGAAACGATCCAGAAGCTCCCGGGCGCCCTCGAACTCACGACGCTTGGCCCTCTGCGTGAGGTCTCCGGACGCCACAACCACATCCGGCCGGACGGACTCGGCGAGCTCGACCATAGCGTCTGCTGCATCGGGCAGGTATGGGCGCCCGACCTGGTAGTCGGAGGTGTGGAGGACGGTCAGCGGGGCCGGCGACATCTCAGGCGGCCTCGCTCTCCTGAGACTCGCGGTGCCACGTCTTCGCCATCCCCAGGGCGCCGACGGCGATGATGGCCATGCTGATCATCTGAGCCATGGTGAGGATCCCGAAGAAGCGATCGTCCTTCGCCCGCAGGAACTCGACGGCGAAGCGCTCCATCCCCGCCAAGGTGAGCCACAGCATGAAGAGCCAGCCCTTCTTGTGGTCGTGGTCACGGATGCGCCACAGAGCAAAGAAGATGAGCGTGCTCAAACCCACCTCGTAGAGCTGGGTCGGGTGGACCGGCACCACCTGTCCATACTCGGCGATGAGGTCCGGGTCGACCTCGATGCCGAACATCTGCTCGATGTTCTGTACCGTCGTCGCCGGTGTGCCTTGGGGGAAGCGCATTCCCACCCACGAGTCGGTGGGGCGTCCCCAGTCGTCACCAACAAGGAAGCACCCGACTCGTCCAACGGCGTACGCCAGCGCCAACGCCGGGGCCATGAGGTCCGCGGTGCTGGGCACGGACATCTTCTGGCGGCGGATCTCCCAGATCACCAGCGCTGTGGCCAGAAGGAATCCTCCGTACCAGACCAACCCCCCCCGGGAGAAGATGAGGCCCATGGGGTCTTCCAGCAGCCGCGGGAAGTTCAGGAAGATGTAGTAGCCGCGAGCCCCCACGATCCCGCCGATGACCGCCATGAAGACGAAGTCCCAGGCCTTCTCGGGATCCTCGCCGGTGCGGCGCAACTCGGCACGCAGAATGTATCCCGCCGTGAGGAACGAGAAGAGCATGAACACGCCGAACGACGTGATGGGCTGGCCCCC
>JABDLS010000075.1 GCA_013002885.1 Gemmatimonadota bacterium | reverse complement strand
GTACGCATCCATTCGTCGGAGGACCCTCGCCCTGGCCGCCTGTGTCCCCGACGATCGACTCGAGTACGAGGCCGCTCCGGGGCGCTTCACTCCCGGCGACATCTTGCGCCACGTCGGGGCAGCCGAGCGCTGGATGTGGGGAGAGAACATCCAGCTACGGCCTTCCCGCTATCCAGGACACGGTCCCGATTTGGCCACCGGACGGGATGCCGTCCTCGCCTATCTCGACCGGATGCAGGACGAGACCGCCGCCATCATCGCGCGTCTGAGACCGGCCGACCTGGAGGTTCGCTGCACCACGGTAGGCGGCGTCGACATCACGGTCTGGAAGTGGATTCGGCTCATGTTCGAGCACCAGATCCATCACCGTGGACAGCTCTACGAGATCCTCGGGCAGCTCGGCGTGGACACGCCACCCCTCTACGGTCTGCGGGAGCCGGAGGTGAAGGACAGGAGCGAGCCCCTGCTCTGAGCGGGCGATTTGCACCACCTCCGACCCCCTCTCTAAGATGACCGCCGACCGGGTACGGCCGAAGTGACCGGGTACGGCCGTGAAGAATGGAAGGCCCCCGGCCGGACCCCTTCGCACCGCCTCGGAGCGCGCGATGTCGACAAGCACCCCGCGAGAGACCTTCACGTCCGACGAGTCCCTGGGGCGGGAGTGGATCGTGGAGGCCAGGGGCTGTGATCCCTCAGCACTGAAGGACCTCCCGACGCTTCGCCGGCTCTTCGAGCGGATCATCGACGAGATGGGGCTCAACGAGGTACGTCCTTCTGTCTGGCACGTCTTCCCCGGCGCCGGCGGGATCACGGGGATGAGTCTCCTCGCCGAGTCCCACCTCACGTGCCACACCTTCCCCGAGCACGGCACCGTGTGCCTGAATCTCTTCTGTTGTCGTCCCCGGCCGGAATGGGACTTCGCAGAGGGGCTCGCCGAGGTCCTCGACGCCGACGACGTCCACGTCCGCTCCGTCGCCCGACGCTTCGCCCCCGAAGCCGCAGGAGTCATCGACTCGTGAGCGGACCTTCCGCCCAATGCCCCAGCTGCGGCGCCGAGGTCGGCTTCCGCTGGGCAGGAGCGGTACAGACGACGTGCGACTACTGCGACTCCATCCTGGTGCGCCACGGGACGGACCTCGAAAAGGTGGGCAAGGTCTCGGAGCCGCCCCCCACCACGTCGCCCATCCAGCTCGGGACCGAGGGACGCTACGACGGGCGCCCGTTCACCGTAGTGGGCCGCATCGTCTATGGGTACGAACGAGGCGGGTGGAGCGAATGGCACCTCGTCTTCGATGACGGCTCTTCGGGCTGGCTCTCCGACGCCATGCTCGAGTATTCGGTGAGCTTTCTGGCGGAGGACGCAGGGCCGATTCCGTACGAGGACCAGATCGCTCGGGGGCTACGTCTCAAGCTCCTCGATGACACATACGAGGTCACGGACACCACACCGGCGCGCTATCTGAGCACCGAAGGTGAACTGCCCTGGGAGTACCACGATCGGGACGACATGACGTTCGCCGATTTGAAGTCGGGGGACGGGAAGGTCGTCACCCTCGACTACAGCGAGGATCCGCCCCTGGTCTTCGCAGGCGAGTACGTCCACTTCGACGACCTGGCACTGACCCACCTCAGGGAGGACACCGGGGACACGCTCCACCACAGTCAGGTGCAGACGCTCAGCTGCCCAAACTGCGGCAGCTCGGTGGAGGTCCGTCAGGCCGGCCTCTCGGTGAACGTGGTGTGCGCGTCGTGCGCTTCGGTTCTCGACGCGACGTCACCCGGGGCGAAGGTTCTTCAGACGTTCAAGAAGAACAAGTACATCGACCCGCGCATCCCTCTTGGAACGAAAGGCTCGTGGAAGGGCGCGGAGTACGAGGTCCTGGGTTACCAGTTCCGGACCATGCACTGGCCTGGGGAGAAGTACTCCTGGGACGAGTACCTCATCTACAACCCGGAGTACGGATTCCGGTACCTCACCGAGGAAGACGGGCACTGGAACGACGCCGTGACCGTGAAGGAGGCCCCGGACGAGGGGAGCAAGTATTCGGCGTTTCGGCGGAAGGTTCACTTCCGGGGGGAGACGTACAAACACTTCGAGGGCGCCCGTACTACGACGGACTACGTCCTCGGCGAATGGCCCTGGGAGGTTCGGGTGGGCGACGAGGTCCATACCGACGACTTCGTCTGTCCACCCCGATC
This sequence comes from Gemmatimonadota bacterium, assembly GCA_013002885.1. GTDB lineage: Bacteria > Gemmatimonadota > Gemmatimonadetes > Longimicrobiales > Gaopeijiaceae > UBA2589. The sequence goes on along the minus strand of JABDLS010000075.1, from coordinate 1,353 downwards.
ACTGTCCAAAGAGGTCAGCGACGACGAGACCGTCTGGTCCGTCGCCGAGTACGTCGACGGGCACCGGATCTGGGAGGCCTTCGATCTGGAGGGAAAGCCGCCCAGACCCGTCGGTGTGTATTCGAACCAGCCCTCACCCCACGCGGATCGGGCCAAGCGGGTGGGGCTCACCGCGGCGTTCGTCGTCCCCCTTTTTCTCGTGCTCTGGATCGTGCGAACCGTCACCGGATCGACGCCTATCACGGCCGAGGCGTTTCAGTACACGCCGCCCGCAGACAGCGCCGTCCAGATCGTGGGACCGTTCACGGTGGGGGGTCGGACGGCCAACCTCGCACTGGAGGCTCGGACCGATGTCTCGAACAACTGGATCTACTTCGACTATGCGTTGGTGAATACCGCCACCGGCGAGGTGCGGGAGGCCGGGCGCGAAGTCGGCTACTACTTCGGTCGCGAAGGCGGCGAGTCGTGGCGGGAGGGCAGCCAGCGGGGCCAGGTGACCATGCCCAGCGTTCCCTCCGGCGAGTACATGCTGCGGGTCGCTCCCGAAGGCCCCGTACCCGTGCAGTACACCATCCGTGTGCTCCGCGACGCCCCGGTTCATTCCCTCTGGCTTGTCACCTTCCTCATTCTCCTGCTCCCGCCCATCTCGGCGTTGATGCGACAGGCCTCGTTCCACAGCCGTCGTATGGCCGAGAGCGACTACGCCTCCGACTGATGATGCCTTCTCTCGATCCCGGCACCCATCCATGAAGCTGAGCTGGAAGTACCTCATCATGAGCCTGCTGGCCATGGCCACCCTGGGCTTCGCCGAGTACCGCGGCTGGACGCCTTCGTCCGTGACCCCCGCCGCCGAGCCCCTCCCCCAATCCGTTCGCGACAACCCGGGTGCGTACCGCGCCCACTACGTCCGCACCAGCCGCTACGTCGGCGGAAAGTGAGATGACATGACCGAAGAACTCCTCCCCAACATCATCCTCTCCCTCATCTACTCGGGCCTCGGAATCCTGATCTTCATCCTGGCCTTCGTGGTCATCGACAAGATGACCCCCGGCTCGCTTTGGAAGGAGATCATCGAAGACCACAACACGGCTCTGGGCGTCATGATGGCGGGCGTCTCCATCGCCATCTCCATCGTCATCGCGGCCAGCATCTTCTGATTTCGATGGACGGGTCGGTCCCCGAGGACCGGAGTCGGGCCCCGCTTCACGCGGCGCTCTTCACCACGGTGCTCCTCATCGCGGCATGCGGGCTCGTGTACGAGCTCGTTGCCGGGGCACTGGCGAGCTACCTCCTGGGCGACAGCGTCACCCAGTTCTCGACGATCATCGGGATGTACCTCTTCGCCATGGGCGT
>JABDLS010000069.1 GCA_013002885.1 Gemmatimonadota bacterium | reverse complement strand
CCATCAGTACGATGAAGGTCTCGGACTTAAACGTCGTCTGAGGGTCGTTGTACGTCCGAATGGCGGATAGGGCGGCCTCGCGCGCCTTCGCCACCAGCTGGGCCTTCACTGACCCGATCGACCGCTTTCGCCCTGCCATGATCACCACCCCGGCTGTGCCGCCACCACGATACCCTGAGCCTATCCGCGCATCTTCCTAACGGCTTGGGATTCTGCTGGCGGCCCCCGCGAGGATAGTCACCCCCAGGGCTACCCGTCCCAAGTACCTGAAGAGGCGCACCCGCACGACGAGGCGCAAGCCGGTGCTTACCCCGGCGACCCGTTCCTGAGACTTCCCCTCATCGGTAACAGCCGCAGCAGCAATTCCGTGTTAGGTCGCGCCAGACGTCGGACTCGGAGGACCGCCCCTGGAAGCCGGCGACCTCATGCCTGGGGTCCCCTTACCTCGTTCCGTGAGACAGACCCGGCGTCGCCTTCAGGTCGCCAGGGCTTCGCCCGCGCCTCAACGGACGCCGCGCCGGACCCGGATTCTGGATCCTGGAAGGGATGGGCACCAGGGCGCGCGGCGAAGCCTTGTCGAGGTCGACGGCGGTGCTCAGCACCCACCCTTCTCCTTCTTGAAACGAGCCCCGGAAGAAGGGTTTCGGGCGCGACCTAACGTCTCGCAATTCTGCTGGCGGCCCCCGCGAGGATAGTCACCCCCACGCCGCCCGTCCCAAGTACCTGAAGAGGCGCACCCGCACGACGAGGCGCAAGCCGGTGCTCACCCGGCACACCGGTCTTCGGACTTCCCCTCATCGGTAGCAGCCGCAGCAGCAATTCCGTGTTAGGTCGTGCCCGACGGCGAACTGGGAGGCCGCCCCTGGAAGCCGACGACCTGAGGTCTGGGGTCCCCTCCCCTCGTTCCGTGAGACAGACCCGGCGCCGCCTTCAGGTAGCCAGGGCTTCGCACGCGCCTCAGTGCACGCCGCGCCGGACCCGGATCTGAGCCCTGGAAGGGATGGGTATCGGGGCGCGCGGCGAAGCCCCAGCCGAGGTCGACGGCGGTGTTCAGCCCTCACCCTTTCCCCTCTTGAAACGAGCCCCGGAAGAAGGAATTCGGGCGCGACCTAACGTCTCGCGATTCTGCTGCGCGTGCTGTCACCTAACAAGGGGCGCGAGCTGAAGGCGAGTGGTCCGCTAGCCTCGCGGGTAACCCGCGTCAGTAGCAATCGCTTGTTAGGTAGTCCCGCACGACCACACCCAGAACCGCCTACCGAAGCTCGTATCGTGATTCCCAGAATTCAGCGAACTCCTCCTGGAACTCAGCACGCACCGTGGGCCAGCGTCCTCGGAGGTAGTCGGAGTTCCACATCGGGGAGTCCGCCCGAGGAAAGCTGATCGCGTCCTCGTCGAGTACACCGAGTTGGAGCTGGAGGTAGTACTGCTCCCAGCCGTGCATCAAGCCGCGGTAAGCCATATCGATCGATACCGCGTCCTCGGGTGGAAAGTCCTCGTGGACTCCACCGTCATGGATCTTGGCGAGTAGCGAGAGGAGCAGAGGCTCAGTGGCCAATGTGAGGTTGACGTTCTGCCACGCGTCGGCAAAGGCCTGCTGTTGTTGCAGACGCGCGAGAGCATTCGCCTGACGGAGCTGGAGTCCGACGAATAGGAGCGAAGCAATCACGCCGAGCGCGGCGAGCGCTTCTGAGACCCTTCTCCCTGTGGTCCTACCCTGCACTGCACTGCCGTCCTGACTCATACACAGACCCCAAGTCCTTCGGCGAGGGAGGGACTACCTAACGTCTCGCGATTCTGCTGCGCGGGCGAGCCGCTAACAAGGGGCGCGAGCTGAAGGCGAGTGACCCGCCCCCTTGCGGGTAATCCGCGTCAGTAGCAATCGCTTGTTAGGACGCGCCGGCCGTGTCCCTTTCCAGCTGGTCCAGGACCTCGCGTGCCTCCTCAAGCCAGAGTGTCCAAAACACCATGCGATTGGATTGGTATGTCATCGCCTGTTGGACTAGCCCAGCTCCTTCGGGTGAGTTGGTCAACCGCTCGACAATTTCCTGGGAAGCGATCGAGTCGTTCCCAAAAACCATGAAGGCAGACGTTGTCGCCAGTTCATTGAAGAGGGGCCTTCTGAGATCTGAGCGGGCTTCGATGAGGCGTTCGTGGTACCCCGCCGCGCGCACGTAATAGGTCACGATAGCGGCGCGATCAGCTTCCGGTTCGATCAGTCGCAGCTCGGCATTCCCTTGCACCTCACGATATGTGAAGTCCGAGACCGGAAGTTCGGAAACGCTCCGCAGGAGGCCTTGGGCGAGAGAGCGGGCAGAACGTGGATTCGTGTCGCCCCCCAGAACGGTGAGCAGGGCTGCGCCATCCTCTAGCGAAGCTCCCCCAGTTTGCGTCAGAAGCTCCAGGGCGCCGATGTCTGTCCGAAGGTCGTCCGCGATACGAAGGACGTAACCTCGCGCTCTCTCAGACTCCTCTCGTCTGTCATTCCAGTTGTCCACACCCAGAGCGACGAGCACACCCAGCACGATCACCATGAATTCTCGGCCGAGGGCCCAGAGGTGGCCATCTGTACTCTGCTTGCTCAAGTAGAACCTCCGGAGGCGCGTCCTAACGTCTCGCGATTCTGCTGCGCGTGCTGGATGCGCACAAGCGCGCAGCGCTTCCCCCCAAGGTCTCACGCGACTGCAGCAATCGCTTGTTAGGTATCCACCGCACCTATCGCGGTGGACGCGCCGAGGAGAACGGACTGTCTTGCTCGAGACTCTGGCGGCCCGGAGTACGGTGATGGCGGTCGGGCGCGGAAGCGTCGCCTGCAGAACAGGGTCGCCGTAGCTTCGAGGTTCCGATTTCAGGGAGTGATCACTGAACCGTCTGAAGGAGTTGTTCGGAGAGGCGCGCCGACGCCGGGTCTTTGGCACCGTAGGGCTATACGTCACCGGTGCTTTCGTCGTCTGGCAGGTGGCCGACATCGCATTCCCGGCGCTCGGCGTGCCGGAGATCGTCCTCACGGTAGTAGTGGTCGCATCGATCGGTGGCCTGCCGATTGCGATCTCGCTCGCATGGATCTACGACATCCGACGCACTAGGGGCGTCCTCGCTAGGAAGCGGACTCCGGCCCTTGATCTGGCGCCCGCGCTCACGAGCTTCGTCGGGCGCCAGGACGAACTCAGCCGATTGGACTCGCTTCTCGAAGACCCGCACGCCCGACTCATCTCCGTTGTTGGACCCGGCGGGATTGGGAAGACTCGGCTCCTACTAGAGGCGCTCGCCCGTAGGTCGCGCCCGTCCCGAGAGAACCAAGTCAGGATTTCGCTGGACGACGCCAACAGCCCGGAGGCCCTCGTGTCGCGGCTTGGGCGCGCTCTGGAACTCCGTCTCTCGGAGTCCGTCGACCCGAACGAGCTAGTGACGGCCTCTCTCAGCACGACCCCCCGAACCCTGGTGTTGGACGGCTGCGAAGGCGTCGTCGACGCCGCCCCATTCCTTTTGTCCATCCTGCAGGCGAGTCCTGAGTCGCGGATCATAGCGACCTCACGGGTCCCTTTCTCAGTTCGACCGGAGCACGTGCTCCAACTTCAGGGCCTATCCTACACTCAAGACGGCCTGGACGACGCGGATCGGCTCTTCGCAGCCGTCGCAGAGCGCGAAGGCGCCCCCTTGGAGGAGTGGGGCCCAAGCGAGGCTGAGACCGTACGCCAGATCTGTGAGTTGCTGGATGGTAGCCCGCTGGCGATCGAGCTAGCGGCTGCGTGGGTTGGAACATTGTCGCTAGCCGAGATCGAACGCAGCGTTCGGGAGGGCGATGAGATCCTGGAGGACAAAGACTCCGATCGGCCCGAGAGACAGAGGAGTCTAAGAGGGGTGCTCGACTCGGCGTGGCGTCAGCTAGACACGGTGCTCGCAGACACGCTGGCGGACCTCTCAATCTTCGAAGGGAGCTTCAGTAGCGAAGCGGCGTGCGAGGTGGCCGGAGCCGATGTCCGGCGCCTCCGAACGCTCGCGGGTCGCTCGTGCCTCCGTAGGAAGGAGGACGGCGCGTGGGCGGTGCCCCGCATGGTTAGGGAGCATGCCCGGGGTCAAGATCCTCGATGGCCCCGCCCAAGCCTCAGAGAGAGGCACGCTGCGCACTTCGCGTCGCGCCTGCTCACCATAGTTCCTGGGATCGGGTCAAAGGACCACGACCTTGCACTGGCCCGGTTCGAGGAGGAGTTCGCCGACGTCCGGCGCGCGTGGGTGCACGGACTCGATGTCGAGGCCTTCGATCGGATCGAGACCATGATCGGCCCGCTCCGCAAAGGCCTGGAGCATTCTGGCCGCCTCAAGGAGGCGAGCTTCCTCTTCTCGGAGGCAGCGAGCCACCTCGAAGGTGCGGGTGGCACCGAGCGGGCTCACCGGCTCAGGGGTCGCCTACTCGGGGTGACGGGCCATGTGCACCGGGCCGCCGGTGAGCTCGCAGAGGCGGTACGAATGCTGGAGGAGAGTCTCTCGATACTCCTTCCGCTGGGACCCAACGCAGATCTCGCGTTCTCACTAAATGCGATGGGAGACGTGAGCGCGTTACTCGGACGGTCGGAAGACGCACGGATCTTCTGCACAAAAGCACACGCGATCTTCGAGGCCGAGGGGGACGAGCGTGGCATCGCAGGGACCGCGAACAACCTGGGGGTCGTCGCCCAGCGCCTCGGAGATCACGCTGAAGCTCGTCACTACTACGAGCGCAGCCTAAAAGCTTGCGAGGCATTGGGCGATCGACATGGTTGCTCATTCGCACTAAATAACCTTGGCGTGTTGGATCACGAAACTGGCGACCTGCGCTCAGCCGAGACTCGGTACGCGGAGGCTCGACGCGTCTCCGAATTGGTGCGTGACCGGTACGGCGTGGCCGCGGCCGAGACGAACCTTGCCCGGGTCGCCTTGGCGCTCGGTGACCCAGAACGTGCCAAGGCTGACGCGACCTCGGCGCGGGATACCTTCGAGAGTCTCGGGGACGTGGTGAATTCGGCGGTAGCCAGCCTCGCGCTTGCCGATACCGCGGTCCAACAGGGCCACTGGCGCGAGGCCGCTCGGTACTTCCGTGACGCCCTTCGAGCTGCATTAGCTAGAGACGCACAACCACTGATCGGTGAGGCCCTCGTGGGCTTGGCCGACGTCTTCTGGAATGACGGTGCGACGGAGCAGGCACTGGCGGCGCTGAATCCCACGTTGGATTGTGACACTCTGGACCCCGAGGCGGTGTCGCGCCGCGAGCGGCTTCGTGCCATCCTTGGTACTTCGACGGCGCTGCCCGCGGCGAGCCTTCACGACACCGCTCGGCAGCTTCTGAACCAACCAGAGGAGGCTTGATGGCCAAGGTACTGCGGTGCAGACATATCGGACCCGACGCAAACTGCCAGTTCGCGGCAAGAGGTGAGACAGAGGGCGAGATCCTGGCGCAGGTCGCAGAGCACGCTAGGACAGATCACGGGATCGACGAAGTGCCCCAGGAGCTGATCGACAAGGCACTGGCTGCGATCGTCTCGGAGGACTAGGGCTGGTCCGCCCATCTTGATCCAGTGGATACCTAACGTGATGGAATTCTGTTGCCGCACCCGCGCGCTTCGCAAACCACGGGTGTTACCAGACGTGGCTTCGACGCCTTCGCGGACAACAGCAATTCCGCGTTAGGACGCGCCCCGCGACAGAGGCTGCTGATGCCCTGGCCAGCCGCCACCCCCACGTCCTTCGTCGCCCCAGACCCGGCGCCCCATCACAGGTAGCAGCGACGATGGGACGACACTCTTGAGGAATCCCCTCAGAGCAGGACCCCGAGGAGCCCCGAATAGACCCGGTCGCGCCGGTCCCACAGACCCAGCCGACTCCAGGGGGTGGCGGGGTAAAATCCCTCCCCTCAGTTGAGAGTCGTCGGACGATGTAGGGCGCACTCTAACGTCCCGGAATTCTGCTGCCGCACCCGCCCGCTTCGCAAACCACGGGCGTTACTAGACCGGCCCTCGAAGCCTTCGCCGACAGCAGCAATTCCTTGTTAGAAGGCGCTCGCTGTAATACAGTGTCATACATGAAGACATCCGCCGTAACGATCCGACTGGATCCCGAACTCCAGAAGCAACTCGATAGGCTAGCCAAGCGCACTGGCAAGACCCGAAGCGATATCGTGCGGGAAGCACTTCGACGTCAACTCGCCGTGGCGCAGGTCGAAGATCTCCGCAAGCGCATCATGCCATTCGCCGAAGCTGCCGGCTACCTCACTGACGAGGATGTCTTTCGGGACGTCTCTTGAGGGTCTTCTTGGACACCAACGTTCTCGTCAGCGCCTTCGGTACGCGCGGGATCTGTACAGACGTTCTGCACGTCGTCCTTGTAGAGCACCAGCTCGTTCTCGGTGAGACTGTCCTGAAAGAAGTGGGTCGAATACTCCGTGAGAAGTTCCGGCTGCCCGACGAAGCCATCCAGGAGGCTCAGGCACTTCTTCGCCGGGAAGCGGCGGTAATCTCAACCGCGGCGCCGGTTGAGATCGAACTCCGCGACGCGGATGACGTCCAGGTCCTCGGCGAGGCGGTTGCCGCGCTCTCCGACGTACTCGTGACCGGAGATCGAGACTTCCTGGACGTCGCGGATCACCTTCCCATCGAGACCGTTTCACCCAGAGGATTCTGGGAGAAGCTCCAAGGAGGGCGCCAACCAGGCGGCCTCTAACGTCCCGGAAGTCTGCTGCCGTTCCCGCCCGCTTCGCAAACCACAGGCGTTAGTGAGAGTTGGCAGCAGATCGGTGCAGTTCATACATCTCAACTGTCTCAACGTCGAATTCGTCACGCTTCACCCCTAGGACGTAATTGGATCCGATCTCCATAACGAAGAGATCTGGTGGTGATGTCAACGTGGCGACCGTAACCCCGTCGGCGTTCATGACCGTCCAAGACGCACCCTGGCTAGGCACCATTTGGCCGCGGGCGCGAGCAAGGCGCCATGTGTTGAAGGGTTCCGTCGCGAGCGGATACTCCATCAGCCAGAGGTGGTCTTCCGAGTCGACCAACACACGGCCAACGCGCGGGAAGGTCTCCGGATAGTGGCTGTATCCCGGCACAAAGCGGGTCGAGCCGTCGGGTTGCCGCACTTCAAGCAGCGATTCGTCCTTCACAGACTCGGGTACCTGGCGAGCGGGATACGGCGTGGCGGCGACCAGTACAGTGTCCCCTGAATAACTGATGCCCAGTACGTCGTCGGAGTCGGTGTCGATTGCGTACACGCGGTCGCTGGCGAACCCTAATAAGAGGTCGTGCCCAAACACCCGATACCGACTTCCAACCCGCTCGTCCGCGGGCATAAGGAGAATAGTATCAAAGGCATTGAAGTCGCCCCGTGGGACCCCAAGGAGCCCCGTTCGCCTCCACGGACCCTCTGGTGTCTGAGGACAGACCGACGGCGAGAAGTCGTCCCGAAGAAGGAGAAGGCGCTGCCCGTCGGGTCGAACTGTCCAGCTATCCCCTTCGCCGTAGCGACACGGATGAGTCGCGGGGCGAGAATCGTTGCGCATGCGGGCCGACCTCACATACTCCCCGGCCGGATCGTACCAGGTTAGTCCCGGGTTGCGGGACATGACGATCAAGGAGTCGCCTACGCCCTTGACCATCTGGTGGATGTAGCGCAGCTCGCCAGGTCCGTCCCCGTCGCCGCCTGCCACGCCTACAAGCTGCGCAGACGCATCGTAGAAACGGATCTCCGACGTACCAGCATTGGCAATCGCGATCCGCCCATCCGAAAGGCGTGTCACGGCGACGACATTGTGGAGAACATGGGTGGGCCGCTCATCATGCCCACCTACTCGAAAAGTCGGAACCGAGTCGATCGACCACTCTACAGTTTGGGCGGCTTCCGGCTCGGACTCGACCTCATCGCAAGCCAGCATTAGTGCGGCCAATACGCCGGCGCTGACGGTAGCTACTCTGCCCACGACTTCCTCCTGTTCGGACTCTCGCTAAGGCTGGGTACGGGTCTCGGCAGACTACTCCTTGAGGAGGCCGAACATGACAATCGCGGGCGTGTCGAATTCGTCGAAGCGGACCGCGAGGACCCGGTCATCGGTGATGTCGAGGATGGCGACTACGTCCGGAAGGTCTACCCAGCCAACGAGGACGCCGTCTCGACGGACGACCCGCCATCGGTCCGGGAACTGTCCAGTAAAGGTGTACTCGCTCAGCCATGCGTTACCGAGGCGATCCACATGAAAGGATCGCCAGTAGGGTATCGGACCCTCGTGAAGGTCGAACCCCTCATCAAGCTCTGCCAGGCGGCGGCTGACAGTCCCCTCGTCGGCCCCGGCTGTGACCAGAGTCGTCCGGAGGATGTCTTTGAATGCGTCTCGGGTCGCTGACGTCAACTGAACCGGCTCCTCACGCCAGCGAGCCACTCGTTCCAGTTGCCCCTCGGAATCGTACCAATGGACCTGAGGTTCGTCCGACCTGGCCCACACAAAACCTTCGCCAAAGCCGGCCGCCCGTCCTTTCACGACGACGGGCCCGGATCTCGCGCCGCGCGTTCCGTACCATCGACGGAGGTGGGGAAGCTCCACCAACGTGTCCGCCACCTCACCACCCATCTCCATCGCAATGATCGGAAGAGATTCGAAAACCCATTCCGGGCGGATCTCGGAAACGGGCCCATAGCCCTCTCCGGGGACCAAGAGAAGCCGCTGATCCGGGAGGACGGACGAGATCTTATAGAGACCCGACCCGCGCATTCGGTGGGTGTCGATGACCTCACCGTCGGATGACAGCACCGTCACTCGGAGCTGCCGCCCGTCCGACACAAGGATTGAGTCACCGTCGGTGAGAATCGCGTCCAGGCCTTGAAACTCACCGGGCCCTTCGCCCTGCTGGCCCCATTGGGCGACCACAGAACCATCCGAAGCGATTCGAAACAAACTTCCAACGCCAGCATCGCCGACGAGTGCACCACCGTCATCCAGGATCCGCCCAGAGTGCAGCCACATGAAGTCCGGATCCCCATCGGCCCACCCAACGGAGAACAGGGGAGCAGCCCCGATACGCCAGGGGGCTTCGGACAACTCCCCGTTCTCGACCACCTGTTCGTTGCGGAGATCGCTCGTTGGTGGCTCGTACCGTTCTTCGTCGGCGTCTCCCACTCCGCAAGCCACCGTCATTAAGACGACGACACAACCCCGCCTGAGCCACCTGACGCGCTTCACTCGACCAACCATGCCTCCTCCAGCGCCTTCTAACGTCTTGGAATTCTGCTGCCGCACCCGCACGCTGCGCAAACCACAGGCGTTACCCGAGACACCGAATAGCCTTCGCGGACAGCAGCAATTCCTTGTTAGATGGCGTTCCGGACCGCCTTTAGACGAGTCCTCAAGGGAGCTGGGACGGCAAGCGATCTATTACGCCCCGCCTTTGGAGAAGGCCTCGAGGAGGTCTCGGGCCTCCGCTAGTTCGGCTCCACTTGCCCTAGACGCATTCACTAGCCGGTTGCCCACCCAAACGAAGACGGCCAGGTCAGAGGAATGCACCTCCCCAGCGTATGTCACTCCCGGGTCGGTGTGGCCGAGTTGGTGGGTCGTCCTCCGTCCGCCTTCGCAGGCGTAATAGCCGGGGTCGCGCGTAAGGCGCAGCGTCGCCTCCCCAATTTCCGCACTCATGCGGGTCCACCCGTCGTCGTCCGGGCCCACCCGCCGTAGCTCGTCGTCAGCGATTATAAAGAGCCGTGAATACCCCATGCTGAACGCCTCCATGTCGTTACTAGGACGCCATCTAACGTCTTGGGATTCTGCTGGCGGCCCCCGCGAGGATAGTCACCCCCAACGCCGCCCGTCCCAAGTACCTGAAGAGGCGCACCCGCACGACGAGGCGCAAGCCGGTGCTCACCCGACGACCCGT
>JABDLS010000065.1 GCA_013002885.1 Gemmatimonadota bacterium | reverse complement strand
CCCAGCTCGCCCACGAGGTCCGGAATCCGGTGGCGAGCGTCCGGAACTGCCTCGAGGTACTGCGCAGGAGGGTGGAGGGCGACGAGGAGGCCAGTGAGCTTGCCGACCTCGCCATCGACGAGCTTCTCCGAATGCACGAGCTCGCCGAGCAGATGCTCGACCTCCACCGACCGCGCAGTGGCGACGGAGACTGCGACGCCATGCGCGTGAGCCGGGACGTGATGTCCGTCGTCCGCGTGGGGCTGGGGGACCAGGACATCGATCTGCGCGTCGACGGCCCGGAGCACGCCTTTGCCGAGATTCCCGGCGACGCCCTCAAGCAGGTTCTCCTGAACCTGGTGCAGAACGCTCAGGACGCTCTGGCCGAGGGAGGCACCCGGGGCACCATCGAGGTCCGGGTGGTGGAAACCGGGGCGAACGTCCGCATCGACGTGGTGGACGACGGTCCCGGTATTACCGACGAGGCGCTTCCACAGCTTTTCGATCCCTTCTTCACCACCAAAGCCGACGTCCAGGGTGTGGGGCTGGGCCTCTTCACCGCCGCGGGCCTGGTGCGGTCGCACGGCGGACGGATCGCCGCCTCGAACCGACCCGACGGCAAGGGCGCGCGCCTCACGGTGGAGGTCCCCCGCTTCCACGCTGGCCGTTCGGAGGTCATGGCGTGAGCGCGCGCCTCCTCATCGTCGACGACGACCGGACCTTCCGTCTCTCCACGGCGGCCCTGCTGCGCCAGGACGGCCACGAGGTGGCCGAGGCGCCCGACGGTCAGGCCGCCATCAAGCGTCTCGAAAGTGAGCGCTTCGATCTCATCCTGCTCGACCTCCGGATGCCGGGCCTCGACGGCATCGGCTTGGTGGAGGTTCTACGCACATGGGGACACGACACGCCCATCCTCATGATCAGCGGCTTCGGAACCGTCGATACCGCGGTGGACGCACTCCACACCGGAGCTGACGACTTCCTCACCAAGCCGGTGGAGCCCGACGTGTTGAGCGCCCGGGTGGAGGAGCTGCTGGAGAGGCGACCGGTCCGCGAGCACGCCATCGATTCCCGACCGAGTGGGATCCTCGGCCGGTCGGCCGCCATCCGCTCCGTCCTCGAGGTGGTCGGGCGCGTGGCTCCTACCGACGCCACCGTCCTCGTCACGGGCGAGACGGGGACAGGCAAGGAGCTTGTCGCCCGCGCCATCCACGACGGGTCCGACCGATCGGAGGGTCCCTTCGTCGCCGTGAACTGCGCCTCACTCGCCGAGGGGCTTCTCGAGTCCGAGCTGTTCGGGCACGAAAAGGGGGCCTTCACCGGAGCCGTCCGGCAGCGTAAAGGCCACTTCGAGGCAGCCGCAGGTGGGACGCTCCTGCTCGACGAGATCGGCGACGTGTCGCCGGGAGTCCAGCACCGACTGCTTCGGGTTCTTCAGGAAAGAGAGCTGACGCCCGTGGGGTCTTCTCGCCCCGTCTCGGTGGATGTCCGGGTGGTGGCCGCCACCAACAAGGATCTCCGGACCGAGATGGAGGCCGGCCGATTCAGGGACGATCTGTACTACCGGCTGAATGTCGTTCGTATCGAGCTGCCCCCACTTCGCGCCAGGAAGGAGGACATACCTCTCCTCGTCGAGGCCTTCAACGAGCGCGTCGACCGGCCGTCCCATCGGGGGTGCTCCCCCATGGCCATGCGGCTGCTCCAGGGGCACCGGTGGCCAGGCAATGTCCGGGAGCTCTTCGCCGCCCTTCAGAGCGCGCACATCCGCGCAGGCGATCGGCGCATAGAAGCTCAGCACCTGCCGGGGGAAGTTCGAGGGTCCCGGGGTGGGGGCTCGGAGGATGCGGAGGGGGAGCGCTACCGGAGTGAGCGCCCTGCTGCGGACGAGCGAAGCACCATCGTCGAAGCTCTCGAACGCGCCGGCGGTACGCGCACCGCCGCCGCCCGTCAGCTAGGTATGAGCCGTACGACACTCTGGCGAAAAATGAAGGAGTACGGCATCGATGGGTGACCGGTCCGGGGCTCCAGCGAGCGTCTCGGATGACATGGCTGCCGAGGTGGGAGGCGATGGATGGCGGATGGACTCAGGTCTCTTCGATGGCGAGGCGCCGTAGGCTTCGTCGGGCTGGGATTGGTCCTCGCCTGGTTGTGGATGTCCGGCGGAACGCGCCATCTCATCCAGATCGACTACTCGTGGGCCCGCGAGATGCTGGACAGCGCCGAGGTCCAGATCGACGGTGAAGTCGTCGGCGTCCTTCAGCGCTACGGTCGCAGCAACTTCGTCACCGGTTTCGAGGTGGAGGCCGGCGAGCACGTGGTAAGTGTGTCCGTCGACGGGTGCACTGGTCTTCCCGACACCGCCCGCCTCGGCGGCTCCTACGGACGGCGGGTGACCTTCATGGCCGATGTCGACGACGGATACGATTGCCGCGTCATTCTGCGGTAGGCGTTGGCGGGCGCTTCGCCGCGGCGCTCTCGCCTGGCTTGCTGCCCTGCCCCGGTGCTCCACTTGAGCCAGCGAGACCGTCCGCGGAGCCGTCCTCGTCCTTCTTCAGCGTGACGAAATTGATGGACCTGAGGCGATCGGCGCGTGCCTGCCGCTTTGATCGGACCACGCTCACCGACAGGAGCATGGCACCGAACACGATGGCGATTAGGGGCAGGTTGTAGGTCGTTCGGCCGATGCCGAACGACGAAAGGATGGTCCGTAGCGTGTCGGGTGCAGCCCGTTTCAATGAAGGCTCGCTCGACGTGAACTGGATGGCGTAGCTCACCGAGTCGTAGGGCACCACCGCCGTGTAGGTGACTTGTTCGAGGCCGCGCCTCGGGGATTCGATGGTCCGGTACCAGCCCCAGGCGTCCCGACCGTCGATGGTGAGCGCCTCCACGTTCCGGTACACGGCGTCGGGGTCGGTCTCCGCCGCCTGCGCCGCTTCCCTGGCGGCCATGATCTCGTCCATGTCCAGCACCGTCGGGTGCTCATCGAGGTAGATGATGCTCACGCCCGCAACGTCCGCATGGACCCAGCCTGCGTGCATCGAGACCGGCTGCTCGGGAAAGACGCGGCGGGGTGGGTAATTGTCGGCTTGGCGCTGGAAGTTGGCTGGGGGCTCCTGGATCTCGGGGCCCTCGAACCGCGGTAACTGGCATGCGGTGGCGGTAAGTACGGCGACGGCCAGGGCGACGACGGTGCGTTGGCTTCTCACGACGCGGTCTCCGTGCGCGGGATCGTTTCTCCAGGTTGCTTCAGCTGTGCCTCGAATGCCAGGGTTGCGACCCGGTGCGGCGGGCGCATCTTGAGCGTCCACCGCAGTCACGCCCGCTCCAAGTCACGCCCGACCCAGGACTCCCGAACATGAATCCGACGACTCTTCCGACTCGCCACCGCTTCGCAACGGCCGTCGTCGCTGTGGTCCTCTCGTTCTGCATCGCTCCCGCCACCCACGCCGAAGCCCAGGGCATGGAGAACGTCCAGATCCGGACGCAACAGGTGGCCGACGGCGTGTACATGCTCATGGGGCAGGGGGGCAACATCGGAGTCTCGGTGGGTGACGACGGCGTGTTCATCATCGACGATCAGTTCGCGCCCCTCACGGACAAGATTCTCGCGGCCATCGCGGCGATCACCGACGAACCGGTGCGCTTCGTATTCAATACCCACTGGCACGGCGACCATACGGGCGGCAACGAGAACATGGGCGAGGCCGGAGCGCTCATCGTGGCCCACGACAACGTTCGTGAACGCATGAGCACCGAGCAGGTTCTCGAGCGTATCGGGCGACCCGTCTCCACCACTCCTGCGTCCCCCGCGGGTGCGTTGCCGGTCATCACGTTCAGCGAGGACGTCAGTTTCCACATCAACGGCGGCCAGCTCCACGCCTTCCACGTCTCCAACGCCCACACCGACGGCGACGCCATCGTCCACTTGGTCGAGGCCAACGTCGTCCACATGGGCGACACCTTCTTCCGGGGTCGCTTCCCCTTCATCGACACCGCCAGCGGCGGCTCCATCGACGGACTCATCGATGCCGTGGGCGACGCGCTGGCCGTGATGGACCCCGACACGCGCATCATCCCGGGGCACGGCGACCTCTCGAGTCGAAGCGACCTCCAGGAGTACGGCGATGCCCTGAAAGCCATGCGTGGGGCAGTAGCGAGTCTCATGACCCGAGGCTTGAGCCTCGCACAGATCCAGGCCCAGCGTCCCATACGGGCACACGCCGAGACGTGGGGTCAGGACCGGGCCGCTGAAGACGGGTTCGTGGCGACCATCCACCACGGGCTGGGCGGCTAACCCGCGTTCGCTGTAGCGGTTTCTTTGCGGACCGGGGGACGACCCAACCACGACTCCGTACTGTTACGGAGATACCCTTGCGTAAAGGTCAGGAGATTCCCTACAGATAGCTGTGAACGACCCTCCCGATATTTCCAACGTAGCTTTACGGACTCGCAATCCGGCTCACTGAGAGTGGCCGGTCTGGAGAAAGAATGGGGCGCACGTTCAGTCGATTGGCCCTCCTGCCACTGGCGGTCATCGGACTCGGCACACTGGCGAGCTGCGTGGACGAGACCATCGTCTTTCGGGACCGGGAGCTCTTCGAGGAGCCTCTCGCGGCCGCGAACAGCTTCCTCGGCTACACGTCCACCGACGACAAGCTGACCGTTTGCGGAAACTGTCACATCGGACCGCAGGGCGAGTGGGAGGAAACCGCTCACGCCGACGCCTGGAATGGACTCCAGGACAGCGGCCACGCCCAGCCCTTCTGCGAAGGCTGCCACACCGTCACTGAGTTGGGCAACACGGTGACGGAAGTCTCCGGCCACTCCGCGACGGGCGAGGAGCGGTATCAGGACGTCCAGTGCGAGTCGTGCCACGGACCGGGGCTTACCCATGTGACCAACCCGGAGGACGCCACGGTGCCGATGGCGGCCATGGACGTCGGTCTCGATCTGACCCAGGGATGCGCCGAGTGCCATCAGGGTACGCACCATCCCTTCGCCGAGGAATGGACGGAGTCTGGTCACGGATCAGTCATCGGATATCCGGCAGGGCGGGAATCGTGTGAGGGTTGCCACACCGGCGAAGGCGCTCTGGAGATGTTCGGTGTGAACACGGTCTACATCGAGCAAGAGACCGTGGCCCAGGACGGAGAGCACCTGGCCATCACCTGCGCCGTGTGCCATGACCCGCACGGTTCAGACCATTCGGGGCAGCTCCGCTTCCCCATCGACGAGCCCAGCGAGGAGCTCAATCTCTGCATGCAGTGCCACCAGAAGCGGGGAACGCCGGATCCAACCTCGTTCCGTGGCCCGCACTCGCCCGAGGGCCCGACGCTTCTCGGCACGGCTGGCTGGTGGCCTCCGGGACTGGCGCAGCCCATCCTCAGCACCCACGGCTCGACGGACGAGAACCCGAGGCTGTGCGCAGGGTGCCATGTGAACTCCTACGAGATCGATGATCAGGAGACGGGGGAGTTCCTCTTCAACGCCACGGGGCACCGGTTCGAGGCGACCCCGTGCACCGACGCCCAGGGGCTCCTCGTCGAAGGGCCGTGCGCCAACGATGAGAAGACCTACGCGGCGTGCACGGACTGCCACTCCGAAGCGGTTGCGCTTCAGTTGGTGGACCAAGCCGAGTTGAGCATCGAGGCCGATATCGCGGAGCTGGCTGATCTGCTGGATACCGTGGAGACCACGATGCCCGGTGAGTTCGACGACAGCGACGCACGCTACACGGTCGCCGAGGGCTCGCGGTTCAATCTCGAGCTGGCACAGACGCCCGGTGCGGTGGTCCACAACCCCTTCCTGATCCGCGCGCTGCTGGACGCGAGCATCGCGGAGATGAAGGAGGAGTACAACCTTCCGTAGCCGGCCGGGGCGCTTGTCACGCGTGGCGTCGAGCCAGGAAACCGTCGGCCGGGAGAAGCGATCCCGCGGATGACCGAACGGAGCGAGGGATGGCTCGGTAGGATGAGGGGCAGGCTGGAAAGCCTGCCCCTCTACGCGCTTCTGGTCATTGGCGGACTTATCGTCGCGGGGAGCGGTGCGGGCGGATACTACGCGTACAAGACGTACGACTACATCGAGCACGACAACGAGTTCTGCTTCTCGTGCCACCTCATGCAGGACCCGTACGAGCTGTTTGCCCAGAGCGCCCACCGTGGCCTGGGGTGCAAGGCGTGCCACCAGCCGAACATGCTCGAGCGAAGCTCGATGGGTGTCACCGGGATCGTGTTCGATCCCGACACCCTGAGTGTGCACGCCGAGGTCCCGAGCGAGCTGTGTGCCGACTGCCATATCGAGGGCGATCCTGAGCAGTGGACGCTCATCGCCAACTCGGCGGGCCACCGGGTGCATCTGGAGTCCCAGGACACGGTGCTCCAAGGCCTGCAGTGCGTGGAGTGCCATTCCAGCTCACTGCACCAGTTCACAGCGGCGGACGAGACGTGCGCCCAATCGGGGTGCCACACCGACAGCGACGTGCAGCTCGGTGCCATGGGCGACCTCACGATCCACTGCGCCGCCTGCCACGCCTTCAGCGCTCCCGTGCCGGACGTCGATCAGGAGGGTGCGCTTGCCGCGCTCGCACCGGATCAGGATACCTGCTTGAGTTGCCACGCCATGCGGCAGCTCGTGGCCATGCCCGACCCGGATCCTCACGAGAATGCCTGCTCGGCGTGCCACAATCCTCACGAGCAACAGACGCCCGCGCAGGCCGTCGAATCGTGCGCCGGAGCCGCATGTCACACCGACCCGGTCGATCTCACGCCCTTCCATCAGGGGCTCGAAGAATTGGTCATCGAAGACTGCCTCTATTGTCACCAGGCGCACGACTTCGAGGTGGACGGCTCGAACTGCATCGCGTGCCACACGGACATCATGGAGGACGATCCCGCCGTGGCGCAGCCGACCGCTCCCGAGAGGATCTCGGCTCTCGACCCCGGTGTCGGTCTCCTCCATTCGTGGGGCTATCCGGTTCCCGGATGGCAGCCGCCAGCCCAGCAGGAGCTCGACTTCCTCCACTCCGAGCATCCCTCCGTCGACTGCGCCTCCTGCCACGAGTCGGTGGAGCGACACGGAGGGGTCACTGTCACGACGGTGACCGACTGCAGGAGCTGTCATCACGCTGCGGACCAGGCACAAGAGGCCCAGGGCTGTGCCGAGTGTCACCGGGAGTCGGGTTCTGTTGGAGACCCCTACGCCCTGACGCGGACGATGGATTTCTCCACCGGTCTCACCGTCCAGCGAGCGCTACCCTTCGACCACGACGCGCATCCGGATCTCGATTGCGCGAGCTGCCACACCGACGGCTTGGCACTATCGGCGTCGGCGGTGGACTGCGCCTCGTGCCATGAGGATCACCACGAGCCGGCGGCCAATTGCATGTCGTGCCACCAGCCCACGGGCAGTGAAGCCCACGTCATCGAGACGGCTCATCTGACATGCTCGGGATCGGGCTGCCACACCGACCTGCCCTTCGAGGGACTTCCCCGCACGAACACAGTGTGCCTCTCGTGCCATCAGGACCTGGTGGATCACCGGCCCGAGGGAGAGTGCGCCGAATGCCATGCCTTGGCCGAGGTGGGAGGATGACCGAGGTGTGGGGATGATGCTCAGCAGGGTGCGATGGCGGGTCGGGGTGACGGCCACGCTCGCGCTCTCGGCCGTCGCGGTTCCGCGGTCCCTCTTCGCCCAGGGCCTGCGCGGCTGGACCGGCACCACGATCCAGGCCGTGGACCTCCGGCCTTTTCAGCTCACGTCCTCAGGGTGCCCCTCGAGCGCCACCTGCTATGTGCAGGGAGACGATGTGACGTCCGTCGTCGGTACGCAGGACCTGAGCGTCACGGCATGGGGGTTCGGGCCTCAGGGGCTGTCGGCGACGCTCTATGCCCGGGGACGAACGGGCTTCGGCAGCGAAGCACCATGGCCTCGCTCGGGCGATCACTTCGATGCCTTGCTCGCGTACGTCCAGCTCGTTCGCGGCGGATGGACGGTGCGCGCCGGCCGCCAGGAGATCCGTTCCGGACTCGGGTTCTCGTCCTTCGATGGCGGGTCGGCTTCGTGGCGTCGTGGGCCGTTTAACTTCGAAGGATATGGTGGCCGAAGTCTGGCGCGTGGCCTCCGGGACCCCGCCAACGAGGCGTTGAGGGGAATCGAGGACTTCGTTCCCGACCAGAGCATCTATCTGTGGGGTGGGTCGAGCCGCGTCCGTCTCCGGACGACCTCGGCGACCTTGCGATACCAGCGAGAGATCCTCTCCGACCGTTCGGGACTCGCGTCGGAGAGGGCGTCGCTGGATGTGACCGCCGCCTTGCCCCGGGTTCGGTTCACGGGAGCCATCGACTGGGACTTCGGCCTCGAACGGCTGGGCAAGAGCCACCTCACGGCGCTGACGCCTTTCGCCGATGGCCGATGGACGGTCTCGGCCACGGTTCGCCGGTACGTCCCGTATTTCTCGCTGTCGACTATCTGGGGCTTCTTCGAGCCGGTCTCCTACACCGAAACTCAGGCGCGCGTAGGGTGGTCACCTGTCTCCCGTGTGGGACTTTGGATGTCGGGAGGCCGGCGCAGCTACGGGGATGCCGAGGTGACCGTCGTGCTGCGGCCGCTCGAGGACACGGGATGGCGGGGCGAGGCTGGAGGTAGTTGGGCCGTCTCGTCTGCCTGGAGGCTCGACGGGCGGTACGAGGTCGAGTGGGTGCCAGGTGGGTTCCTGAGCTCGGCCGACGCCTCGGTGCGGTGGAGCCCCCTCGAGCGTGTTTCCATGGCCGTCACCGGGATGTCCCTTCAGCAGATCGAGCAGTTCCGCGTTGGCGACGGGCGCGCCCGCGGCGTGGGTTTCAGCATCGCTGCCGACGTGACCGATCGTCTCTCGGCCACCGGCGGTGCATCGGTCCTCCGCCATTCGATGTCCGACGGCGGCCTGGCCAGCCCCTGGAACCAGAGCCGGGCCTGGACGTCGGTGCGGGTTCGGGTCGGGGAGGATCCGGGGCTGGCGAACCGACGAGGAGAGGCCGGTCGATGAGACGTCGTAGCGGCGTGAGGGCCGTCGGGGGTGCTGCCGGGGTGGTCCTTGCCGTGGCCGCAGGGGCGTTGGCCCTCGCAGGCTCCCCTGGGGGAGCTTCGCAGGAGGATCCATTCCCCCACGCAGACCACCAGGGGCTTTTTCCCGTCTGCTCCGGGTGCCATGCCGGCGTCGCTGACGGCGAGCCGGACCGCTACTACCCGCCCCCGGGACAATGTGTGGGGTGCCACGATGGCGTGGATGAGGAGCGGGTCACGTGGACCGGCGCGTCGGCCCGGGCGTCCAACGTGATTTTCGAGCATGTCGACCACGCGTCGGAGTTGGAGGGCGCCGGCGACGCCGCCCTCAGCTGTGAGACGTGCCACTCGGACCTCGACACCGGTCGGATGAGCGTGGATGGAGCCGAGGAATTGGACACGTGCTGGAGCTGTCATGCCCACGAGCGCGTCGATCACTACGAGGCGTCGGCGGCGGATCCTTGTGTCTCGTGCCACGTGCCCCTGGCCGAGTCCGGGCTCGATGGCGCACGATTGAGAGTTCTGCCCGCGCCTGAAGTCCACGCCGGCGATGAGTTTCTCCTCGTCGGTCACGGTCCGTCGGCGGAGGCCGAGCTCGGACGCTGCGCTACCTGCCACGTTCAAGATCAGTGCGTGGATTGTCACGTCGACGGCACCCAGTCCTCCATCGCCGCCCTGCCCGTGGCACCCGCCACCATGGATTTTCCGCCGCTGGAGAGCTCGTATCCGGTCCCGTCGACCCACGATGTCCAGGGCTTCGAGGCCGCCCATCCGGTGACCGATGGAGCAACGTGCTCCACCTGCCACACGTCCGACGACTGCGCCTCATGCCATCTGACGCCGCTGCCCGACGTCGCCGCCGGCCTTCCGTCCCGATCCGAATCGACGGCCCCCGGCGCGGCTCTCGAGAGCGCGGCGCCTGCGACGCACGGTTCGTTCTTCTTCGTCGAGACCCACGCCACGCTTGCCGCTGCCGAGCCCTCCACCTGCGCGACGTGCCACACCGAATCCTACTGCGTCGACTGCCACGACGGCCCGAGCGACGGTGGCTATCACCCTCCGGGGTTCGTCTCACTCCATCCTTCCAGTGCATTCGGCCAGGCGCAGGAGTGTGCGAGCTGTCACAACACCGCGGCCTTCTGCCGTGAGTGTCATCAGGAAGTCGGACTGGGGAGTACGGGTCGGCTCGGGCCGGGCTACCACGATGCCGAGCCGCTCTTCCTGCTACGCCACGGCCAGGCCGCAAGGCAGTCGTTGGAGAGCTGTGCGTCGTGCCATCAGCAGACCGACTGCGTCCAGTGCCACGGCGTCCTCGGCGCCTTCCAGGTGAGCCCTCACACCGAGGATTTCGATGCTCGCGCGGCCTGGGCCCGAAGCCCCAGCACGTGTCTGGCCTGCCATGTCTCCAACCCTGTGGGAGGTGGACCATGAAGCACTCCTGGCCCCGAAGCGCGGGCGTCCTCGGCCTCTCGGCGGTCCTCGTCGCGTTCGCCGGCTGTCGCCCTGACGACCAGCGAACCGATTCCGTCGACCCCGTCGCCGCACGACAAGAACGGGAGTCGTGGGATCCCGCTATGGCGGCTCAACTCGACAGCGGGAATGCGGCGATCCGGGCCGACGAACACGCCGGTGCCCGCGAGCACTTCCTGCGCGTCACCGAGATGGCTCCCGACGTCGCCGCTGGTTGGTTCGGGCTCTATCTGGCCGAGCAGGGACTGGGCAACGCGGATGCCGCCCAGGCTGCTCTCGAGAGCGCCCAATCCATCGCTTCTGGCGCGACCCTCATCCATCCGTCCGAGGGAGACACGGTGCGATGAGCATTCGGGCGACTCGTTACGTGGCGTGCGTTTGCCTCATCGGCCTCTCTGCGCTGGCCGCCGGGTGTGGCGAGAAGACGTTCGATCCACCGGACCGCGAAGCACGGGTCGCCGATGCAGACGCCCGGTTCCAGTCGGTCCGCTTCGACACTCTCACGTGGGTGGATGACGAAGAGCGGGCGTTGATCGGCAACGGGATCTACGCGTCGCGCTGCCGCGACTGCCACGGCACGCTGGGTCGAGGTGAGACGGACTACGACCGGGCTCGGGGCCTCGAGGTACCGTCGCTGGTGGAGCCCGAATGGCGCATGGCGGAGTCCCTGGACTCGGTGCGGCACCGGGTGTATGTGGGGCACGCCGCGGGGATGCCGAACTGGGGCGTCGGCGGTCTCAGCGTCGGCGAGATCGACGCCGTGTCGTTCTATGTGCTCGAACGGCTGCGTCCGGAGATTCTGGGCGACGAGTCCGGCCGCGATCGACCGTGACAAGCGGATCGCGCGTGCCGGTCACGCCTCACCCGAGGTAGGTCCGCACACCCACGTACGTTAGATAGATGACCACGAGCGCCATCGCCTCGTTTCTCTGCAGCCCTCTCCGCCTGCGCAAGAAGTAGAGCGCCACGAGGGACACGAGGGCAAGCGCGCCGAGATCGAAGGCGGACGAGCGCGCCTCGACGGTGAGGGGGTGAATGACCGCCCCCGTTCCGATGGGGACCAGCAGATCGAACGTGTTGCTCCCGATGATATTTCCCACCGCGAGCCGCCCGTGTCTCTCCCGGGCCGCGCGCACGGAAAGTGCCAGTTCCGGCAGGGAGGTGCCCACACCGACGAAGGTCGCGGCGATCAGCGACTGACTCACGCCGAGTGCTGTCGCGAGGGCAACGCCTTCGGTGACGACGACGTGCGCTCCGAGTGACAGAGTGACAATGCCGCCCGCGATAGCCAGGGCGGGGTGGGGGAGCCGTCCGGTCTCCTCCGCCGGCTCGTCCGGGGTCGCCCGTCGTTCGGTCCTCAAGAGCGTGTGCAGATACACACCATACATGAGCAGCAGCACCGCGCCATCGACGCGCGTGAGTGTGCCATCGGCCATCAGCACGGCGGCCAACCCGATCGCGAGTAGCATTGCGCCGCCGTCTCGGCGGATCACTCTCTTTCCCGACGGGAGGTATCCCACCAATCCCGCCACACCGAGCACCAGGGTACCCTGCGCGATGGCGCTCCCCAGCGCAGCCCCGACCACCATCCCGGAGGCCGGAATGCCGTCGAGCTCCTGCAGGCCGCCGGTGATGGCGACCCACAGTTCGGGCAGGTCGGTACCCACGGCGAGCACGGTGACGCCGACTGCGGTCTCGCCTAGGCCGTAGCGGTCCGCCACCTGCACCGCCCCCCGCACCGCGAGAAGCGTTCCGACGGCGAGGCCTAGGATTCCGAGGAAGAAGAGAAGGGCCGAGCCGAGCATTCAGACCTCAAGGGACCGAGCACGGCCGGTATGGGGAAGAGGAGTGAGCGCCACCATAAGGGGACGTACAGGGTCGAGGCCAGGTCGCGAGCCTCGCCGGCGGCACGTCGAGGTTGACCATACGGACGCCATACCTAGCTTTGTAGGCTCGCGCTGCGGCGCGACCATGCCTCGCTAGCTCAACTGGCAGAGCAACTGACTCTTAATCAGTAGGTTCGGGGTTCGAGTCCCTGGCGGGGCACTAAGCGGGACAACGCCTTACGGGATCGGCTGGCTCCATCGGGCCAGCCGATTTGCGTAGGTCTGCATGTAGTGTGCATTGGTCCGGCAGCGCACGGACTACGCGGGGCGCCGGTCGCGGTACTTCTCGACCGTCGTCGCCGCCACTGGTTGGGGTCGTCGGGCCTGAGATCCGGCCCCGACGAACGTCGTTCGTCAGCGCTAGATCGGCGTCCGGGGCAGGGGCACTGTGTGCCTTCCGGCGAGGGGGGGGGCTGGAAGCTGCCACGCAAAACAGCAAGGGTGCCGCAGGATCTGATTTGAAGGATGTGGGGCACCAAGCAACGGTTGGTTTGCTGACCACGCTCCTGAATCCCCGGAGCAACGCCGTAATGGCTCCGAATGATCCTGAATCGCACCGAATGACGCGTTGGCCACCCCCAGGAACGCTACGCCGGCGAAGGCGGAACGGGGGCCAAACTCTAGGAGCCTCGGCGTCTCTCACGGTACCTTCTCGGTTGGTCCTAGGGATGTCTCCTCTTCCGAGCTCGGGTGAGGGACTTCAGCCCTCCGCCTTCTACCCGGTGGTAGCAACATGAGGTGAGCATTGGAGTATCGTCACCCATGGCGTTGAGAACGCACACCACGGCGGCGTGGTCCGTGGTCACGGGGATCACGCGACGGCTGGGAAGCGCGTTGGCGGATCTGGTTCCGATCATCGTGGTCGTCGCCTTCTTCCAGGTCGTGGTCCTGCGGCAGCCCTTCCCGCAACTCGGGGAGATCCTTCTTGGCGGCGTCCTGGTCGTGCTCGGTCTGATGCTCTTCGTCGAAGGGCTGGAGATCGGGCTCTTCCCGATCGGGGAGGCGATGGCGGACGCGCTGGCCCAGAAGGGAAGTCTCTTCTGGCTCATCGCCTTCTCGTTCGCGCTGGGGTTTTCCACCACGGTGGCCGAGCCGGCCTTGATCGCGGTTTCCGATGAAGCCGCCCGGATCGCTGCCGATGGTGACCTGATCGAGAACTCGGACGGATCGAGAGCCAGCTACGCACTGGGACTTCGCCTGTCCGTGGCGTTCTCCGTCGGGCTCGCCATCGTCGTTGGCGTCCTGCGGATTCTCAAGGGCTGGCCGCTGTACTACCTGATCATCGGCGGCTACGTCATGGTGATGCTCATGACCATCGTCGCTCCGCGCGAGATCATCGGGCTTGCTTACGACGCGGGTGGGGTGACGACGTCGACCATCACGGTGCCGCTCGTGACCGCCTTGGGCGTCGGGCTTTCGTCGGTGATCAAGGGGAGAAGTCCTCTGACGGACGGGTTCGGTCTGATCGCCTTCGCGTCGCTGCTGCCCATGGTGTTCGTGATGGGCTACGGCCTCCTCGTATTCTGATGAACCCGCTTTACCGCACCGCGACTTCGCCGCTCTCCGGTCCAGGGCCCTCGAGGAAGGTCGTTTCCCGTTCGAGGACGGATGCCCGTGGGTAGTGACTTCGGCAGCGTCCTGCTCGCGACCCTTCGGGACGTTGCTCCGATCGTGGTCCTGGTCCTCTTCTTTCAGATCGTTGTCCTGAAGCGTCCGATTCCGCAACTCCCGAGGGTGATCCTCGGCGCTGTCTACGTCGTCATCGGGCTCGCCTTGTTCCTGATGGGCTTGCAGAAGGCGCTGTTTCCCTTGGGCGAGATCATGGCGACGCAGCTCTCCAGCCCGGCGCTGGTGGGCGGAGAGGGCGGTCTACCCGTCGGGTGGTGGTCGTACTACTGGATCTACGCCTTCGCGGCGATGGTCGGTTTCGCTACGACCATTGCCGAGCCGGCGCTGATCGCGGTGGCCTTCAAGGCGCACGAGGTGTCGGCCGGCACCATCGGTCAGTGGGGGCTGAGGGTCACGGTCGCCATCGGCGTGGCGTTCGGTCTGGCCCTCGGCGCCTTTCGTATCGTGAGCGGTACTCCGATCTACCTCTACATTTTGGCCGGATACGTGGTGGTGCTGGTACAGACTATCTTCGCACCCAAGCATATTATCGCGCTGGCGTACGACTCCGGAGGCGTGACCACCTCGACGGTTACGGTGCCGTTGGTCGCCGCGCTGGGGCTCGGGCTGTCGAACGCGGTGCCCGGCCGAAACCCGGCCCTGGACGGCTTCGGACTGATTGCTTTCGCGAGCCTCTTTCCCATCATCGCGGTGATGGGGTACGCTCAAGTCATGGAATGGAAGACCGGAAAGGCGAGTGAGAGATAACGATGCGCTTCAAACTGGTTCTCGCGTCCGTAAAGACCCACCTCTCCGACGACGTGGTGGACGCTGCGAAAGAGGCAGGCGCCACTGGTGCCACCATCGTCCCCGCGAGAGGGACGGGCCTCCACGAGGCCAAGACGTTCTTTGGCCTCTCCCTGGAGAGCCAAACCGACATCATCATGTTCCTCGTGGAGGAGCACGTGGTAATGGACATCCTCGAATCGATCGAGACGGCCGGACATTTCGACGAGCCCGGCACGGGCATCGCGTTCGTCCTGGGGGTCGAACACGTGTGCGGTCTCAAGAGCCAGATGAAGATCTTCACCGAACAGGCCAGGGACCATTACCTCTGAATCCACGCCAGCGAGATACGACCATGAAGAAGCCCCAGCGTTTGAGAGTCAGCGATGTCATGTCCAGCAAGGTGGTCTATATCGATGGTATGGCCACCGCGAAGCAAGCGGCTGAGCTCATGCGCCAGGAGAAGACCGAAGCGCTCATCGTGAGCAAGCGAGACGAGCACGACGCGCACGGCATCGTCGTGGTCCAGGACCTCGTCCGGGCCGTCATCCTGGCCGACATGGACGCCACCGAGGTGAACGTGTTCGAGATGATGACCAAGCCGGTCCTTCCCGTTCCGGCCAGTATGGACATCCGCTACGTGGTTCGGCTCCTCATGCGGACCGAGATGCGCAGGGCTCCGGTCGAGGAGAACGGCGAGCTCGTGGGAGTCGTGTCCCTGAGTTCACTGATCCTGGACGAGCTGCTCTTCTGAGGCGGCGAGGGCTCTGGCGCGACGAGATGGCGTCGATCGCCGATCTCCGCGGCAGGCTAGTTCAAGTAGGCTTTCAGTCGTTCGATCTGGTCGGACTCCCCGAGCACGATCACCTCGTCGCCCGACTCGACACTCGTAGCGGTAGACGGGTTGAACACGAAGTCCGATTCGTCCGAGCCCCTCTTGCGCATGGCGATCACGATGAGGCCGGTCTCCTGGAGGATCTGCGCCTCTTCCAAGGTGCTCCCCGCGATCACCGATCCCTCACCGACGATTGCCTGCTCCATCCGCAGGGCCAGCTTCGAGGAACGGGTCGCGACGTCCAAGAAGGAGACGACCGAGGGCCGCAGGAGCACTGAGGCCATTCGGATCGCACTGCTCACATTGGGACTCACGACATGGTTGGCTCCAGCCCGATAGAGTTTGGCCACGGACTCCTCCTCGTACGCCCGCGCCACGATGGTCACCGATGTCGCCAGCTCCCTCGCCGAGAGGCACACGTAGAGGTTGTCCGCATCCGCGCTCAGGCAGGATATGAGCCCCTTGGCGCGCATCAGGCCCGCTTCGAGGAGAACGTGATCATGGGTGGCGTCGCCCTCTATGACTTGGGCTTTGGGCACATACTCCTTCAAAGCCTCGACTTGCTTCGGGTCGCTCTCGATCACGATGTAGTTCTGGGTGACGGGGTCGAGCTCCTGTGCGACCTGGCGTCCCGTTCGGCCGGCCCCGCAGACGATGATGTGGTCCTTCATGTTCGCGATGTCCTGCATGGCGCGGCGTCTCCTGATGGCGTCCTTCAGATCGAGGTCGACGATGAGTGAGGTGATGCTCGCGAACCAGAGGCCCAACCAGCTGATGCCCGCCAGCAGGACGAATATGGTGAACGCTCGACCCTCGGGTGAGAGCGGGAAGACCTCCCTGTAGCCCACGGCGGTGAGCGTGATGATCGTCATGTAGAGCGCGTCGGCCACGTTCTGACCCTCGAGCACCTGGTATCCGGTGGTCCCGATGACGATGAGGGCGAAGAAGCCAGCCGCGGTCATCAATAGCCGGCTCTTCAGATGGTCCATTGGCGTGGATTTCACGTTGAGCTGCGACGCGGGTTCAGGGCGCGTGAGGTCGGGCTGATTGGCCAGGAAGCTAGGAAATATGCGGGGCGCGCTCAATTGTCGCTCGACCAGCTCTCGCTCGGTCTGCTGCTGTTCCAGATCGTGATTCTCAGGCAGGACGTCGCGGACGCGGGAATGCTCACCGCCGGGCTCCTCGCCGTCATCCTCGGCCTCATGCTGTTCATGGGAGGGCCTCA
>JABDLS010000041.1 GCA_013002885.1 Gemmatimonadota bacterium | reverse complement strand
GCCGACATCACCGTCTTCGATCCCGAGACCGTCATCGACCGATCCACGTACATGGACGCCACGATCCCGGCATCGGGGATTCCGTACGTCATCGTGGGAGGGGAGGTCGTGGTGGATGGCGGGCAGCTGACGGCGGCGCGGCCGGG
The DNA here is from genome assembly GCA_013002885.1 of Gemmatimonadota bacterium. Classification (GTDB taxonomy): domain Bacteria; phylum Gemmatimonadota; class Gemmatimonadetes; order Longimicrobiales; family Gaopeijiaceae; genus UBA2589. Next base: position 18,138 of record JABDLS010000041.1, on the reverse strand, counting down.
TGTGGGGCTGCGGGCGCCTCGGCAGGAGCCGTGAATCCACGCTCCTCCGAAGAAAGCCAACTGGTCTCCCGCGTGGTGACGAGTAGCCCAATGAGACGAGAGGGTTGATCTGTTTTGATATTTCGCTAAATATCGAAATATGAACCCTGTCTTCAAGGCTCTATCGGACCCTACGCGCCGTCGTGTCCTTCAGTTGTTGCACGAGCGGCCTATGACGGCCGGCGAACTATGCGACCGATTCGACCTATCCAGGTCGACCATGTCGGCCCATTTCTCTCTCCTCCGAGGCGCCGATCTGGTTGAGGCCGAGAAGCGAGGAACCACCATCACCTATCGCCTGCGATTGTCGGTATTGCAGGACGCACTACTTGGCTTCGCGGAGGTCTTCGGGATCGGCTCGGAGACTGCGTCGACGGGAGCCCCGGACCTGGATGACGCAGAACATGCGACCTGATCGGCGAGGCACGTTCGTAGTGGGTGCATGCATGGTCGCGATGTGGGCGACCCTGACGTGGTCTCTATCGAGGGATGGCGGCCAAGCGATTCTCTGGCTGATACCGGTGGGCGTAGCGTCCGTCTTCTGGGCTCTTGTCGAGGTCCGCCCCGGCCCTACCGATCACCCCCGGGACCGGTCCACCACACTCTTCCTGCGCTACTTCATGGCGTGGGTCGCGATTGCAGTCACGTCGCTGATGGCGGTCAAGACCATGGCCACGATCGAGAGCCCGATGGGGACGTGGGCAGGTGGGAGTCGAGCCTCCGGCCTCGTGCTGGCCTTGGGTCTCATCCTGTTCGGGAACGCCCTTCCCACCCTGAGCCCCCCGAGCTCGGCCCAATCGGGTCCGGCCACGTGGCAGCGCGTCCGCCGTTTCGTCGCTTGGACCACGGCGCTGACGGGGTTGGGCGTCGGAGCATCGTGGATCGTGCTGGACCCGAGAGAAGCGAGCCGGGTCATGAACTACCTACTCGCCATCTGCTTCTTCCTTGCCTGCGGCCGGAGCTTCGCAGCGCTATTGGCCCCATCGGCCCTGGGGTCTCCGCCCTCTACGAGGCATCTGTGAAGGCCATCACCTTCTATCACTCTGCGATATGCCCGCGATGCCAGATGGCGTCTCGTTCCATCAATGAGTTGTTGCCGGACTATCCCGAAATCCAGGTCGAGCGGGTCGAGTACCTGACGAACCTGAAGCGTGCGCGACGGGAGGGCGTGCGGACTATTCCGACGCTCGTTGAAGAGGGCGGAGGACTGCAGGGCTTCTACCTGACCAAAGCCCGTATCCGAGCCTATTTCGACGACCTGACCTCATAGCGGTCGAGGATCGCGACCGCTTCAATCAACGCACCGGGCCCAGGTAACGGTCGAGCCAGGCGAGTGTCTCACGAGCGAAGTCGGGGTAGGGGACGAAGTGCGCGCCGGGCCCGATGTAGTGCTGCTTGACGTCGGTGCCCAACGCCTCGAAGAAGGGCCGGGCCGACATCTCCATCGGATAGATCGGGTCGAACTCTCCGCTGATTACCAGGACGGGGACGTCGACTCTGGACGCGAAATGAAAGGGGTCCACCGCAGGCTGTGTCGGCTTCGGGCTCAACCCGGCGACGGTCATGATGCCGGTCTTCAAGCGTGACTCGACGGCAAGCATGATGGCGCCGGTCCGCGCCCCCCAGCTGTAGCCGAGATACCCGACCTTCTCCGGGTCGAGCTCGTCTCTCGTCTCTAGGTAGTCGAGGGACCGGGCGAGATCCTTGTACCACTTGATGACGTGGTCGCGGTAGTCGTTGCTCTCGTCCTGCAGCAGATACACGAAGTCGTCGTCGCGATCGAAAGTGCTCAGGTAGACGGGGTAGGCGAAAGCGCGACCGCTCCGCACGATGAGTCGAGACCGACTGAGGGGTCCCGCCACCGCGTGCTGTGTGTCGAAAGGTCGGGCGTTGAGGACGTTGGAGCCCGGGAAGTACACCACGGTCTGCAGCGGTTCGACGCGCTCTTTCTCCGGGGGGAGAAAGAGGTACAACACCATGAGAGGACCGTCGTAGCCGGCGTCGAACGTAATGCGCTCGCGGATGATGCCGGAGTCGAGGGTATCGGTCGCCTCGACCTGGGCGTTCAGCTCGGTGCGGTCGTACCGATATAGGTCGAGGAACACGTCGAAGACTTCGTCCGACGCCGGAGACTCGGCCGCGAAGTCACGCTCGAAGAAAGCCACGGGGTTTCCAGCGGCCGCCAGGAGGTCTCCGTCGCCCAGGTCGGTGATGAGACGCAGTCCGTTCACATCGCTACGCTGAAACGGGTCGATGGGCTGCGCCAGGCCGAAGGCGAAACTCGGATCTCGCCACCCACCGCCGACCGTCAGGCGATACTCCCCCGCCTTGTTCTGGACCCACTCGCGGGCATTCCCCGCCATGTCCGAGGCGCCTGAGAGCGTGATGCCCTGGAAGGATCCTACAGGCGCTAGCCGGGTCCCGTCGATGTTGCTGTGCGGAACGACGGCTTCTCCTCGTTGAACGAAAGCGGCGTGGTACCAGTGGTACATCGTGGGCAGGGAGCGCCCAACGAAACGAGCGAAGGCAGCCGCCTCGAACCAACTGATGCCGGTGACTGGATGATCCGCCGTACCGTCGGGGTAGCGGCCCACGTCCCACGTGCTCGGCCCAGGTCGGCCCGTCCGATCCACGAAGGAGGCCATCGCCTCGGAGCGCGTCACGCGTCTATCACCGCCGACGAAGTCGTGCTCCCAGAATTCCTCACGCTCGTATCCGCCTGCGTCTACGAACGCCTGATACTGCTCATTCGTGACCTCGAAGCGATCAAGGAGGTAGTCGGAGATCGTCCGCGCGTCGCCCTGCCAGATGCCGCCTGCGAGCACGCCGGGGTTGACCTGCCCCCCCGGCACCCAGAGCGCGTTGGCGGGATCGGACCCCTCTGGCCTCAGTGGCCAGGTGACGTCCGGCGTAGCCGCATGAGACCAGAGATGCCGCGTCTCGTACCCCTCGAGCTGCAGCCGGAGAAGTACATGGTTCTGTGGCACGACGGCGGACAGAGGGGTGGGGCCCAGCGGCTCCCAGGGCGCATCAGGATCGAGGAGCGGCCTCCAGCTCACCTCCGCGCCGGCCGGCTCGGTGAGCACGGTTCGCGGCAGCGTGCCCTCCGCATGCAACCGATCTCGAACGCTGTCCGGGACGCCGGGCGGCAGCGATGCCATGAGCCGATAGGCGCCCACGAAATCCGCCTCCGCGAGTGCTCCTTCCACGGCGTTGACCGCCTCGAGCTCCGCCACCCCCGCGCCGCCGGGTCCGATGAGGAACCAGGCCGCGAGACCCACCAGCGCGGCTGCGGCGACGAGCCAGGGAGCCCGTGCCGGTGGGGCTGAGCCGACCGGTTGCGGCATCCCCTCCACCAGCGCTCGGGCGAAGGCGTCGGCCGTCTCGAATCGACCTTCGGGCTCACGCGCCAGCGCTCGCTCGACGGCATCTGCGACCCCTTTCGGGACATCCGGGTCGACTGCATCGAGGCGATCGGGCGTCTTGGTGAGGATCTGCGCGACGAGCGTGCGTGTCGAATCGGCCGCGAAGGGAGGGTGCCCCGCGATCATCTCGTACACGAGGCAACCGAACGAATAGACGTCCGAGCGCTGGTCGATGTCCGAGCCACCGTCGGCCTGCTCGGGACTCATGTACACGGGGGAGCCGATGGAGAAGCCACTCACAGTCAGGCGCTCGGACTGGGCCGCCTCCAGTCCGACGGCGATTCCGAAGTCGCTGACCTGGGCTTCACCGCCGTGGATGAGGATGTTCTCGGGCTTGATGTCCCGGTGTACCACGCCCTGCTCATGAGCGTAGGTGAGCGCCGACGCGACCTGCTCGGCGATGCGAACGGCGTCTTCGAGCGGAAGTCCTGCGTCCCGCGCGATCCACTCGCGGAGCGACTCCCCTTCGACATAGGGGAGGACGAAGAAAAGCACGTCGCCGGCCTGACCCGAATCGATGAGCGTCAGAATGTGGGGGTGGCTCAAACGCGCCGAGAGCTGGATCTCGCGGAGGAATCGCTCGCCGCCCACAGAGGACGCAAGTTCCGGCCTCAGCGACTTGAGCGCCACGTGCCGGTTGTGCTTGAGGTCCCGGGCGAGGTAGACAACGGCCATGCCACCGGCCCCGATCTCCCGCTCGATCTCATAGCGGCCTTCGAGGGCTCGGTTCAGAACGGTGACACGGTCCGACATGGGTTGACTCCGGCTCGGGCACGCCCAAGGTGCAGGACGCGCGGGATATTCGCCAGTCAGGCCCTTACTCCGCCTCCGCACGCGCGTCCGCGAGCGCGCGCGTCACGCGTCGAACTTGAGCCCGGTCCTGGCGCGGGTCATGTTGCCGACACCTCGCTACTCCGACACCGAGCCCAATGCTCCGACGAATCCGTGCCTCGATCCTGGTCGCGCTCTTCCTTGCCGCTGTGGCCCCCGCGCCCGGTTCCGCCCAACTCGACCTCGCCTCCCTCCAGGACGAGGCCGTCGGGTGGCTCCAGGAGTACATCCGCATCAACACCATCAACCCCCCGGGCAACGAGACCCGAGGGGCCGAGTTCTTCGCGGAGATCTTCGAGGCCGAGGGCATCGAGTACGAGATGGCCGAGTCGGCGCCGGGCCGCGGAAACATCTGGGCCCGACTGGAGGGTGGAGACGAGCCGGGTATCGTGCTTCTGCATCACATGGACGTGGTGCCGGCCGATGAGCGGTTCTGGACGACCGACCCCCTCTCGGGAGAGCTCCGCGACGGCTACGTCTACGGCCGTGGAGCCCTGGACACGAAGACGAGCGGCATCCTGCATCTCGCGGCCTTCCTCGCACTCCACCGGACCGAGACGCCGCTGAACCGGGACGTCGTCTTCATGGCCACGGCCGACGAAGAGGCGGGCGGCTTCTTCGGAGCCGGGTGGCTCGTGGAGAACCGACCGGAGCTCTTCGAGAACGTCGGCTTCCTTTTGAACGAAGGCGGCGGGGGCTCGGACGTCGAGGGCACCGTCAACTTCGGCCTCGAGGTCACGCAGAAGGTGCCGTACTGGCTCAGGATCAAGGCCACCGGCGAGCCGGGCCACGGATCTCGGCCCTTGGTCACCTACGCCTCGGTGGAGCTCATCGAGGCGCTGGAGCGCTTCCGCCTCCACAGCTTCGAGCCCAGGATCATCCCCGCGGTACACGAGCACCTCAGCGGCATCGCTGAGAGGCACCCCGAGCCGTGGCGGACCCGGTTTCAGAGTATGGACACCTACGTCGGCGACCCCGACGTCTTGATGGAGCTTCAGCGGTACAATCCGGGCCTTCACGCTCTGACCCGGAACACCTGCTCCATCACCCGCTTCGAGGGGAGCAACAAGATCAACGTGGTCTCGCCGGAGGTGGCTGCCGAGATCGACTGTCGGTTGCTGCCCGATCAGGATCCCGACGTCTGGCTCGCCGAGGTTCGAGGTGTCCTCGGGTCCGCCATCGACGTCGAGGTGCTCATGGGCTTCACCCCAGCGGTTTCGTCCACCGACACCGATCTGTACCGGACGGTTCGCGAGGTCACCCTCGAGGAGTTCCCTGAAGCCGGCTTCGTGCCGCAGGTCGTGGGCGGGTTCACCGACAGTCACTTCTTCCGGGATCTGGGCATCACGAGCTACGGCTACACGGCGACGGCGACACCCTCAGAGGATGCCGGCGGTGTCCACGGAAACGACGAACGCGTCACCGAAGAGAACGTCCGTCGGGGCGTGGAGCTGACACTGGCCATCCTGGAGCGCTTCGCAGCCACCCGCCCCGTCATGGAGGATCGCTGATGCCGGACCGCTACGAAGTCGCGACACTCGAGCCCAGAGAGCTGCAGCCCGGGCACCACGGCCGGTTCATCCACTCGCAGCATACGACGCACGTGTATTGGCAGATCGAAGCCGGTGCCGTTCTTCCGGCCCACAGCCACCCCCATGAGCAGATCGTGAACATGCTCGAAGGCACCTACGAGCTCGTGGTCGACGGGGAGACCCATGTTCTCGAGGCTGGCGACGTGCTGGTGATCCCCGGCGGCGCCGTCCATGGAGGGGGCGCACGGACGGACTGCAGGATTCTCGACGTCTTCTCGCCGGTGAGAGAGGAGTACCGATGAAGACTCTGGTGCATGGTTGTCTCGCGGCCATCGCCCTCTGCGCGGTCTTCTTCTTCGTGCACCATGCGCCGACGACGCTTGATGAGGTCGAGCGTTGGCCTCCGGTGGCGACCTTCTCCATCCTGGGGTACGACCCCGAGACAGGCGAGGTCGGGGGTGCCGTCCAGTCCCGGGTCTTCTCCGTGGGCAACGGCGTCCTTTGGGCCGAGGCCGACGTCGGCGTTGTCGCCACCCAGGCCGTTGTGGACGTGAGCTACGGGCCCCAGGGCCTCGAGTTGCTGAGGCAGGGGATGGCTCCGGAGGACGTGGTCTCGACCATTCTGGCCAACGATCCCAACCCCCGTCCGGAGCGTTGGTACATCGAGGGTCGACAGTTTTCGGTCATGGACGCTGAGGGCAACGTGGCCACGCACACCGGCTCACGGGCTTCGGAATGGGCGGGCCACCGCGTGGGCGAGTACGTCTCGGCGCAGGGCAACATTCTCGCCGGCGAAGCCGTCGTAGACGCCATGGTCGAGGCGTTCGAGGCTACGGAGGGACACCTGTCCTTCCGGCTCCTCGCCGCGTTGGAGGCCGGGCAGGCCGCGGGTGGAGACCGTCGCGGCATGCAGTCGGCGGCCATGCTCATCGTCCAGGAGGACGGCGGCGTCTGGCTCAACAACGACGTGGTGGTGCGGCTCCAGGTCGACGACGCCGAGGAGCCCATCCAGGAGCTACGCCGGCTGGTGGAGATCGCCGGGCGCCAGAGGGACCGGATCCGCGGGCGCTGATGAAAAAACGAGCCGGGGGAAGGCTCCTCCCCCGGCCCGCTGAGCTACGACCGTGTGGTCAGTCCCGCGCGATTTCCACGATGGAGCTGGGAAGATCGGCTTCCAACCAGACGCGGACCTGATGGTCGCGACCGGCTGCGAGCGGGTTGGTCTTGATCCCTTTGTCGTCGTCGAGCCGTGAGCCCGGCATGGCCGCCGGATAGACCTTCACACGGAACTCGCCGCCTGCGAGCTCGCTCGGGACCTCGAAGTTCGCTACGGAACCACGGGCCAGGCGAGCCATGTGGTGCAACTTGCCCTCGTCGTCCTCGATGTAGACGCGGACATCAGTCAGGTAGTTGTTCATCACGAGGACCTGAGTAGCCATCTCGTCGTCGGGAGAGTGGATCTCCCGGGCTTCGACGGAGGCGACGCTCATCATCATCATCCCTGCCACCAGAGCCACTCGAATCATCTTCCTCATCTTCATCCTCCTCACGTGAGTGAGCGAGCCCCCTGGGCCCGCTGGAACAGCGTCCGCCTACCGAACGCGTATCCGTCCTACGACGGTTCCGCACCGTCCTTTCGTTACCTCTGACGTAGTCGAGCGTCAGAAGGTTGCAGACGGTGCTCGTTCTCGTCGTCTTCAAGGGTGGATACGAGAAAGCGGAGCGGGGATTTCACCCGCTCCGCTTCGATTCATCCTCGTGCCCCGGACCTCCCGGGAAGGCGCCGACGAGGTCGGACGCTCGATGAGTCGATCCGGCCTGTCAGTCGATCAGGCCTGTCAGCAGTGCTCGTCGTACGCGGCCCTGAGGGCGGCGGCGATGTCCTCCGGGTGCCGCCCCTCGATCTGGTGGCGCTCCATGAAATACGCGAGTTCGCCGTCCTTGAAGAGGGCGACGGAGGGTGAGGAGGGCGGATAGCCGGTGATGTACTCGCGGACCTTGTCGGTTGCCTCCATGTCCTGGCCTGCGAAGACCGTGGTCAGGACCTCGGGCTTCTTCTCGCCCTGGAGCGACAGGTAGACGCCGGGTCGCATCATGGCGGCTGCACAGCCACAAACCGAGTTCACCGCCACCAGCGTGGTCCGGGTCTCCGACCCGAGCATGTCGTCGACTTCGTCGGGCGTCCGCATCTCTGTGAAGCCGACGCGAACCAGATCCTCACGCATCGGCGCGACCATCATCTCCGGATAGGGCATGTATACCTCCTGCAATTTCTCGAGTGCGCGGCCCATCGGGCAGGTGCCGCATAGAAAGATCGTCTCAGATCCAGGGCGTGTCCACGAAATGGGCGTGGCGGGGGCGTTGCGAAGCCCCGCACCCGGCGGCGACCTTTGAAGGCCATGACCACCACCCACGACATCGTTCGTCTACACGTCAACGGCGACCTCCGGGAGGTCGGCGTTCCGACCCATTACACCCTTCTGGAGACACTTCGTTACATCCTCGGTCTCACCGGGTCGAAGCAGGGGTGCGACAAGGGGGACTGCGGAGCGTGCACCGTCGTCGTCGACGGGCGGCCTACCCTTTCCTGCATTACACCCGTCTGGGAGGCGGTGGGTACGGAGGTAATCACCGTCGAAGGGCTGGCGTCGGCTGACGGGCCTCACCCGCTCCAGGACGAGTTCGACTTGAACGGAGCGGCGCAGTGCGGTTTCTGCACGCCGGGTATCCTCTGCTCGGCATCCGCCCTCCTGGAGCGGACCCGCGCTCCCTCCCGGGAGGAGATCAAAGACGCCCTCGCAGGAAATCTCTGTCGATGCACGGGGTACACGAAGATCTACGATGCGGTGGAAGCCGCCGCTCGGCGGCTCTCGGCGGACGATGCGTCGGCAGACGCCGCAACGGAGGGAGGCGCGTCGACAGGTGGTGCGTCGCCGGTTGAAACGGATCGCGAGCCCGGAGGCGTGTAGCCGTGTCAGAACCCCGTAAGTCGAAGTCCGAACAGAAGTTGATCGGCACGCCCATGCGGAAGGTGGAGGGCCTTTCCAAGTCCACCGGGCGGGCGACGTACACCGACGACATCGCCTTGCCGGGCATGCTTCACGGCAAGATCCTGCGCAGCCCGCATCCCCACGCCCGAATCGTGTCCATCGACGCGTCCGCCGCCGAGGCCCTGGAGGGGGTCCACGCCGTAATCACAGGTGAGGACATGCCGACGTGCTACGGCATCATTCCGTGGACGCCCGACGAGTATCCGCTATGTCTCGACCGGGTCCGGTATGTGGGGGATGGAGTCGCGGCCGTGGCGGCGGTGGACGAGGACACCGCCATTCGTGCGCTGGACCTCATCGACGTCGACTACGAGGTCCTCCACGCTTTCCTGGACCCTCACGAGGCGGCCGAGGCCGACGGATCGACGGCGTACATCCACGAGCCCAAGAAGGAAGGGTGGAATGGAAACGTCACGAAGATGGTCCACCTCGAATTTGGCGAGGTGGACGACCTCATGGACATGTCGGACGTGGTCGTCGAAGGGGACTACCTGTTCGAAGGGACCACCCACGCGCCCATCGAGCCGCATTGCGCCATCGGTCAGTGGGACGGCGTCGGGAGACTGACCGTGTGGTCCGCGACACAGGTACCCCACTACCTCCACCGCGAGCTGGCCCGCGTGCTGGGGCTCGATCAGGCGCAGGTCCGCGTCCTCCAGCCCCTCGTCGGCGGGGCGTTCGGGGGCAAGAGCGAGCCCTTCGATCTCGAATTCTGCGTGGGCAAGCTGGCCATGCTCACCGGTCGCCCGGTGAAAATCCTCTACACCCGTGAAGAGGTCTTCTACTCACACCGCGGTCGCCACCCCTTCCACATGACGTACCGCACCGGTGCCACGTCCGAAGGGAAGCTCACGTCGGTGGACGCCAAGATTCTCCTCGACGGTGGTGCCTACGCCTCGTTCGGGTTGGTCACGACGTACTACTCCGGCCAGCTACTCTGCGCCCCCTACGAGATGCCTGCGTACCGCTTCGACTCCAAGCGGGTGTACACCAATAAGCCGGCGTGCGGGCCGAAGCGTGGCCACGGGTCGGTTCAGCCTCGCTTCGCATTCGAGATCCAACTCGACAAGCTGGCCGAACGACTGGGCATCGACCCCATCGAGTTCCGACGCCGGAACTTCATCGGCGAGAACACCCGCACCGTCAACGAGCTCCGGGTTACCTCCAACGGCTTTCTGGAATGCCTCGACGCCGTGCAGCGGGCCAGCGGCTGGGACGAGAAGTTCAGGACCATGCCTTTCGGTCGCGGGATCGGCGTGGCCGGATCGACCTACATCTCGGGCACGAACTATCCCATCTACCCCAACGAGATGCCCCAGTCTGCGGTCCAGATGCAGATCGACCGGAGTGGCCGGGTGGCGGTGTTCAGCGGTGCCAGCGAGATCGGCCAAGGGTGCGATTCCGTGGTGGCATACATCGCCGCCGAGGAACTCGGTGTGCCCTTGGAGTGGGTCCGAGTCCTCCGGGGCGACACCGACTTCACCCCCGTCGACCTGGGGGCCTATTCGAGCCGCGTCACGTTCATGCTCGGCAACGCGGCCATCGATGCGGCGAAGAAGCTCAAGGCGTTGGTCCAGAAGGCGGTGGCCGCCGCGTGGGAGGTCAAGCCCGCGGAGGTCCTCCTGGCCGATGGCTTCGCGGTGTGGGCGCCGGACACCTCACGCCAGATGCCCATCGCCGAGGCCTTCAACCTTGCAGAGGCGGAGTTCGGGACGCTCGGATCCACCGGGTGGTACAACACCCCCAAAGACGTCCACGGGGAGTATCGTGGTGGGACCATCGGCGCGTCGCCGGCCTATTCGTTCACCGCCCACGTTGCGGAAGTGGATGTGGATGTGGAGACGGGGATCGTGGATGTGAAGAAGATCTGGGTCGCCCATGACTGTGGCCGTGCGCTGAACCCGATCCTCGTGGAGGGTCAGATGGAGGGTTCGGCGTACATGGGCTTCGGCGAGGCCCTCATGGAAGAACAGCTCTTCAAGGACGCCGACCACGGCCGGGCCGGACTGCACAACGCCCCGTCTCTCCTGGACTACCGCATACCGACCAGCCTCGACACCCCCGAGCTCGAAAGCCTCATCGTCGAGTCCATCGACCCGGAAGGGCCCTACGGCGCAAAGGAAGCGGGTGAGGGGCCCCTGCACCCTTCGATTCCGGCCATCGCCAACGCCATCTACGACGCCATCGGAGTCAGGATGGATCGGCTCCCCTTCTCGCCACCCCACGTGTGGCGGGCCGTCGAGGCCTCCCGGGACCAAGGGTCGTTGGGCAAGCCGGAGGGGCCGCGAACGCTCGCCTCGCCGCCCGACGTTGAAGCGGAGCCGGTTCATGCGGACTGACGGACCACCGGACCCGGGCCCACGGGCCGCGGGGCCCGGCGCGCCTGTCGTGAAGAGGTATCGCGCCCTCATGGGTCCCATCGCCGTGGTGACCCTCTTCGTCGTGGCCATGATCTGGTCGCCCTTCGAGCCCCATCCCCTGCCCGCGGACCCGTCGGGCTCGCCGGGTGGTGAGATCTCGTGGGCCGATTCGGATTGGACGGTCTTCGAGGAGAGCGTCCGGTCGGCGGTAGCGGTAGGTGCAGATACCCTCCCCATGGGCGACCTGATGGTTCACATCGGCATGGGCCTGGTCGGGACGCCCTATGTGCCGGGCACCCTGGAAGTGGAGGGGCCGGAACGCCTGGTCATCGACTTCGGTGGACTCGACTGCGTGACCTTCGTGGAGAACGTCTACGCCATCGCCACAGCCGTGAAGGCCGGGGTCGCAGACCGTCTGGCCGAGCGGGGGGTCGTCGAGGGTGAGTACGAGCGTATGCTTCGGGCTCTCCGTTACCGGGGCAACGTCATCGACGGGTACCCGAGCCGCCTTCACTATTTCTCCGAGTGGCTCCTGGACGCCGAAACGAAGCAGTTGGTGGACGACGTCACGGAGGAGCTGGGCGGTATCGTGGATGACGAGCCCATCGACTTCATGTCCACGCATCCCGACGCCTACCGACAGCTCTCCGACCCCGACAACCTGGCGGTCATCCGTCGCGTGGAGGAGCTGCTTTCGGCCCGTGGCAGGCGGTACATACCCGAAAACCGAATCGCCGAGGTGGCCGCTCGCATCGAGCCGGGTGACATCATCGCCGCCACCAGCACCGTATCGGGCCTGGACGTTGCACACACCGGTCTGGCCATCCGCGTCGACGGTGAGCTCCGTTTGCTTCACGCTCCCCTTGTGGGCGACTCGGTGCAGGTCAGTGAGCGCCCACTGGCCGACAGGATCCTAGCCATCGAAGGGCAGGACGGGATCATGGTGGCCCGGCCTCTGGAGCCTCGGGCGGCGCCGTCCCGGATCGTGGGAGGGGCGCGCTGAGATGCTGAGACTTCCTCCGTTCCGGTATCATCGGCCCTCGTCCCTCGCCGAGGCGCTCGAGCTGAAGGGTGAGCACCGAAGTGAAGCGATGTACGTCGCCGGTGGCACCGACCTCGTCCCCAACATGAAGCACCGGCTCTTCGAGCCCGCCCACCTCGTCGCCTTGAAAGGGCTGCCGGAGCTTCGCGGGATCGAGGAGCGGGACGGAAGCCTCCGGATCGGAGCCGCTGAAACGCTCACGGACGTCGCCAAGAACAAAGCCGTTCTGGAGGGTTTTCCGGCCTTGGCCGCCGCCGCGGGCCACGTAGCTGGTCCCCAGCTGCGGAACAGCGGGACCCTGGGTGGCAATGTCTGCCTCGACACCCGGTGCACCTACTACAACCAGACGGCGTTCTGGCGTGAGGCTCTCGGGTTCTGTCTGAAGAAGGACGGAGACGTCTGCCACGTCACGAAGGTCGGCAAGAAGTGCGTCGCGGCGCATTCGGCCGACACCCCGCCGGTCCTCATGACGCTCGATGCAGAGCTCGTGCTCGCCGGGCCCGAAGAGATCCGCTCTGTGCCGGTTCGCGACTTCTTCGTCGCTGACGGCATCGTGAACAACCAGCGCTTACCCGACGAAATTGTCACCGAGATCCGCATTCCCCTGTCGTCGGTGGGTCGCCGCCAGGCCTACACCAAGCTTCGCCAAAGGAAGTCCATCGACTTCCCTCTTCTCACCGTCGCCATCGCGGCCGATATGGACGCCTCTGGGCGTGTGAGGTCCATCGAGGGCGTCGTAACAGGACTCGGCTCGCGTCCGAGGTTGCTTACCGGTTGGTCCGAAATCGCCGAGGGCCACGCCCTCGACGACGAAGTGGTGGAAGAGCTGGCGGAACGTGCCCACAAGCAGTGTCACCCACTGGAAAACATCATTGTCGACCCCGAGTGGCGACGAGCCATGGTGCCCGTGTACGTGAAGCGGGCCCTGGCTCAGCTCCGAGCTGCTTGAGCCCGCTCCTCGCTGCCGGCGTCGTCGCGGCGCTCGCCCTCACTCTCTACGCCCTCGACCGTTTCGCAGGACGTTTTGTGAGACCCGCGCTCCAGCCAGTGGAGCGGACGGTTTCTGACCTGGGGCTTCCCTTCGAGGAGATCGGCATCACGTCGGGAGAGCACACGCTCCAGGGCTGGCTCCTGGGAGTGGAGGAACCCAGCGGAGAGGGAGCGTTGATTCTCCTGGCCCACGGGTGGGGCGCGAATCATGGCGTCGTCCTCCGCCTCGGAGCGCCTCTGGCTCAGCGGGGACACGCGGTTCTGCTCTTCGACGTTCGGGGTCATGGCCGAAACCGCCCGCTACCGGAGGTCACCGTAAGGGACTTCAGGGACGACATCATGGCAGCGGCCAGGTACGCGCATCGTCGCTTCCCCGATCGAGCCCTGGTGGTCGTGGGTCACTCCATGGGCGGAGCAGGTGCGGTGCTCGCCGCCGCTGATGGGGCCGCCGTGGACGGCCTGATCCTCATCGCTTCGCCTTCGGACACCCTTCGAGTGACGGCAGAGTACCTCACCGACCACGGTTGGCCCGGTACGTTCCTCGTCTACGCGCTTCGGCCGTTCTTCTGGCGTCGCGTAGGAGGCAGTTTCCTCCAATTCACACCCAGTCGACGCATCAGCGAGATCGAGGACCCTCTACTCCTGATTCAGCCCGAACTCGACGCGCGGGTCGTCCGGCCCCATGCCGAACGCCTGTCGGCTGCAGCCGGCCGACCCTACCACCTCATCGAGGGCTATGAGCATACCGACGTCCTCGAGGCCCCTGAGACCGTGAAGCTGGTGGAGGACTTCGTCGAAAAAGTGGAGGCCGGCAGCGAGGAGTAACCCGTCATCCCCTGACGTCAGGCCGCTCCCCGTTGCCTCTCAACCCAACGGGTTCGGGCAGTCGCTCTGACGCCGGGTGTCGGAGATCTGGGTGACCTTCCATCCGTCTCCGTCGTGCAACATCTCGATAGAGTTGATGCCACAATGGGAGATGGCGCCGTCCCGGTAGAAGGTGTAGGGCGCCCACACCGAAGCCATCGCGCCGTCGACGATGACTTCCACGTCGTAGATCTGCTCGTCCCACGAGCCGCCCGAGTTGCCGATGGCCCCGATCCAGCCGTCGACACCTTGGACCGTCACGCGTGCTGCACCGTCGCGCGTGTCGACCAGGGCGAAGCGGGCGTCGTCGGCGAAAACGGCGCGGACGAGCTCTGGATTGGCCGTACGCATACCGTCGAAGATCTGCTCTACCGCGGCGTACGCGCTTGTCTGGTCTTGAGCCACCACCCCGGGTGGGGGCGCGAGAGACGACACCACGAGTGCGCCGAGAATGCCGGCGGCGAACCGAACGGGACGCCCCCTCATTCCCAGGTGCCCCTTCACCGACCGATCCGCACGGATCCCGTTGCTCATGCCCATCCCCTCCTGATTCGTCTCGTCCACGTCGTCCGCCGCCCACCGTGGGCAACCGTATGGTACCCACGACGCTGCGTTGCCGAAGGATCGAGGTCAAGCCGAGGGTGTACTCGCTCGCCATGAACGACGCCGCGCAGAAGTCCAAGAAGCCCGCCGACTCGGTTGCGGTCATGTCCGAGCTAATGATGCCCCACCAGGTGAACAACCTCGGCCACGTCTTCGGTGGTGAGGTGTTGTCCATGGTGGACCGGGCCGCCGCCGTCTCGGCCATGCGCCATGCGGGGCGTGCTTCCGTGACCGTCTCCATCGATCGTGTCGAATTCGTGGAACCCATCTACACGGGTGAGTTGGTCACGTGTACCGCGAGGGTGAATTTCGTGGGGAGGACGTCGATGGAGATCGGGGTGATCGTCGATGCGGAGAACCTACTGACGGGCGAGAAGCGCCATACCAACACGTGTCTCCTGACGTTCGTGGCCATCGACGAGAACCACCGTCCCTGCCCCGTTGCACGCCTCGACGTGTCGGATCCGGAGGACGCCCGCCGATTCCGGGAGGGGAAGCGCCGCCGCGAAGTGCGCGAGGCTTTGGACCGGGAGTTGCAGGCCTGAGAACGAAGCCTTAGCGGCGCTCCACCACCATCGCGAATCCCATCCCACCGGCAGCGCACACGGTGATGAGGCCGAACTGGATGTCTCGGCGGGCCATCTCGTTGAGGATGGTCACGGTCAGTCGACCCCCCGTGGCACCGAAGGGGTGTCCGATGGCCAGGGATCCTCCCATGACGTTGATGCGATCGAGGTCGGGATGCCCGACGGCCGAATCCCGCCCCAGCTCCCGTTTCGCGAAGTCGGCCGAGGCAAGGGCCTGGAGGTTGGACAGTACCTGCGAGGCGAAGGCCTCGTGCATCTCCATGAGCCCTATGTCAGACATGGAGAGTCCGGCCCGATCGAGGGCGAGGGGCGCGGCGTACGCCGGCCCCTGTAGGAGCTGACCGGCTGGGTCGAGTGCAGTCCAGGCCCAGCTGCGTATCCACCCCATGGGCTCGATCCCCTCGGCGGTGGCCCGGTCGCCGTTCATGAGGACGACGGCGGAGGCACCGTCGGTCAGAGGCGACGCGTTACCGGCGGTGACCGAACCATGCTTCCGGTCGAAGACGGGTCGGAGCTTGGAGAGCTTCTCCATGGAGGTGTCGTGGCGGATTCCGTTGTCCTCCGTCACCACGTCGTCGAAGCCCGGCGGAGTGTACACAGGAGCGATCTCCGCCGTGAGACGACCGTCTTTGGTACCCGCGGCAGCTAGCGTGTGGGACCGCAGAGACCACTGATCCTGCTCGGCCCGTATGATGCCGTTCTCCTTGGCCATTCGCTCGGCCGACTCCCCCATGCTCTCGCCCGTGGTGGGTTCGGCGATGGCCGGGGTCACCGGGATGAGATCCCGTGGTCGGACCCTGGAGAACGGCCTGAGGCGTTGTCCCACCGAACGGCCCTTCGAGGCCGCGACCAGGGTCTTGGAGAGCTTCTCGCTGACGGTGATGGGGATGTTGGAGAGGGACTCCGACCCACCCGCGATGACCACGTCGGCGTGTCCGACCTCGATCATCTGCGCGGCATCCGTGATGGCCTGGTTGGCGGACGTGCATGCTCGGGAGACAGAGACCGCCGGAACCGTCTTGGGCAGAACGGCCAGACCGACTTCTCGAGCGATGTTGGGCGCCTGGGTGTCGTGGACCACGGTGCCGTACACAAGGTGATCGATGGCGTCTCCACGAAGGCCGCTACGTGCCAGGGCGTCGCGAACGGCCACCTTGCCGAGCTCGATGGCACTCATGTCGGCAAAAGCGGTGCCCGATTTCACGAAGGGGGTTCTACAGCCGGCTACGATGGCGGTCTTCATTGACCCTCCGTACCTCGAGCGATGGAGGTGGCCCAGTCCGGCACGACGCCCGGTTCGATCTGGAAGACCACGGTTCCGATTGTGAATACGACGGTGGCGATAACCACCGCACCGATGAGGTTCAGGACGATGCCCGCCCGGGCCATCTCGCCCACGGTGATGCGCTCACTTCCGAACACGATGGCGTTGGGTGGCGTCGCAACCGGCATCATGAAGGCACACGACGCCGAGAGCGTCGCCGGGATCATGAGCGCGAGGGGATGCGTCCCCGTCACGACGGCGATGGATGCCAGAATCGGCAGGATCATCTCTGTCGTGGCGAGGTTGCTCGTCAGCTCGGTGAGGAACGTCAGCGACAGGCATACCAGGAGGATCATCACGAAGGTCGGGAGCGTGCCGAGCAACTCGAACTGAGCCCCGATGAGCTCGGCGAGCCCCGTCTGCTGGAAGCCGGCAGCGAGGGCGAATCCCCCGCCGAACAACAGCACGATGTCCCAGGGGAGCCGGGGGATGATGTCGGGCCCCATTACGGTCGTGTCACCCCCGGATCGGTCCCGGGCGGGAATGAAGAAGAGGAGTGACGCCATGGTGATGGCGACTGTTCCATCATCGATGAGGTCGGGGAACGGGATCAGGTTGGACCAGCCCGGGATCGTGAACAGGCCCACGTTGAGATCGACTCTGAAGACCCAGAGGGCCGCGGTCGTCACGAATACGCCGAGGATCCACCGTTCCTCGAACGAGACGGATCCGAGGGCGCGACGCTCCGTAGCGATGACCTCGTGCTCGACCGCCACGTCGTCGGGCGTTCGATAAAAGACCTGGGTGATGAAGAACCAAGCCACCAGGAGCATGACGACGCCGATGGGCAGAGCCATGACGAGCCATTGACCGAAGGCGATGGGCGGGGCATCGGGAAAGAGGATCGCGAAGATGCGAACGAACGACAGGTTGGGCGGCGTTCCGACCAGGGTGGTGAGGCCGCCCATGGAAGCTCCGTATGCGATGCCCAGCATGAGGGCTACCGCGAAGGCGTGGCTACGCTCCCGGCCGAACTCCTCTTCGATCTTGAGGATGATCGCGAGCCCGATGGGCACCATCATCACCGCGGTCGCCGTGTTCGAGATCCACATGGACAGAAACGCGGCGGCGATCATGAAGCCGAATACGATCCGCGCAGGGCCTCCGCCGACGGCGTGAATGATGTTCAGCGCGATGCGCTTGTGCAGATCCCACTTCTCCATCGTGAGGGCGATCATGAAGCCGCCGATGAAGAGTACGATGGTGCTGTTGAAGTAGATGGGCGCCGTGTCCCCACCGTCCATGATGCCCAGAAGAGGAAATAGGAAGAGGGGCAGCAGGGCGGTCGCAAACAGCGGGATGGCGTCGGTGACCCACCACGTCGCCATCAGGAGCGCAACGGCCGCCATCCGGCTCGCCTGACCGTTGGACGGATCGACGGGAAAGACGAGAAGGAGCACGAAGAAGATCAGGCCCAACCAGAGACCGATCTTCTGCCCCCGTCCGGCGGGGGGTCGTGGGTGGTGCTCCATCAGCGGCGTCCTTGGTCTT
>JABDLS010000039.1 GCA_013002885.1 Gemmatimonadota bacterium | reverse complement strand
ACGTGGTCCAGGAGCTGGAAGTGGTAGGCCACGGCGCCGAGGACTGGTACCGCACCACGGACCTGTGGGCCTACGAGGGCGTCGACGGCCGCGACTACGTGGTCACCGGCTCCAAGGTCTCCGGAGGCTTCGCTTTCTTCTACGACGTCACCAATCCGGGCAGCATCACGAAGGTCGACTCCATCCAGGTGGACGCCCGCACGGTCAACGACGTGAAGGTGTCACCGGACGGACGCTACGCAGCCCTCTCGAGGGAGGGAGCGACGAACCGGCGCAACGGCCTCGTCATCGTAGACCTCGCCCAGCCGCAGTCGCCGCGCGTTGCTTCCATCTACGAGGAGGGCATCACGGGGGGTGTCCACAACATGTTCGCCGATGACGACTACCTGTACGCGCTGTCCGACGGCGACAAGTACGTCATCATCGACATGAGTGACATCTACGCGCCCCGCTACGTCTCCGAGTACAACCACCCCGACAGCCGGGTGCACGACGTCTGGGTGGCCAACGGGCTGGCCTTCTCGTCGGAGTGGGGAACCGGCGTCGTGGTGGTGGACGTGGGCAACGGCCAGTGGGGTGGATCGCCGGAGAATCCGGTTTTCGTGACGGCGTACCCGACGCCGTCGGGTCGAACCCACGCCGCCTTCCCGTACTACCAGGAAGCCACCGGGAAGACGTACCTCTTCCTCGGCGACGAGATCATGAACCGTCGTGGCCTCGCGTGGGCGGGCTACCCCCGCTCCATGGGCTCGTACGCTGACCAGTACGATCCGGAGACCGGTGTCGGAGGCATCCCTCTCGTCACGCAGGGCTACATCCAGGTGGTGGACTTCACCGACCCCGAGAACCCCGAGATGGTGGCCCGTTACCAGGTCCCGGAGTTCGGGACGCACAACATGTGGGTGGAGGACGACAAGCTCTACCAGGCCTACTACGAAGGGGGCCTGCGCGTCGTGGACGTGAGCGGCGAACTCAAGGGCAACCTCTATACCCAGGGTCGGGAGATCGCCGTCTTCAAGTCGGCCTCCCCGGCGGGCTACACGCCCAACGCCACCATGGTCTGGGGCGCCCAGCCCCACAAAGGCCACGTCTTCTTCAGCGACACCAACTCGGGGCTGTGGTCGGTGAAGCTGCTGCCCAAAGGGCGGCCGATTTCCTGAAGCGCTGCGGCGCTACAGAGCCAGGAGGACTGTAATGAACCTCATCTTCCTCGTGATGTGGGTGGTGAGCATCGCCTTCAGCGCCGTCGTGGGCTTTGCCGCCATAACCTACATCCGCCGGACCTGGCAGCTCATGCGCGCGGAAGACGATGGTTCCGCGCAGGACCGTCTTCTCGACGGGATGGATCACCTGGAGAACCAGATGCATCTGGTGGCGGAGCGGCTCCGGGGGCTGGAGGGCCGGCTGGCGGACCTCGACGCGCGCCTTGGAGAGCCGGAGAACCGTCGGGTGCTTCCCGACGTCGTCACGCCGTCACCCGCACCGGACGTCTCGCCGCCCCCCCAACCGGCGGAGAAGTCATCCCATGGGTGAGGTCATCGCGCTTCTCGCCTTCATCTTCGCCGCCCTCTGGGGTACGGCCGTACTGATCTCGTACCTGCAGAGCGATCCCTGGAACAAGCAGGTCGCCGCGCCTGTGGACGACGAAGCGATGCTGCGGTTGCAAGAAGAACTCGAGGAGGTACGACGACGCCTGACCGCCGTCGAGGACCAGGTCAGCTTCGACCGACAGCTCGCTCCACCGCCCTCGCGACAGGACACCGACGAGCCGGTCTGAGCTCGCAGGACTGCCTCCACCGAGTCACCCCACCCCGCCCTCGTCACCGAAAGCGAGCGGGGCCCGAGCCGAGCGACCCGGACCCCCGATGGACTCCCGCGGCGGCGTCGGAGTGCTACTCGAAGATGGCCACGAAGTGCGCCATGCAGGCTCCCCAACCCTCTTCGTGACCCGCGCGGTCCTCCTCGGCGGGGAAGCCTTCGTGGACCAGCGTCACCTGGGTCCCGCCATCGACTTCGGTGAACTCCACCGTCACGATGGTCTCGCCCTGCATGTGGGTGCCGTCCTCCCAGTCCCACGCCCAGCTGTACACCAACCGGCGAGGCTCATCGATCTCCTTGTAGGTCCCGAAAGCCCGGTGCTCCTTGCCGTCGACGGCCATGTGGATGGAGTAGGCGCCGCCGACGCGAAAATCGCTCTCCACCTCCTGGCACCCCCCGGGCGCCGGGCACGACCACTGCTTCATCTCCTCGGGCCGCGTCCAGGCGTTCCAGACCCGCTGCCTGTCCGCGGCGATGGTCCGGCTGATTCGTACTGCTCCCACGGTCTCCACACTCATTCGTCCTCTCCTGCCTCGCTGTGCAGCTCCTCGTCTCCACCGCCTCCGCCCGCAGGCCGGCGATCTCGGTCTGGCGCCTCCAAGTAGGTCGCCAGCGAGTCCAGCTGCTGTGTCCAGAACCGCTCGTGCTTCTCGATCCACTCCTTCGCCCCGTCCAGGGACTCGGGGTCGTATGAGCATCGTTGCACTCGCCCCTCCTTTTCCCGTCGGACCAAACCCGCCTCGTCCAGAACCTTGAGGTGCTTCGACACCGCCATGAGCGACACGTCGAAGGGCTCCGCCAGATCCGACACCGAGGCTTCACCCTCCCGTGCCAACCGGGTGAGGATGGCGCGACGGATGGGGTGCGCCAGAGCGGCGAACGTCCGGTCGAGATGGTCGTCGAGGAAGGCGATCATGAGAAGCTATAGTAAACCATATGGTTTAGTGTTAGTGCGTGAAGAGGCGCTGCGCAAGAGGACATCCGGGTTGAGGACGGGGTCTTCCAAGAGGCGAGGTCCGGCGGGGAGGGCACGGCCGGATGGGATGGCGGTTGGATCTGCGACCGTCCCGCCCGTGGGACTCGGGGTCGTCAGCCGTCGACCCACGCCCTCCATTCGTCCTCGGCCAGACCGACGGAGAGGTGCTTTCCGCACCGCACCAGTGGCTGCTTCAGGATCAACGGCTCCTCCGACGCGATCTCCAGCCACCGGTCGTCACCGTAGTACGCGGTGTGCAGGCCGAGGGCCTTGAAACGCTTGGAGTCCCGATCGATGAGCCGTTCCTCACCGAACTTCTGGAAGAAGCGCCGAAGCTCACCCGTCGACGGACTCCGCTGCTTGAAGTCCATGAAGTGGATCTTGATTCGGCGCTCCTTGAAGAAGCGCTCGGCCTTCCGCACGTCGGCGTTGTTCTTCACTCCGAAGATCTGAACGTCCATGGAGTGAAGATACGAATCACTCTGCGCTCAGTGAACGCACAGGATCGACTGCCGTGGCCCGGCGGGCGGGCACGTAGCAGGCCACCAGCGCGACACCTCCCAGCAGCGCCACCACCGACGCCAGCGTCGCCGGGTCGTTGGGAGCCACGCCGTAGAGGAGGGAGGCGAGGGCCTTTGTCGCGAAGAGCGAGGCCACCAGCCCGATGCCGATCCCCAGTGCCACCAGGATGGCCCCCTGCCTCAGGACGAGCATCACGACGTCTCGAGCCGCGGCGCCCAGGGCCATCCGGATCCCGATCTCCTGAGTGCGACGACGCATGGCCTGCGCCGTGACGCCGTACACGCCGACTGTGGCAAGCAGCAGCGCCGTCGCCCCGAAGATGGAGAGCAGGACGAGTATGAAACGCTCCCGATCCATGGAGTTTCGCCAGAAGTCGCGCATGGGCCGCACGGTCGCAAGCGGAATCTGGGGATCGAGCTCGCGCAGGACCTCTCGCACGGCCGGCACGACGGATACGGGATCCACGCTCGTCTTCATGACGATCCACCCGTCGCGGCCCCAATCCTGATTCCTGTTTTCGAACACCTCGGGCCGGGCCGGCTCGCCGAGTGTCTCCTGATGCTGATCTCCTACGATGCCGACGATCTCGTACCAGTAGGACTCGGGCGTCGCGTTGCGGTCGTAGGCGATGCGCTGGCCGATGGGATCTTCGTCGGGGAAGAACTGACGAGCCAACGTCTCGTTTACCACCACGACGAGGGGCGCCTCGGGACCGTCGGTCGGCTCGAACAGCCGGCCGCGCACGAGGGGGATGTCCAGCGCCTCGAAGTAACCGGCGTCGGCACGCCTGTGGACGATCTCGCTTCCGTACCGGTCGTCGGGCCAGTCCTCGGCCTGGAACTGACTCGACCAGCTGGTGCCCGCCAAAGGCGGCTGCCCGACCATGCCGGCGCGCTCGATGCCGGGTCGACCTTCGAGTCGCCGCTGGAACTCGTCCCAGAAAGCGAGCACGTCGTCGCGCTCGGCGTAGCGCATCGAGGGGACGGAGAGCTCGACGGCCAGCGCTCCATCCACCCTGAACCCTGGGTCGACGTCCCTGAGCATCATTCCACTCCGGATCATGAGGCCGGCGCCCGCGACCAGGAGAAGAGCCAGGGCCACCTCCGCGGTGACCAGGAGCCCGACGGCTCGCATGCCGCGCCTACCTCCCGATTGCCCTCTCCCGCCGTCGCGCAATGCGCCTTGGATGTCTCCCCCGGCGGAGCGCATGGCCGGGAACGTGCCGAAGAGGACGCCGCTGAAGACGGCGACGGAGAGCGTGAACGCGACCACGCGGCCATCGAGCGCCAGGTCCGTGGCGCCGCTGATGCCCAAGCGCGTCATCGTCGCCATCCCTTCGACGCCGATCCAGCCGAGGACGAGGCCGATGGTCCCGCCCACGAGTCCGATGAGGAGACTCTCGGTGAGGAACTGGCGTGCGACCCGGGAACGCCCGGCCCCAAGGGCGTTTCGCAGCGCAACCTCCCGGGTCCGGTCGTTGGCCCGCACGAGCATGAGGTTGGCGACGTTCGAGCAGGCCAGGAGGAGGAGGATGGTCACGGCGCCGAGCAGCACCATGAGAGGTGTCCGCACCCCCCGTATGAGGAAATCACGGATGGGTGTCATGCCTGCGCCCATGATGCTGTTGGTCTCGGGGTACTCCTCCTGTAGGGACGCGACCACGGCCTGAAGCTGCGCGTCGGCTTCCTCCGGACTGACGCCGTCGGCCAGACGGGCCACCGGGCGAACGAAGTGGGCGCGACGGAAATGGGTCGCGGCCAGGCTCGGATCGTTCCAGGCGTAGGTGTGCCAGAGTTGGGTGCGATCGTCGGGGAAGACGAAGCCCGCGGGCATGACGCCGATGATCTCGTACGCCTCACCCGTGCCCCCGAAGGGAATGGCGGTCCCGACCACGCCGGGATCGGCACCGAAATGGCT
The DNA here is from genome assembly GCA_013002885.1 of Gemmatimonadota bacterium. Lineage (GTDB taxonomy): Bacteria > Gemmatimonadota > Gemmatimonadetes > Longimicrobiales > Gaopeijiaceae > UBA2589. The sequence goes on along the minus strand of JABDLS010000039.1, from coordinate 378 downwards.
CACCCAGAGGGCGTGGCTAAGGACGACGACCTTGTCCTGACCGAGCCATGTCTCCTCGAAGCGGAAGCCGCGGCCCAGTGCCGGCTGCACGCCGAGTACGTCGAAGAAGTTGCCGGTGACCGAGGTCCCACCGACCAGAATGGGGTCGCCGTCGGTTTGGATGGTGACGTCGCCCACCCCGAAGTCGCGGAACATGGCGATGTCCTCGAAGGCGTCTACACGCTCCCGCCAGTCCATGACGTTGGCCGGCGCGGCGTTCGCGTCGATCCACCCGAACTCGGGATTGGTCTCGTAGAGAAGCACGAGCCGGTCCGCGTCCTGGAAGGGGAGTGGCCGGAAGAAGTAGGCGTTCACCGCGGAGAAGATGGCCGTCGTCGC